>CAYZGL010000148.1:0-11222 GCA_964477985.1 uncultured Rubrivivax sp. | reverse complement strand
CCAAGCAGCGCGGCTGCAAGTTCGTGCTGGTGGACCCGCAGTACACCGATTCGGCGGCCGCCTACGACGCCTGGTGGATCCCGATCAAGCCCAACACCGACGCCGCGATGCTGGCCGGCATGGCGCACGTGATCTTCAGCGAGAACCTGCACGACCAGGCCTTCATCGACCAATTCGCGCTCGGCGTCGACAGGGGCACGATGCCCAAGGAATGGGGCGACGCCGAGAGCTTCAAGGACTACATCCTCGGCACGCGCGACGGCACGCCGAAGACGGCCGAGTGGGCTTCAGCCATCTGCGGCGTCAGTGCCGACGACATCCGCAAGCTCGCGCGCCTGTACGCCGGCACCAAGCCCGCGGCGCTGAAGGCCAGCTGGGCGCCGGGCCGCGCGTCCTACGGCGAGCAGTACAACCGCATGGCGGCGGCGGTGCAGACCATCACCGGCAACATCGGCAAGCTCGGCGGCAGCGCCGAGGGCGTGGGCAAGTCCTGGCACGCCGAGTCGGTGGCCTACCCCTACGACGAGAACGCCAACCTCTGGTGGGCCAGCATCAAGAGCGACCGCTGGGCGCACTGCGTGCTGAACTACCCGAACGTCAGGCGCGAGGAAGTCGGCCTGTGGCCGCGCGACGATGCGCTGGACGGCAAGATCCCGAACATCAAGGGCATCTTCTGGCAGGGTTCGGACTGGTTCAACCAGCTGACCAACATCAACAAGGAAATCCAGGCCATCGACAAGCTGGAGCTGGTGGTGTGCATGGACGCGACCATCACGCCGTCGGGCCTGTACGCCGACGTGCTGCTGCCGATCGCCACGCACTTCGAGCGCCACGACGCCGCGCTGCCCTGGTACAAGGGCCACTACTACATCCACCGGCCGAAGGTCATCGAGCCGCTGGGCGAGAGCAAGACCGACTTCCAGGTTTTCACCGAGCTGGCCTACCGGCTCGAGGCGCTGGACCCCAAGCTGAAGGGCTTCGGCAAGAAGTACAACCCGCGCGCCACGCGCAGCTACTTCCGCAACCCCGACGCGGTCGACGAGGCCTACCTCAGCGCCTGGTGGAACGGCAAGGTGCGAGCGCACCAGCACGTCACGATGAGCTGGGAAGATTTCAAGAAGCACGGCGTCTACAAATTCGTCTTCGACCAGCCGCTGGTCGCTTTCCGCGAGCAGATCGAGAAGGGCGCGAAGTTCGAGACTTCTTCGGGGAAGATCGAGATCTTCAGTCCCTACCTGGCCGGCATCAAGGACTGGACGAAGACGCAGTACGGCTACCCGATCCCGGCGATCCCGAAGTGGATCGAGCCCTTTGAATCGCTGAACCACCCGAAGACGGCACAGTTCCCGTTCCACCTGATCAGCCCGCACCCGCGCGAGCGCACGCACTCGATCTATCACAACGTCGGCTGGCTGCGCGAGACCTGTTCGCAGGAGGTGACGATCAACGCCAGTGACGCGAAGAAGCTGGGCATCGTCACCGGCGACACGGTCGAGGTCTACAACGATCGCGGCTCCTGCGTCGTGCCGGCCTACGTGACCGAGCGCTGCCTGCCCGGCGTGGCCGTGCTGCACGAAGGCGCGTGGCTGGACCTGGACAAGAACGGCATCGACCGCGCCGGCAACCCCGACTTCCTGACCGCCGACGAGCCCAGCCCCGCCGGCGCCTTTGCCTACAACACCGTGCTGGCCGGCATCCGCAAGACCGAGCTGGAGCACAAGCCCGGCTGGGACCAGTTGGCGATTTCGCGTTCCGGCGTCTTCCGTCGCGACTACTAGGCGGGAGTACAGCAATGGCCACCAAAGACAAGAAGGCGCCGGAGCCGGTGCGCATCAACAAGCTCGACGCCGAGGCCAAGGCCAAGGTGCCCGAGGCGCAAGCGCGGCGCGACGCCACCACCTACGAGCCGGTGAAGCCGGCGGTGCAGTTGGGCTTCGTGCACAACAACGTCGACTGCATCGCCTGCCGCGCCTGCGAAATCGCCTGCAAGGACAAGAACGGCCTGGCCCCGGGCCCGCGCTTCCGGCGCGTCATGTACCACGAGGGCGGCACCTTCCCCGAGGTGTTCGCCTACAAGGTCAACATGTCGTGCAACCACTGCGCCGAGCCGGCGTGCCTGCCGACGTGCCCGACCGGCGCGATCTGGAAGCGCGCCGACAACGGCGTGGTCGACATCGATTCGTCGCTGTGCATCGGCTGCCGCCGCTGCGAGGCCGCTTGCCCCTACGGCGCGCCGCAGTACGACCCCAGCGACAACCTCGTCAAGAAGTGCAATATGTGCATCGACGAGCTGGAAGCCAACCGCAAGCCCTATTGCGTGATGGCCTGCATGATGCGCACGCTGGACATCGGGCCCATCGACCAGTTGCGCGCCGGCACCTACGCGACCAAGGCCGTGGGGCCGGGCGAGAAGGTGGTCGGCCAGGTGCGCTTCCAGGCCGACCCGGAGTTGACGCACCCGTCGATCGTCTTCGTTGCGCACCCCAAGGGGAAGGTGGAATGACGCCGCCCGGAAGCCTGCGCGACGCCGCCGACGACCTGCGCACTCTCGCCTGGCTGCACGCCGCCGAGCAGCCGCCCGCCGCTTGGCTGGCGCTGCACGAGGCCGGCTTTCCGGCGGGCTTGAGCGTGCTGTCGGTGCAGGACGCGGCGATGGCGCAGATGTGCAGCGCGCTGCGGCTGCTGCGCGCCGCCTGCGACGCCGACGCGCAGCGCGCGGCCGACGACTTGGCGGCCGACTTCGCGGCCATCTACCTGACGCACCACATCCAGGCTTCGCCGTATGAGTCGGTGTGGCTCGACGAGGACCACCTGCTGCTGCAGGGCCCGACCTTCGCCGTGCGCGAGGCCTACCGCAAGCATGGACTGGGCGCGCCCGACTGGCGCATGCTGCCCGACGACCACCTGACACACCAGTTGAGCTTCGTCGCCGCGCTGCTCGACAAGGGCGCGCTCGACGAGGCGCGCGATTTCATGGCCCAGCACCTGATGCGCTGGCTGCCGCGCTTTGCCGAACGCGTGGCGCAGCGCGCCGGCACGCCGATCTATGCAGCGCTGGCGACGCTGACGCTGCAGGTCTGCCGCGGCGTCGAGCAGGCCTTGCCCGCCGCCGCGCCGCAGCCGGCATAGGAAGAGGCAAGGCGCGAGTGGACCTTGACGAGGAAGGCGGCCAGGCTTTGCTCGTCATTTCGGGGTGCGGCCTTCGGACCGCACCCTCTTTTTTAGCGCTTGAGCCGCATCAAGCGCCAGCCACCGCGCAACCGCTAGCGTCGCTGCAGTGCCGTCCCCCACGTCCTCGCTGACCGCCTTGCCCGCGCCGCGCATCGCCGCGGCGCCGCTGCGCGCATCGCCGCTGGCGCGGCGCATCGCGCTGCGGCTGGTGCCGGCGCTGTTGATCGGCTTGGGGCTGCTGCTCGGGCTGTCGGTGTGGATAGGCCGCCAGGCCATGCAGCAGGAGCACGAACGCGCGTCGCTGCGCATGGCTTCGCTGTTCGAGGCCAGCCTGCTCAACGCGATGCTCAAGCGCGACCTGGAAGGGCTGACGCGGCTGGTTCAGCACCTGGGCACGCTGCCCGGCGTGGCCGAGGCACTGCTG
This sequence comes from uncultured Rubrivivax sp., assembly GCA_964477985.1. GTDB lineage: Bacteria > Pseudomonadota > Gammaproteobacteria > Burkholderiales > Burkholderiaceae_C > Rubrivivax. Next base: position 7,627 of record CAYZGL010000148.1, on the reverse strand, counting down.
ACCACGCCGCAGGGCGAGGTGCGCTTTGCATCGGAAGGTGTCAAGCGCCGCGACGACCGTTCGGCCGAGTTGCAGGGCCTGTGCCTGACGGCGGGCTGCGGCGCCATTGCCGCGCCCACGCTGCAGTGGGCCGGCCGCGGCAGCGAGCAGCGGCTGCGCGTCGTCTATCCGGTGCGCAACCAGCCGGCCTGCCAGGGCTGCCACGGCGCGCAGGCCGCGTACCCGGTGAACGGTGTGCTGCTGCTCGAATTCGCGCCCAGCGAGGGCGAGCGTGCCGCGCTCAGCCTGGGCAGCCGCGGGCTGCTGCCCGGTGCGGTGCTGGTGCTGCTGGCCTTGGGCGCGTGGGTGGCGTGGGTGCTGCGCCGCGACCTGCTGCGCCCGCTGGCGCGTTTGCACGGCGCGGTGCAGCGCTTCGGCGCCGGCGAGTTCGGTGCGCGCAGCGGCATGCAGGGCAGCGACGAACTGGCACGGCTGGGCCAGGGCTTCGACCGCATGGCGGCGCAGATCGAGACGCAGCTGCGCGACCTGGCCGGCCACGGCGCGTTCCTGCAGAGCCTGCTCGACGGCGCGCCCGACGCCATGCTGCTGATCGGTGACGACCACCGCATCGTGCTGGCCAACGCCGCCTATGCGCGGCTGGTGGGCCGGCCGCTGGCGGACATCGTCGGCCAGTCGTGCCACCGGGTCAGCCGCGGCCGCGCCGAGCCCTGCGCGTCGACGCTGGTCGATTGTCCTTTGGTGGCCTTGCGCCGCGGCGGCCACGCCGAACGCACGGTGATGGACTTCTGCCGCGCCGACGGCCAGCGCGTGGACGTCGAGATCGACGCCGCGCCGGTGCGCTCGGCCGACGGCCGCTGGCAGGCCATCGAGGTCATCCGCCCGCTGCAGGAGCGCGTGCGCTTCTCGCAGGAGCAGCGCCTGAGCGCCATCGGGCTGCTGGCCAACGGCGTGGCGCACGAGATCCACAACCCGCTGGCTTCGATCCGCCTGGCGCTGCAGTCGTGCCTGCGCGGCTTGACCGACGGCAGCCTGCAGCGCGCCGAACTGGAGCACTACCTGCACCTCGTGGACCAGCAGATCGACCGCTGCGTGCACATCACGCAGCGGCTGATGCGCCTGAGCCAACCTTCGGCCGAGCGTGCGCTGCCGGTAAGCGTGGACGCGGCGGTGGATGACGTGTTCACGCTGCTCTCCGAAGAAGCACGGCGCGGCGGCGTGCGGCTCGACCTGGCGCTGCAACGATCGGGGCTGCGCGTGCTGGGCGACGAAGGCGAGTTGCGCCAGGTGCTGGTCAACGTGCTGCAGAACGCCATCCACGCGATGCCCGAAGGCGGCGTCGCCACGGTGCGCGCCGAGGCGCGCGACGGCGTCGTGACGATGCGCGTGCAGGACAGGGGCATCGGCATCGCCGCCGACAAGCTGCCGCTGATCTTCCTGCCCTTCTACAGCCGGCGCGCCGGCGGCGAGCGCGGTACGGGGCTGGGGCTGGCGATCTGCAAGTCGCTGGTCGAACAGCGCGGCGGCTGGATCCGCGCGCACAGCGAGCCCGGCCGCGGCAGCACCATCGAGTGGGCGTTGCCCGATGCCGATGTCCCCGCCCGGATGGAGGCCGCGTGAAGCCCAGCGTGCTGGTCGTCGAGGACGACGCGATCCTCAACCAGATGCTGGTGATGGCGCTGCGCAAGGCCGGCTTCGAGCCGGCCAGCGCGCGCACCTGGGCCGACGCGCGGCGCCAGCTGCAGGAGCAGGCGCCCGACCTGGTGCTGCTGGACGTGAACCTGCCGGATGCGGAAGGCTTCGGCCCGCTGTCGGAGATCGCCGGCACGCGGCCCACCGTGATGCTCACCGCCTACGGCTCGGTGGACCAGGCGGTGCAGGCGATGCGCCTGGGCGCCGCCGACTATCTGGTCAAGCCGGTGAACCTGGACGAGTTGGAGCTGGTGCTCAGGCGAGCGCTCGACGCCGGCCGGCTGCGCGCCGGCCATGCGCTGGAACAGGCGGCCAGCGCCGTGCGGCGCACGCCCGACCTGCTGGGCGACAGCGCGGCGCTGCAGCGGCTGCGCGGCATGATCGATGCGGTGGCCGGCGCGCCGGTGACGGTGCTGGTGCACGGCGAGAGCGGCACCGGCAAGGAGCTGGTGGCGCACGCGCTGCATCAGGCCGGACCTAAGCGCGACGAGCGCTTCGTCGCGGTGGACTGCTGCACGCTGCAGGAGACGCTGTTCGAATCCGAACTCTTCGGCCACGAGCGCGGCGCCTTCACCGGCGCCGACCGGCGCAAGCCGGGTCTCATCGAAGCGGCGGCCGGCGGCACGCTGTTCCTCGACGAGATCGGCGACATCGGCCCCGCGCTGCAGGCCAAGTTGCTGCGCGTGCTGGAAACGGGGCGCTTCCGCCGCGTCGGCGCGACGGCCGACTTGCGCTCGGACGCGCGCATCGTCGCCGCCACCAACCGCGACCTGCGGCAGATGGTGCAGCAGGGCAGCTTCCGCGCCGACCTGTACTACCGCTTGAGCGCCTTCGTCATCGAAGTCCCGCCGCTGCGCGAGCGGCGCGACGACATCGCGCTGCTCGTGCGCCACTTCGCGCAGCGTGCCGCACGCGCCGCCGGTGCAGGCGTCGAGCCGATGCACTTCAGCGACGCGGCGATGGCGCAGCTGTGCGCCTACGACTGGCCGGGCAACGTGCGCGAACTGCGCAACGTCGTCGAGCGCGCGCTGCTGTTGGCGCCGCGCGGCGCGGCCATCGAACCGTGGCATCTGCCGAGCTTTGCGCCGGTGGGCGGCGCTGCCGGCGTCGACGCGATGTCCCCGCTGTTGCAAGGCGAGCCGACGCTGGACGAAGTGGAGCGCCGCTACATGGCGCTGCTGCTGCAGCGCCACGACGGCAACCGACGCCGCGTGGCCGAGGTGCTGGGTATTTCCGAGCGCACGGCCTATCGGATGCTGGATCGGTTCGGCTTGCGCTGAAGCGAAGCCGCGTCAATCCATCCCGACGATCGCCGGCCGCCCGCCTCTGCAGCGCGGTTGCTCGACGACCACGCGCTTGCCGGCGGGCAGATCGTCGGCGCGGCGGTGGATCAGCAGCACACGGCCGGTCGGGTTCTTCGTGAGCCAGGCGTCGAGTTCGCCGGCTCCGATCTCCACCAGCGGCTGGTGCAGCCGCCCGGCCACATGCCACTGGCCGTGGTATTCGCCGACGATGGCCACCGTCCGGCCCGCGGCCTGCTCCTGCGCGATCTGCTGCGCGGCGCGCAACACGTCGTAGGGCTCGCGCAGCAGCAGGTCGGCGGCGATGAAGAAGGTCCTCAGGCTCAGCAGCATGGCCACCGCCACGGCGCGCGCTTCGGACAAGGCGTCGTCGGACAAAGGGGGCGGCGCAGCAGCGCCAGGCCGCAGACGATGGTCGCCGCGCCGGCCAACCACAGGGGCACACGGCCGGCGGCGTCGCCCAGCGCCGCGGCGGCGCGCGACGCGGCGGCGCGCGACGCTGCGACGATGGCGGCCATGCCGATGCAGACCAGCCCGAGCCCGGCACCGCCCTGGCGATGCGGCTGGCGCGCGAGCCGCCCAGCGCGCGCGCACACAGCAGCGCGAAGCAGGCGAACTGCGGCAGCAGGCAGTGCCAGCGCTTGCCGCTGATCAGGCTGAAGGCGACGAAGGTGACGCCCGAGGTGAGCAGCAGCAGCCGCGAGCCGCTTTCGTCGAGCAGGCCGCGCTTCAATCCCTGCCACCAGCGCGGCCAAAGCAGCCAAGGCGCCAGCATCACCGGCAGCCACGCGACGTAGAACCACCACGGCGCGCGGTGCGCGAAGCTGGTGGCCATGCGGCCAGCGGTCTGGCCCCGGAAGATCGCGTTGCGGCACGCGGGCCCGCCGGCGATGCTGGCCGGCACGGCCCAGGCGAGGATCAGCGCCGCGCCGCCGAGCAGCGCCAGACCGACGCCCGCGTACCAGCGGCGCCTGACCGGCCGCTGCTCGCGCCTCCACCACGGCGCGAACAGCGCCACCGGCATCAGGTGCAACAGCGCCACCGGACCTTTGGCGTACAGCGCGCCGCCCAGGCCCAGCGCCAACCATACGAAGCCGCGCCGGCCGCCGTCCTGCCACGCAACGGCGGTGCCGAGCAGCCGCAGCGCGACGAAGAAGCTCAACATCGCGTCGAACATCAGCGCGGTGGCGAAGTACGCGTACAGCGCGCTGGCCAGCAACACGAAGGGCGCTGCGCGCGCGACGATCGGCCGCTGCGGCCACAGCCGGCGGCCGAGCGCGGCGCTGAGCGCCAGCGTGGCAGCGGCGAACAGCGGCGAGATCAGCCACGGCCACCATTCATTGACGCCGAACACCGCCCAGCCGGCGTGCATCAGCCAGAACAGCAGCGGCGGCTTGTGGTGGTAGGCCTCGCCGTTGCACAGCGGCACGAGGAAGCTGCCGCGGTCCCACATCTCCCAGGCCACGGCGGCGCAGCGCGTCTCGTCGATGGGCAGCAGCGGGCGTGCCAGCGAGACGGCGGCCAGCAGCGCCAGCAGGCCGGCCAGGAGCCAGGCGTCGCGGATCGCGCTCGGCGCCTTCATGAATCGTGCGGGCGCATAGGTTTTTCAAACGGCCCCTCCAAAGCCCGACGCGGGAACCGAGGCCAGCCAGGTTGGCCTGGACCTGGCGGCCGGGCCACCGCGCTGTACCCGGTCGGCCCGCCTCGGCGCTTCGCCTGGGGCTCGTCCGGCCTTGATCCGCGACCCGGGTCTCGGGGTTCACCCTGATTCGGCGACGCCGCGCCCACTCGACGCGCAGCGTGGCCCCGGCTGCGATCCGGCACTGCAGCCTGCGGAAGTGGTGTTCATGATGGCCGGCGCGGCTCAGGCGGCGTCAGTCCTGCCCTGCCTCGCGCGCCCGACCTCTGGGCGGGGGCTGCGGGTCCAGGCCCAGGTGCGTCAGGATCTTCTCGATCACCGGCCGCTCCAGGATGGCCGCGATGATCTTGCGCTCCCCGGCGCCGCAGTTCGGGCAGTGCTGCATGTCGATGTCGAAAGCGAAGCTTCAGCGCAGACTAACTTGCACTCGAGTTATGCCGTAGCTAACACGCACTCGAGCAGCCTTGCCCAACTGATGCGGTGGGGTCGGGCCTGGAGGGTCTGGACTTCGCACTCGGCGGCGGCTGTCGCCTCGGTTGCCGCCTGTGCTTGCGCGGGCGGGCCTTGCGGCACCACCTGCGCATGCAGCTTGGCATTCGGTGCCAGCACGCCTTGAAAGCGAATCAGTGCAGCCTCGGCCGCGGCACCAGCGCCGCGAGCCGCTGCATGAACTTCAGCGGACTCATCACCAGGTGCGCGGTTCCGTCGCGCCACGCTGTCTTGAGCTTGAGCTCCATCTGCCCCGCCGCGTTGATCTGAATGCGCTCGCCGGAAAGCGCCGGCCGCGTGAGGCAGCGGCACAGTTGCTCCAGCCGCTTGCGGTCCCCAGTCCTCGCGCCGCATCGCGCCTCGCAGAGACGCAAGGAGCCCTGCGACGTGGGGCTTTCGGTTTGGTCTGCCGAGTTGCCTGGCACGAGGCCGGGCGCCGGATGCCCGGCCCAGTGCTTCCTCAAGCCACCGTGAACTGTCCCATCATCCCCGCATCCTCGTGCTCGAGGATGTGGCAGTGGAACATGTAGGGCGTGCGTTCGTCGGCCGCGCGGTCGAAGCGCAGCAGCAGCTCGGCCTTCCTTTCGACGAGCAGCGTGTCCTTCCAGCCGGTGGCCGCAAAGCTCACCGGCTGGCCGTTCAGCGACAGCACCTGGAAGGAGGTGCCGTGCACGTGGAAGGGATGCGCCATGTCGCCGGCACGCACCTCCCACAGTTCGGTTTCCCCGCGGCGCGTGCTGAAGTCGGTGCGCGCCATGTCGAACGCGCGGCCGTTGATCGTCATGGACATCATGCCCATGCCGCCGCGGCGTATGCCGCCGCCCATCCCGCCCATCATCCCGCCCATGGTGTCGAGCACGAAGCGCCGGCGACGCAGCGGTTCGCTTGGTTCGGGTGGACGCGCCGCGCCGGCCAAGCGCGCCGGAAGCTTGTACGTCGCGGTGCGGTGCCCGGCCACGGTACGTAAGCGCATCACCTCGAAGGCACCGTCCGGCGCCACCGCCGGCGGTTGCACGCCAATCGCACCCATGTTGCCGCCACGGGCACCTCCCATCATCGGCATCGGTTGGTTGTCGTCCTGCGCAGAGAGCAGGCGCGCCTCGCCGGCGGCGCCGAAGTCCACCAGCACCTCGGCACGCTCGCCGGTGGCCAGCCGCAGGCTCTTGCGCGCTACGGGCTGCGGCAGTAGACCGCCATCGCTGGCGATCTGGTGCATGTCGCGGCCATCCTCGAAGCGCAGGTACAGGATGCGTGCGTTGCAGGCGTTGAGCAGGCGCAGCCGCACGATGCCCGCGGGCACGTTGGCGATCGGTCGGATGGCACCGTTGACGACGATCTGGTCGCCTCGCACGCCGCTCATCATGGCCATCATGCCGTCGGCGGCATAGGCCAAGCGCCCGTCCGTGGTGAACAGGCGGTCCTGCACGACGAGCGGCAGATCGTCCGTGCCGTACTGTTGCGGCAGGCCCGAGTCCGCGGCCGCGGGATCGTCGACGAGGATCATGCCCGCCAGCCCGCTGTACACCTGCGGCCCCGTCCCGCCGTGCACGTGCGAGTGGTACCACGCAGTGCCGGCCGGCTGATCGATTTCCAGCGAGGGTCGCCAGGTGGCGCCCGGCGCGATCTCGCTGTGCGGGCCGCCGTCGACGTCGCCCGGCACGTGCAGACCGTGCCAGTGCACGGTGATGGCGTCGGCCAGGCGGTTGCGCACGTCGATTCGGGCGGTGGCGTCGCGCCTCAGGCGCAGCACCGGGCCGAGGTAAGGCTGGCTGAAGCCGCGGGTGGGCGTGCGCCCCGATTCGCTGAACCGGTGCATGCCGTCGATGGCCTCCAGCAGCGCGGCGCCGGAGCTGCCGACCTCCACGGCCGGGGGCACGGGCAGCGGCATCCCGGGCTGCGCCGCCCAGGCGCCACGCAGCAGCGCCGGCGCGGGGCACAGCGCGGCGGCGCCGATCAACACTTCACGCCGACGGCACTGCATCCAAGTACTCCACGATTCGCAGCAAAATGTCGCGGCAACGGCGCAGCCTAGTCGGCGCGCGCGCTCCGGATGTTGATTCGGCTCAACGCCGCCATCGATTCCGGTGCTTGATGGGACTGGTCTACTCCACCGAAGTCGGGCGCATGTGCCCGCAATGCCGCCAGCCACCGATGGGGTGCGCGTGCGGCAAGTTGCCGACGCCGCAGCACGGCGAGGGCATCGTCCGCGTCGGTCGCGAGACCACGAGTGAGGTGCCCATCGAATTTCGTCTTCCAGCGAGCCGCTCCTATGCCGCCATGGAATGCTGAGCAGCATGCTTGCTGATCCAGTTCTGCAGGAACCGAACCGGCGAGCTGTAGCCCAGCGTGGAGTGGCGGCGCCTGCGGTTGTAGAACACCTCGATGGACTCGAACAGGTCGGCCTGCGCATCGACTCGCGTTGCGCAGATCGTGCCGTGCACACGCTCGTTGTTCAGGCTGTTGAAGAAGCTCTCGGTGGGTGCGTTGTCCCAGCAGTTGCCCTTGCGGC
>CAYZGL010000147.1:0-11256 GCA_964477985.1 uncultured Rubrivivax sp. | reverse complement strand
CGATCTTGACGAAGCAGCCCGACATGTCGACCTGCCAGCGCACGCTGTCGAACACGAAGAACTCGGGTTCGGGGCCGAAGTACGCCGCATCACCCAGGCCCGAGGCCTTCATGTAGGCCTCGGCGCGCTTGGCCAGCGAGCGCGGGTCGCGTTCGTAGGGTTTGCCGTCGGTCGGATCGATGACGTCGCAGGTCAGGATCAGCGTCGGCTCCTCGAAGAAGGGGTCGATGTTGGCGGTGCTGGGGTCGGGCACCAGCGTCATGTCCGAGGCTTCGATGCCCTTCCAGCCGGCGATCGACGAGCCGTCGAAGGCGTGGCCGTGGTTGAACTTGTCCTCGTCGAAGTGCGACACCGGCACGCTCACGTGCTGTTCCTTGCCGCGGGTATCGGTAAAGCGGAAGTCGACGAACTTGATCTCGTTGTCCTTCACCATCTTCATCACGTCGGCAACCGTCTTGGCCATTTCAGGGCGCTCCTAGCTTTCTGTATTGCGAAAATTCAGGGTGGGTATGAGCCACGACGGAGGGACCCGTCGAGTGCACGGGAATGTAGCAGCAAGCATGCCAGGTGCTTCTTTCGAGGGCGCCGCAGCCGTCGAAGCCCGCGCCGCATCAATATGGTGCATCTGATTGCACCAATCTAGTGCATCACCAGAGCATCAGCGCACCGATTCGGGGCCCAGCCTGACACCGAGTTCACGCAGCCCATCGCGCAGCAAGGCAAAGGCTGCGCTGACGCGATCCGGCGCGCCTTTCACGCCCAACTCGATGTGCCGCCCATGCGCGTGCTGCGCGTCCACGCACGGCAGGCTGAACACCCGCACACCGGCGAAGTCGCGCTCGACCCTTTCCATCAATGGGGTCAAGACGGCCTCCATGCTGCCGTAGACGATCAGTGACCGCTCGCTTTGCCGGCTCTGGCCATGCTGCGTTCGGTAGCTCGTGTCGAGCAGCCACTCGATCATCGGCCAGGCCATCACCGGGAAGCCGGGCAGGAAGTGCACGCTGCCGACCGAGAAGCCCGGGATCTTGTTGTAAGGGTTCGGGATCAGCGTCGCGCCTTGCGGGAACACACCCATGTTCAGCCGGTGCAGGTTGTCCGGCCGCTGCGGCTCGAAGGGCAGACCCTGCTCGGCGGCGACATCGCGCATGCGCTGCACGATCAGTTCGCGCGCCTGCGCATGCAGCTGCAACGGCACACCCAGCGCAGCCGCAGCGCACTGGCGCGTGTGGTCGTCGGGCGTGGCGCCGATGCCGCCGCAGCTGAAGACCGCGTCGCCGCTGGCGAAGGCCTCGCGCAGCAGCGCCGTGATGCGTGCGCGTTCGTCGCCGGTGTAGCGCGCCCACGACAGCGCGATGCCGCGCGCGCCCAGCAGCTCGATCACCCGCGGCAGGTGCTTGTCCTGGCGCCGGCCGGACAGGATCTCGTCGCCGATGACGATCAGGCCGAAGTTCATGGCGGCGGCAACGCCGGCGCCGCCGGTGCCGTCAGCCGCTCGGCCGGCGGCGGCGCGCCGCCTTCGGTGGGCGCAGCCAGCACCGCGGCGGACTCGGCCTCGGCCTGCTGGCGCAGCCGCTGCAGCGCGGCCAGCGCGAAATGCGCGAACCACAGCGCGGCAAAGGCGAACACCAGCGTGTACAGCCACACCGACACCACCACCAGCACCGGCGCCAGCACCAGCGTGGCCGCGCTCACCGCCCACAACAACGACGGCGCCGCGCCGAGGTAGCCGGTGATGATGCCGATGGCCAGCAGCGGCCAGTGCTGTTCGCGCATCACCTGCCGGCGCTCGCCGGTGCTGGCATGCACCGCCAGCACGTCGTAGCTCATCACCTTGTAGGTCAGCCAGCCCCAGATCAGCGGCGGCAACACCAGCACCAGCGGCGGCACGAACCACAGCGGCAGGCTCAACACCAGCAGCAGCAGCGCCCACAGCATGTAGCCCAGCGACCACAGCGCGCCGCGCACCCAGCCCGAGCCGCGTTTGCGCTGCAAGGTCTCGAAGCGGCGCAAGGCCACCAGGTCGACCACGGCCGGCGTCATCAGCCAGGCCACCAGCAGCAGCGAGGCGATGATGATCAGCGGCACCATCACCGCCACCACGATCAGCGGCGCGAGCACGGCGCCGAAGCCGGCGGCGCCGATCGATTCGAGCCAGTGCAGGAAGCTGACCAGCAGCGCCCACTGCTCCAGCGTCGCACGCACGCTGGCCACCGCCGTCTCCCAGTACAGCCAGCCCAGGCCCAGCACCGCCGCTACCGTGAACAGCAAGGGCAGCAGCGACAGCAGGATCACCTTCGGGTGCAGGCAGTAGGCCGCGGCGCGCCAGAACGAGTCGAGCAGGTCCTTCATGGCACGCAGCATAGGGCATCGCCCGCACGGCGCGGGCGGGGGCGCGGGCAAGGCGCCGCTTCGTAACGCGCCGCTTGCAATTGAAGCGCGGCGTTGCAATTGGGCGGGCGCACGACGGCGAATGTTACGAAGGCGGCCCGCACAATTTCACGCATGGATCCGCTCGCGCCGCTGTACTGGTTGTGTGCCGCCGTGGCGGCCGTGGCGGCGGCTGCGCTGAGCCTGTTCGACCGCACGCAACGCAGCCACCGCGGCTTCGGCTGGTGGGTCGGCGCGCTGTGGCTGAACGCGGCCGGGGCCGCGGCGATCGGCCTGCTGGTGTCGATCGACATCGCGCCGCCCACGCTGCAGTGGGTGTTCGCGCCATGGCCGTTGCTGTGCCTGCTCGGGCTGCGCCGCTTCCATGCCCGCGGCGCGCTGCCCGGCAGCGAGCTTCGGGATCTGGGTCTGCTGGCGCTGCTGCTGCTGGCCGCGGTGCTGACGCCGCAGTGGCCGCATCCGTCGCAGCTGACGGCCCTGCTGCCGCTGATGGTGTCGAGCGCAGCCGCGCTGTATGCGGCGCTGGTGTTGTGGTCGGTGCCGCAGCAGCACGACGCCGACGGCCTCGGCTCGCTGGGTGCGCTGTGGCTGGCGGTGGCGCTGCTGCCGGCACTGGGTGCCGCCTGGGAACAGCCCGCGCACGCGCTGGCGTTGCATGCCGCCATCGTCGCCCTCGGCTCGGCCGTGATGGCCTTCGTCGCGATGACGATGAGCAGCCTGCGCACCGAGCGCGTGCTGCGCCAGTCGCAGCGCCGGCTGCGCGTGCTGGCGAACATCGACATGCTGACGCAGGTGCCCAACCGCCGGCGCTTCGAGGAACTGGCGCGCCGCGTGCTGCAGCTCGACGAAGCCGGCAGCGCGACGCTGCTGCTGGTCGACATCGACCACTTCAAGCAGATCAACGACACCCTCGGCCACGCGGCCGGCGACCGCGCCTTGAAGCTGGTGTCGCGTTGCACGCTGGAGCTGCTGCGTGCGCAGGACGTCGCCGGGCGCCACGGCGGCGACGAGTTCGTGATGCTGCTGCGCCGCAGCTCGACGCAGGATGCGATGCAGGTGGCCGCGCGCCTGGTGTCCCACCTGCAGCTGCGCGCGCAGGCTCAGGCGCTGCCGCGCCTGAGCCTGAGCTTCGGCATCGTGCAGATGCGCGACGGCGAAAGCATCGACCAGACCTTGCAGCGTGCCGACCTGGCGCTGTACGAGGCCAAGCGGCTCGGGCGCGCGCGCGCGGTCGCCGCCGACGGCGACCTCGAGCGGCCGGTGTTCCGCAGCAGCCAGCGTTTGGGCCTGACATAGGCGGCGGCCCGCGCCGCTCGGCAAGGCGGACTTCGGCCGAGGTGGCAGACTGCGGGCCTGCCCAGCCCAGGAGACCCGCCCATGGCCGCCCCGCACAACCGCATCGCCATCGTCACCGGCGCCGGCAGCGGCATCGGCCAGGCCGCAGCGATTCGGCTGCTGCACGACGGCTGGCAGGTGGTGTTCACCGGGCGGCGCGAGCGCGCGCTGCGCGACGCCATCGCCGCGGCCGGCGACCCCTTCGGCGACATCGCGCGGCGCGCGCTGGCGCTGCCGGCCGACATCACGCAGCCCGCCTCGGTGGCGGCGCTGTTCGATGCGGTGCGCCAGCGCTTCGGCCGGCTCGACCTGCTGTTCAACAACGCCGGCACGGGTGCGCCGGCGCTGCCGCTGGAAGATCTGACGGTCGAGCAGTGGCGCGCGGTGGTCGACACCAACCTGAGCGGCGTGTTCTTCTGCTTGCAGCACGCCTTCCGGCTGATGAAGGCGCAAACGCCGCGCGGCGGGCGCATCATCAACAACGGCTCGATCTCGGCGTATGCGCCGCGGCCGAACACCGCGCCCTACACCGCGACCAAGCACGCGGTCAGCGGGCTGACGCGCGCGGCCTCGCTCGACGGGCGCAGGTACGACATCGCGGTCGGGCAGATCGACATCGGCAATGCCGCCACCGAGATGACCGAGCGCATGGCGCAGGGCATCGCGCAGGCCGACGGCAGCATCAAGGCGGAGCCGCGCATGGACGTGCGCCATGTCGCGGACTCGGTGCTGCACATGGCCAACCTGCCGCTGTCGGCCAACGTGCTGTTCATGACGGTGATGGCCACCCAAATGCCCTTCGTCGGGCGCGGGTGACGGCGTTGGGCGCTGTTAGCATGGCGCCGCTGTGCAACCTCAGGAGGAAAGCGCGATGAACGACACCACTGCGGGCAACCGCGAGAAGCTGATGACCGACCTGCGCACCGCGATCTCCGACGCGGAAGAAGTGCTCAAGGTCACTGCCGACCAGGCCACCTCCGGCGCCGCCGAGTTGCGCGTACGCATGCAGGAGCGGCTGATTCAGGCCAAGCACCGGCTGCATGACCTGCAGGACAGCGCGGTGGCGCGCGCCAGGGCTGCCGGCCACGCCACCGACGACTACGTGCACGACCACCCCTGGAAGGCGATCGGCGCGGCCGTCGCCTTCGGCCTGATCATCGGCATGCTGATCGGCCGGCGCTAGGCCGGCACCGACGACGGCCCATGCCCATGCCCGGATCGCGCGCTGGGCTGTTCGACTCGCTGCGCCAGCTGGCGCGCACGGCCCTGGAACTGGGGCAGGTGCGCCTGGAGTTGCTGGCATCCGATCTTCAGCTCGAGAAGCTGCGGCTGGCGGACGCGGCGCTGCGCGCGTTGCTCGGCCTGATGCTGTTCGGGTTGGGGCTGGTACTGCTGGTCGGCTTCGTGCTGCTGCTGCTGTGGGACGGCTACAGGCTGCCGGCGCTGGGCGTGCTCACGCTGTTGTGTCTGGGCGGCGGCTGGCTGCTGCTGCTGGCGGCCAGGCGCCGCGCGTCGCCGCAGCAAGGCCTGTTCTCCGCCACGCGCGCCGAACTCGAACGCGACCAGGCAGCGATGCGCGCCGCGCGGGACGCACCGCCGTGAATGCAGCCAAAGCCGATTTGCTGCACCGGCGCGAACGGCTGCTGTTGCGCAGCGAACGGCTGCGCGTGCAATGGGCGGCGCAGGTGCAGGCGCTGCGCCGTCCGCTGGCCGCCGCCGACAAGGCGCGCGAGGCCACGCACTGGCTGCTGGCACACCCCGAATGGCCGCTGGGTGCCGCGGCGCTGATCCTGGTGCTGCGCCCGGCGCGCACCTTGCGCTGGGCCGGTTATGCGCTGCAGGGCTACAGCCTGTACCGGCGCGCGCAGCGCCTGATGTGGCTGCGCCCGCCGCCGTCACGCTGAACAAGCGCACGGCGCTTGCTCGGCCCGCCGTGCCCCGCACCGCCCGCGGCCGCGGGGTGGCATCCGATGAAGCAGGCCAGGCGAGCGGGCAGCGCGCTGCGGTGCGCTGTGGTTCAATGACCCGCCAGCGCCGCTGCTGCGGCGTCACGGCACGCACCGATCGAGCTTTTCGCGCGCACCACCCTCGACAGCCGGCCCACACCCACAGGAGACGTTGCATGTTCCATCGTTCCCGCAGGTTCATCGGGGGTCTCGTTGCCGCGCTGGCTGCGGTGCTGCTTGGCGGCTGCAACGACGGCTCCGAACCGCAGCCGATCCGGCACGTGTTCGTGATCATGCTGCAGAGCAAGAGCTTCACCAAGACCTTCGCGGCCGATTCGAAGGCGCCGTACCTGTCGAAGACGCTGCCCGGCGAGGGCGCGCTGCTGCGGCAGTACTACGGCACCGCACACATCAGCACCGGCAACTACATCGCGTTGTTCAGCGGCCAAGCGGTCACGCTGGACACGTCGTGGGGCTGCGGCATCTACAGCGACATGGTGCTCAGCGGCATGGCCGATCTGGGCCAGGCGATCGGCACGGGTTGCGTCTACCCGGCATCGATCAAGACCTTGCCCGACCAGCTCACGGCCGCCAAGCTGAGCTGGAAGGGTTACATGGAGGACATGGGCAACGACCCGACTCGCGCGCGCGCCACCTGCGGCTATCCCACGCTCAATGCGCGCGACCGCACCCAGAGCTCGCGCCCGCCCTCGGCCGCCTTGCCCGCCGGCGACGCGTACGCGGTGCGGCACAACCCTTTCGTCTTCTTCCATTCGATCATCGACTCGCCCGCCTGTGACGCCAACGTCGTCAACCTGAACCAGCTCGAGAGCGACCTGAAGTCGGTCCAGACCACGGCCAACTTCACCTGGATCACGCCCGGCATGTGCCACGGCGGCCACGACACGCCCTGCCGCAATGGTGAGCCGGGGGGCCTCGCATCGGCCGACGCGTTCCTGCAGAAGTGGGTGCCGTTGATCAAAGCCTCGCCCGCGTTCCAGCGCGACGGCCTGCTCATCATCACGTTCGATCAGGGCGCCCCCAACGATCCCGTGCTGTCGGCCGACGGCAAGACGCTCACCTATGTCTTCCCCGGCGAATCGTGCTGCGACCAGCCACCCGGGCCCAACGTGATTCACCCGATCACGCAGGTTTTCGCCAAGGCGCTGACGGGCTATCCCTACGACGTCGAGACCATCATCCAGCGGCCGGGCGGCGGGCGCGTCGGCGCGGTGATGTTGTCGCCCTTCATCAAGCCCGGCACGGTGTCGGACACGCCGTACAACCACTACGCCTTGCTGCGCACGCTCGAGGACCTGTTCGAGTTGGGCGGCCATCTAGGCTATGCCGGGCAGCAGGGCCTGAAGCCGATCGGCAACGACGTGCTCAACAACCGTTGAGCTTGGCTCGGCGGCAGGCCCGGGCGCGAAGCGCGGCCGGGTCGCCGCGGCGGCCCTCTCAACCGGCGGCCGAGGCCACCCAGGGCACGAGGTCGTCGAGCAGCGCACCCATCGCCCGGCTGGCGGCGGCGGCCAGGTCGGCGGCGTCGCCCTTCGGCACGGCGGCCGCCTGATGCAGGCGGTGCCGCGCGAGCAGCGTGCGCTGCCGCCAGTCGACCAGCTCGGCGCCGACGGCCAGCCGCACCTGCCCCGGATCGGCCGACACGTCCAGATACAGCTCGTCCAGCCGCAGCGACAGCAGCAGATCGCCGCGCACGCCGGCGGTGCTGGCGGCAACCGCGGCGAAACGCTGCGAGCCTGCCAGCCGCGCTTCGGCCAGCGCCTGCAGCGTTAGCGCCGGACGCTCGCTCCAGAAGCCGAACTGGAAGTAGGAGCGGCTGCGGCCATCGTCAGTGAAGACCATGCGATCGCCGCCGTACAACCCCGGCGGCGCCTGCGCGCTGACCAGCAGCACCTTGTCGATCGGCGCAGCCGCCACCGGCGCGGCGGCAGCGCCGCCGTCGCGCAGCACGTGGAACTCCTGCCGCGGCCCACGCGACAGCGTGCACCCGGCCAGCCCCGCCGGGGCGGCGATCAGCAGCGCGCAGCCCAGTGCACGGCGCCGAGGGTCGAAGGTGTTGGCTCCCATCAGCGATGCTCCCCCGGCCCCAGCTGCTGTTCGCCCGGGCCCAGCAGCGCGGCACGCGGATCCTGCAGGCGGTCCAGCGCGCGCGCGATGCGTTCGGCGCTGCTGCGCAGCTCCTGCGTGGTGGCGCGCAGCTCGAGCGAGCCGGTGTCCAGTGCCGCGTCGCCGCGCTGCAGCAGGGCACTGCTGTCGCGCTCGAGTGTCTGCACGCCGCGTTCGAGCGAGCGCGCCGCCTGCGCCAGCTCGCGCAGCGTCGCACCGGCCTCGCGCGCCAGCGGCTCGGCGCTGTCGCCCAGGCGCTGCGCCAGGCTGCCGATCTTGTCCGAGCTGTGCCGCAGCGACACCAGGCTGCGCTCGAGCGCGCCGGCGGTGCGGTCCAGCGCGCCAAGCCGCGCGTTCAAACCTTGCGACAGGTCGCGCAGGCTGCCCAGCAGTTCGCCGAACGCGCGCTGGTTGTCGGGCCCCACCAGCTGGTCGATGCGCCGCAGCACGCTTTCGGCCGAGGCCGCCAGGCGCGTGGCCGAATCGGTGAACTGGTCCATGCCGGACTGGCCTTCGGCGATCACCGGGTAGCGCTCGCCGTGCACGTTGCGCGTCAGCACGTGGCCCGGCGGCGACGGTGTCTCGAGCCGAATGCGCGCGATGCCGGTGACGACGTTGCGGCTCACCGTGGCCATGGTGTTCTCGCGCACCGGCGTTTCGCGCGCCACGCGCACGACGACACGCACGCGGTTGATGCTGTCGGGCTCGAACGCCACGGTTTCGACGCGGCCCACGGTGATGCCGCGCATGGTCACGGCCGCACCGACCTGCAGCCCGTCCAGCGACTGGTGCTCGAAGTACACGGTGTAGAAGCGCAGGTCCGAGCCGCGCCCGCCGCTGTTGAGCCAGACGAAGGCGCCGATGGCCAGCGCGGCCAGGGCCAGCACCACGGCGCCGATGACGGTGTAGCGGGTGTCGGGTTCCATGGGCGTCAAGCCTACGCGCCGGCGGCGGCGGGGGGCGGTTGCACGGTATGGCGCGACGAGAAATACGATTTTATCCAGGCGTCGTCGACGGCCAGGACTTCGTCGATGCTGCCGTCGGCGATCACCTTGCCGCGCCCGAGCACGACCACGCGCCGCGCGATCGACAGCAGCGTATCCAGGTCGTGCGTGACCATCAGCACCGTCAGCCCGAGGTCGCAGTTCAGGAACGCCAGCAGTTCGTCGAAGGCGCGCGCGGTGATCGGGTCCAGCCCCGAGGTCGGCTCGTCGAGGAACAGCACCTCGGGCTCCAGCGCCAGTGCGCGCGCCAGCGCGGCGCGCTTCTTCATGCCGCCGGACAACTGCGCGGGCATCTTGGCGCCGGCGTCCGCGCCCAGGCCGGCCAGCGCCAGACGCAGGTTCACCAGCCGCGGCAGCAGCTCGGCCGGCGTGTCGGTGTGCTCGCGCAGCGGCGTGGCGACGTTGCCGGCCACGTCCAGCGACGAGAACAGCGCGCCCTCCTGGAACATCATGCCGAAGCGCTTGCGCGTGGCCGCCAGTTGCGCCGGCGGCGCGCGCCACATGTCGGTGCCCAGCAGGCGCACGCTGCCGGCGGTGGGCCGCTGCAGGCCGAGGATCTCGCGCAGCAGCACCGACTTGCCGCTGCCGCTGCCGCCGATCAGCGCCACCAGCTCGCCGCGCCGGATCTGCAGGCTCAAGCCGTCGTGCACGGTCTGCCGCCCGAAGCGTGTGACCACGCCGTCGGCCTCGATCACCACGTCGGTTGTACTCACAGCCCCAGCTTTTGCAGCACCACCGCGAACACCGCGTCCAGCAGGATCACGGCGACGATGCCCTGCACCACGGTCGAGGTGGTGTGGATGCCGATCGATCGCGTGTCGCGGCTGACCGACAGGCCCATGCGGCAGCCGATGACGGCAATGAACAGCGCGAACACCGGCGCCTTGACGATGCCGATCACGTAGTGGCGCGGGCTGAGCGCGACCAGCAGCCGCTCGATGAAGGCCTGCGCCGGCAGGTCCAGCGTCAGGCTGGCCATCAGCATCGCGCCGGCGATGCCCGCGACGTTGCCGACGAACACCAGCAGCGGCAGCGTCAGCACCAGCGCCAGCACGCGCGGCAGCACCAGCACCTGCGCCGGGTCCAGGCCCAGCGTGCGGATCGCGTCGATCTCCTCGGTCAGCTTCATCGTGCCCAGCTGCGCGGTGAAGGCCGCACCCGAGCGCCCGGCCATGATGGTGGCCACGATCAGCGGCGAGAACTCGCGCGTCATGCCCAAGGCCACGCCGTCGACGACGAAGATGCTGGCGCCGTATTTTTCGGCCTGCAGCCCGAGCATGTAGGCCATCACCACGCCGATCAGGAAGGTCACCAGCGCCACCACCGGGATCGCATGCACGCCGACCTGGCCCAGCTGCGCGAACAGTTCGTGCACGCGCAGGCGGCGCGGATGCCTGAGCACCGCGGCGGCGGCCGCCAGCGTGCGCCCGAGGAATTCGACATGGCCGAGCAGGAAGTTGCCGCCGTCCGCCAGCGATTTGCCGATGCGCGCCGGCAGCCGCGGCCGGCGTGCCGCCGCGCTCGGCGTGGTGGCGGCGTAGCGGCCGCGCACCACCTCGAGCACGCGTTCGTGGTGCGGCCTGAAGTGGCGCAGCGCCACCTGCGTGGGCTCGGCGCCGGCGGCGCCCAGCGCCTGCAGCAGCAGCAGCGCGCCGGCCGTGTCGATGTGCTGCAGCCGCTCGCCGTCCAGCGCGGCCGGCCGCGCCCCGCGCACGCCGGCCAGCTGCTGCGACAGCGCGCGCAACCCCGCCAGATGCCACGCGCCGGCGAGGTGCAGCACGGCGCCGCCGTCGTGCTCTTCGATCCAGCAACTGCGCTGCGCGTCGGCCATCGGCCAAAGCCTATCACGCGGCACTTGCGCCTTCCGCGCTGCGCGCCGGCTCCGACGCGCTCACGCACAATCGCCCGCGATGCAGCCGGCGCACGCCCCCGAATCGACTTACGCCTGGTGGCGGCTGGGGGCGTCGGTGGCGCTGATGACGCTCGGCGGCTCGGGCATGTATGCGATCAGCGTGGTGCTGCCGGCGGTGCAGGCCGACTTCGGCGTAGCCCGCGCAGCGGCCTCGCTGCCCTACACGCTGACGATGGTCGGCTTCGGCCTCGGCGGCATCCTGATGGGCCGGCTGGCCGACCGCTTCGGCGTGATGGCGCCGCTGCTGCTGGGCGCGGTGGGCCTGAGCCTGGGCTTCGTCGCCGCCGGCATGGCGCACAGCCTGTGGCTGTTCATGCTGGCGCAGGGGCTGCTGCTCGGCCTGCTGGGCACCTCGGCCACGTTCGCGCCGCTGGTGGCCGACACCTCGTTGTGGTTCGACCGCCGCCGCGGCATCGCGCTGGCCATCTGCATGAGCGGCAACTACATCGCCGGTGCCGTGTGGCCGCCGCTGATCCAGCACTTCACCGCCAGCAGCGGCTGGCGCGCCACCTACATCGGCATCGGCATCTTCTGCCTGCTG
>CAYZGL010000146.1:0-11349 GCA_964477985.1 uncultured Rubrivivax sp. | reverse complement strand
GGGCCGGTGGACACGATGTCGATCGGCGTGCCGATCAGCGACTGCACGCGCTCCAGGTAGCGCCGCGCATTCGGCGGCAGCTGCTCCCATTCCGTCAGGCCCGCCGTGGTCTGACTCCAACCCGCAAAGCGCTCGTACTGGGGTTCGCAGGCAGCGACCTCGTCGCCGTCCAGCGGCAGCACGTCGATGCTGCGCCCGCCAAGCTTGTAGCCGACGCAAACCTTGATCTCGGCCAGCCCGTCGAGCACGTCGAGCTTGGTGATGCAAAGCCCCGACAAGCCGTTGATGATGCCCGACCGCTTCAGCGCCGCTGCGTCGAGCCAGCCGCAGCGCCGCGCACGGCCGGTGACGGTGCCGCGCTCCTGCCCCACGGTGGACAGATGGTGGCCCACGCTGCCCGGCTGGTCCATCGGCAGTTCGGTCGGGAACGGGCCGCTGCCCACGCGCGTGGTGTAGGCCTTGGTGATGCCCAGCACGTAGTGCAGCATCGATGGCCCGACCCCCGATCCGGCCGCCGCGTTGCCCGCCACGCAGTTGCTCGACGTGACGTACGGATAGGTGCCGTGATCGACGTCGAGCAAGGTGCCCTGCGCGCCTTCGAACAGCAGGTTCGCGCCTTCGAGGTGCGCACGGTGCAATGCGTAGCCCACGTCGGCCAGCAGCGGGCGCAGCTGCTCGGCGGCGCGCAGCGAGGCGTCGAGCATGGCCTGGCAGTCGAGCCGCTCGGCCTTCAGATAGCCGCCGAGCGCGAAGTTGTGCAGCTCGACCAGCTCGCGCAGCTTGTCGGCAAAGCGCTGCGGATGCTTCAGGTCCTGTGCCCGCAGCGCCCGCCGCGCCACCTTGTCTTCGTAGGCAGGCCCGATGCCCTTGCCGGTGGTGCCGATCTTGCCGCTGCCGCTGCTTTCGCGCAGGCCCTCGCGCGCCAGGTCGACGGCGACGTGGAACGGCAAAATGAGCGGGCACGATTCGCTGATGAACAGCCGCGGGCGCACCTGCAGCCCGGCCTGTTCGAGCCGGCCGATCTCCTGCAGCAGGTGCTGCGGGTCGACGACCACGCCATTGCCGATGTAGCAGGCCACGCCGTCGCGCATCACCCCCGACGGCACCAGCTGCAAGGCGGTCTTGCGCCCCTTGATCACCAGCGTGTGCCCGGCGTTGTGGCCGCCCTGGAAGCGCACCACGCCCTGGGCGTGGTCGGTCAGCCAGTCGACCATCTTGCCCTTGCCTTCGTCGCCCCACTGGGTGCCGACGACGACGACGTTGCGGCCGCGTGCACCGCCTTGGCCCGGTTGCGTATTCAAGTCTGATCCTTCTCGCTGCAAGCAGGCCTGCGCGCGGCTACAGCGCGCGCAGTTCCCAATGATCGCCGATCGCCACCAGTTCGCGGTCGCAGTCGAACTCCTGGGCCTCGTGCGCGTGGCCCGGCAATGCGCACACCACGGTCTCGCCCGCGTCGCGCAGCCGGCGCACCTCGGCGCGCAGTTGCGCATCCTCGCTCCATGGGGCCCGCACCGCAGCGTGGCGCGCAGTGGGCGGCGCGACTTCGGCCAGCAGCTTCAGGTCCAGGCTGAAGCCCACCGCCGGGCGGCGCCGGCCGAACACCGCACCCACCTCGTCATAGCGCCCACCGCGCGCCAGTGCCTGGCTGCAACCGGCGCCGAAGACCGCAAAGCGGGTGCCGCTGTAATACGCATAGCCGCTCATGTCCGACAGATCGAAGCCCAGCCGCACCTGCGGATGGTCGCGCTTCAGGTGCGTGGCGAGCCACTGCAACTCGTCCAGCGCGGTGGTGATCAGCGCACGCTGCGGCAGCCGCTGGCGCGCGGCGTCCAGCACTTCCTCGCCGCCGTACAGGGTCAGCAGGTGGTGCAGCGCCTGCCTTGTCGCCTGGGGCAGCGGCTGCGCCAAGGCCTCGAGCAGCGCCGCGTCCTTGTTCGACAGCGCGGCCACCACCTGCTCGAGCTGCGCGGCCGCGATCGGCAGGCCGGCGAGCACGCCGCGCACGATGCGCGCATCGGCCAGGTCGATCACCAGGCCGTCGATTCGCGCCACGCGCAACGCATCCAGCGCCAGCTGCTGCACCTCGAGATCGGCTTCCAGCCCGGCGTGGCCGAAGATCTCCGCACCGAACTGCAGCGGCTCGCGCGAGGCCAGGGCGCTGGGGCGCGCGTGCAGCACCGGGCCGCAGTAGCTCAGCCGGGTCACGCCGTCGCGGTTGAGCAGGTGCGCGTCGATGCGCGCCGCCTGCGGCGTGGTGTCGGCGCGCAGACCCAGCGAACGCCCGCTGAGCTGATCGACCAGCTTGAAGGTGCGCAAATCCAGCTCATGGCCGGTGCCCGACAGCAGCGAATCGAGGTGCTCGAGCAGCGGCGGGATGATCAGCTCGAAGCCGTAGCTGCGCGCTCGGTCGAGCAAGGCGCGGCGCAGTTCCTCGATGCGGCGCGCCTGCGCGGGAAGGACATCGGCGATGTGCTCCGGCAGCAGCCACGCAGACGACATGAATCAACCCGGAAATGGCAAACGGGCATTGTAGCCAGCGGCCCACCGTGCGCGATGCCGTGGCCGATGCTCACGCGGCCGGCGCAAGTCAGTTCCAGAAGACCAGCAGCAGCACCACGCCGACGAGCATGCTGCTCAAGCCGACGAAACGGATCTGGCCATCGCTCAGCCGCGTCGCGCGCTCGAACATCGAGCGCCAGCGTGCCGGGCTCAGGAAGGGCAGCAGGCCCTCGAACACCAGCATCAGGGCGACCGCGCCGAGCAGCAGATCCGTCATGGGCCGGGCGTGTGCGCTCGCGCGGCTATTTCGCTTCGGCCGATCCGCTGCCGCGCATCGCGCGGAAGAACTCGCTGCTCGGGTCGACCACCATCAGGTCCGAACGCGAGCGCCAGCTGGTGCGGTAGGCTTCCAGGCTGCGGTAGAACTTGGCGAAGGCCGGATCGCGGCCGAAGGACTCGGCGTACAGCGCCGTGGCCTTGGCGTCGCCGGCGCCCTTGATCTTCTGCGCGTCGCGATAGGCCTCGGCGACGATCACCTCGCGCTGGCGGTCGGCCTCGGCGCGGATGCGTTCGCCATCGGCCTGCCCGGTGGAGCGCAACTCGTTGGCCACGCGCTTGCGTTCGGACTCCATGCGCTTGAACACCGAGTCGGTGATGTCCGCGACGAAGTCCACGCGCTTGATGCGCACGTCCACCACTTCGATGCCGAAGGCCTTGGCCTCGTCGGTCAGCCGCGCCAGCACCTCGCGCATAACCTCGTCGCGCTCGACCGACAGCACGCCGGAGACGTTGCGCCGCGTCACCTCTTCGTTGAAGGCCGCCTGCACCACCGGGCCCAGGCGGTTTTCCAGGTTGCGGAAGTCGGTGCCGTTGTTGCGGATGAACTGGCGCGGCTCCTTGATGCGCCACTTGACCAGCCAGTCGATGATCAGGCTCTTCTTCTCGGCGGTGAAGATCGGCCGGCTCTCCGAGTTGTCCAGCGTCTGGATGCGCTTGTCCAGGAACACCACGTTCTGGAACGGCGGCGGCAGCTTGAACTTCAGCCCCGGTTCGGTGATGACCGACTTGATCTCGCCGAGCGCGAACACCACGGCCACCTGGCGCTGGTCGACGATGAACATGGTCGACGCCGCGATCATCAGCGCGATCAGCGCAGCCGCGGCGAGCATTCCGATTCGATTCATGCGGGTGCCCTTCGTCAGCGCACTTCGCGCTCGCGGCTGCGCGCGCCGTCACGCGACCTGGAGTCCACCGGCGCCGCCACCGGCACCTCGGCCGGCGCCGGCGCCGGCGCAGCCGCCGCGGCCGCGGCGCCGGCCTGCTGCATCAGCTTGTCCAGCGGCAGGTACAGCAGGTTCGAGCCGGCGCGGCTGTCGACCAGCACCTTGCTGACGTTGGAGAACACCTGCTGCAGGGTGTCGATGTACATGCGCTCGCGCGTGACCTGCGGCGCCTTCTTGTATTCGTCGACCACCGAGCGGAAGCGCTCGGCGTCGCCTTCGGCCATGTTCACCACACGCGCGCGGTAGCCCTCGGCCTCCTCGCGCAGCCGCGAAGCCGTGCCCTGGGCGCGCGGGATCACGTCGCTGGCGTAGGCCTCGCCTTCGTTCTTGAAGCGGTCGCGGTCGGCCGTGGCCTTGACCGCGTCGTTGAAGGCCGCCACCACCTGGTCGGGCACCGCCACGGTCTGCACGTTGACGTTGACCACCTGGATGCCGGTGTGCAGCCGGTCCAGCTGCGACTGCACCGAGCTCAGCAGATCGGCGGCGAGCTGGTCGCGCGCGCGGTACAGCACCGCATCGACGTTGGCGCGCCCGACCACTTCGCGCACCGCCGATTCGCTGGCCTGCACCACCGCCTCGTCGGGGTTGCGGTTCTCGAACAGGAAGGCGCGCGCGTCCTTCAGCCGGTACTGCACGGTGAAGCGGATGTCGATGATGTTCTCGTCCTGCGTCAGCATCGACGAATCGCGCAGCCCGGTGGCCGGCACCGGCGTGTTGCGCCCGATCTCCACCGAACGCAGCTGCGTCACCGGCACGGTTTCGTGCGCCTGGAACGGGTATGGAAAGCGCCACTGGATGCCGGCGTCCACGGTGTAGGCGTAGCGGCCGAACGAGGTCACCACCGCCTGCTGGCCTTCCTGCACGATGAACACGCCGCTGCCCAGCCACACCAGGGCGACCACGCCGGCGATCAGGCCGATGCCGATGCCCGCGCTCTTCAGGTTCGGCTGGAACGGCGGCCCGCCCTCGGGCGGCTGCTCGCCGCCGCGCTGCGGCCTGCCGCCGAGCTTGCCGCCGAACATGCCGCTGAGCTTGCGGTTGAAGTCGCGCCACAGTTCGTCCAGGTCGGGCGGCCCGTCGTTGCGGCCGCCGGCCAGCACCAGCGTGTCGCCGAAGTGCTGCCGTGTACGCGGCCGGTGCAGCAGCCCGCGCAGGAGCGCCAACGCGGCACGGGCGGCGCCGCGCACGCTGGTGGCGTGCCGGTCGGGAGGGATGTCAGGCATGGCGTGGAGCAAGGGACGGGGTTGAAGCGCCGGCGCCGGCAGCAAGCGGCTGCACATCGAGCGGCCAGGGCGGCATGGCCGGTGCAGCGCCGTTGGCGTGTGCGCCCGCCGCAGCGGCGAGCACGTCGCGCAGGGCCGCCAGCCCGCCGCCGTCGCGCGCGCTGACGAACACACGCTGCACGCGCGTGCCATCGGCGCGCGCGATGCAGTCCACCGGCTGGCGCGGCCGGCGCGAAGGTTCGAGCAGGTCGCACTTGTTGTAGACCAGCAGCTGCGGCACCTGGCCGGCACCGATCTCGGCGAGCACGCGCTCGACCTCGGCACATTGTTCGAGCAGGTTGGGGCTCGAGGCATCGACCACATGCAGCAGCAGGTCGGCTTCGGCCGCCTCCTGCAGCGTGGCGCGGAAGGCCTCGACCAGCTTGTGCGGCAGGTCGCGAATGAAGCCGACGGTGTCCGACAGCGACACCGAGCCGGCCTGCTCGCCCAGCCACAGCGCGCGCGTGGTGGTGTCCAGCGTCGCGAACAGCTGATCGGCCGCGTAGGCACGCGCCTTGACCAGCGCATTGAACAAGGTGGACTTGCCGGCATTGGTGTAGCCGACCAGCGAGATGCGCAAGGTGCCGCGCTTCTCGCGCGCCTTGCGCTGCGTGCTGCGCTGGCGCTTGACCTTGTCCAGCCGCGCCGACACCGACTTGATGCGCTCGCCGATCATGCGCCGGTCGAGTTCGATCTGCGCCTCGCCCGGCCCGCCGCGCAGGCCGATGCCGCCGCTTTGGCGTTCCAGGTGCGACCAGCGCCGCACCAGCCGGGTGGCGAGGTACTGCAGCCGCGCCAGTTCCACCTGCAGCTTGCCTTCGTGGCTGCGCGCGCGCTCGGCAAAGATGTCCAGGATCAGCCCGGTGCGGTCGGCCACCGGCACACCGAGGTGGCGCTCGAGGTTGCGTTGTTGCGCCGGGCTGAGCGCCTGGTCGAAGATCACGCCGTGCGCGGCGTTGTCCTGCACCAGCGACTTGATCTCGTCGGCCTTGCCCGAGCCGACGAACAGCGCCGCATCGGCCGCCTTGCGCCTGGCGAGCACGCGCGCCACCGGCTCGTCGCCGGCCGATCGCGCCAGCAACGCCAGCTCGTCCAGCGTCGCATCGAAGCCGGGGTCGCCGCCGATATCCACGCCGACGAGCACGGCACGGGTGGCCGCGCCCGCACGCGGCGCCGTCGGTGGGAAAGAAGGGTTCAAAGCCGAGGTGGCCTACGCCGGAAGTGGCGCGCGCGGCGCGCGCGCTTCAGGCGTTGTCGCCAGGCTCGCTGGCGTGGAAGTTCACCGCGCGCCCGGGCACCACGGTGGAAATGGCGTGCTTGTAGACCATCTGGGTCACGGTGTTGCGCAACAGCACCACGTACTGGTCGAACGACTCGATGTGGCCTTGCAGCTTGATGCCGTTGACGAGATAGATCGACACCGGCACATGCTCTTTGCGCAGCAGGTTCAAGAACGGGTCCTGCAGCAACTGCCCTTTATTGCTCACGATATGCTCCGTGATGAAGTTATTCGACGGCCGACCTTATCACACGCACCCCGCCCGCATTGCGCGGTGCAGCATGCCCCGGCACCGCATATGCGTGCGGGCATGACATCTTCAAGATCCGCGCTCGGTGAAAGGGTTCCGCGACGAGCGCATCTGCACCTTCAAGGGCGTGCCCACCAGCTTGAAATGCTCGCGAAAGCGCCCTTCCAGGTAGCGCTTGTAGGCCTCGGTCACGTGCTCCAGCGAATTGCCGTGGATGACGACGATCGGCGGGTTCATGCCGCCTTGGTGCGCATAGCGCAATTTGGGACGGAACGCCCCGGCGCGCTTGGGCGCCTGGTGCTGCACCGCCTCGAGCAGCAGCCTTGTGAGCACCGGCGTGGGCAGCTTCTTCACCGCCGACGCGTGCGCGTCGGCGATCGCCTTCCACAGCGGCGCCAGGCCCTGCCGTTTGATGGCCGAGATGCGCTGCACCGGCGCGAACTTCAGGAACGCCAGCCGCTGCACGATCGAGCGTTCGAGCATCTCGCGCTGGTAGCTGTCGATCGCGTCCCACTTGTTCACCGCCAGCACCACGGCGCGGCCGGACTCGAGGATGTAGCCGGCGATGTGCGCATCCTGGTCGCTCACGCCTTGGGTCGCGTCCAGCAGCAGCAGCACGACGTTGGCGTCGGCGATGGCCTGCAGCGTCTTGACCACCGAGAACTTCTCGATGCTCTCGAACACCCGGCCCTTGCGCCGCAAGCCCGCCGTGTCGATCAGCTCGAAGCGCCGGCCCTGGTGCTCGAAGGGCACGTGGATCGCGTCGCGCGTGGTGCCTGGATGGTCGTAGGCCACCAGCCGCTCTTCGCCCAGCCAGGTGTTGATCAAGGTGGACTTGCCGACGTTGGGCCGGCCGGCCACCGCCAGGCGGATCGGCTTGTCGACCCCGTCCTCGGGCGCCACCGCCTCGACCGGCGGCAGGCCCTCGAAGGCCGTCTCGAGCAGATCGCGGATGCCTTGGCCGTGTGCGGCCGAGATCGGCTGCGGCTCGCCCATGCCGAGTTCGTGGAACTCGGCCAGCCGCGGCGACTGGCTCATGCCTTCGGCCTTGTTCACCGCCAGCAGCACGCGCCGCGCGTTGCTGCGCAGGTAGCGCGCGATATCGTGCTCCTGCGCACTCAGGCCGGCGCGCGCATCGAGCACGAACACCACCACGTCGGCTTCGGCCACCGCCTGGCGGGCCTGCTTGGCCATCTCGCGCAGCATGCCGTCGCTGGTGTCGGGTTCGAAGCCGCCGGTGTCGACGACGATGAACTCGCGCCCTTCGAAGCTGGCGTCGCCGTAGTGGCGGTCGCGCGTCAGGCCGGCGAAGTCGGCCACGATCGCGTCGCGGCTCCTGGTGAGCCGGTTGAACAGCGTGGACTTGCCCACATTGGGCCGCCCGACGATGGCCAGCACCGGCTTCATATGCGCTTGCCCGCCGCCGTGTTATTCGGGCCTGAACGCGAACAGGCCGCCATTGCGCGTGACCACCAGCAGCGTATTGCCCTGCAGCGCCGGGCGGCCGACCACCTGCGAGCCATCGGTGGCCAGGCGCAGCAGCGTCTGGCCGTCCTTGCGGTCGAGGAAGTGCACGTAGCCTTCGAAGTCGCCGAACACCACCGCGGGGCCGACGCTGGCCGGGGCGCTCAGCCGGCGCAAGGTCAGACGTTCGCTGGTCCAGGCCGTCTCGCCGTTCGCGGTCTTCATCGCCAGGATGCGATCGCTGGCGTCGGCACCCACCACCAGTTCATCGTCGCCGCCGACGGCGTTGATGCCGCCGGTGTTGCGCACCCACAGCAGCCGCCCGGCCTCGGCATCGGCACAGCCCACCGCCACCTGGAACGAGCGCACGCACAGCCGGTTGCCCAGGCGCAGCGCCGGGCCGACCAGATCGGCCAGCCGCTCGACCTCGTTGGTGCCGCGCGGCGAGCCGACCGACACCTCCCACACGATGCTGCCGCGCGTCGGATCGATGCCGGTCATGCGCGAGCCCTGCCCCGCCACCAGCGTGTCCTTGACCGCCGTGAGCACGCCGCTGTGCAGCAGCGTCAGCGCCTCGCCCGGGCGCTGCAGCGACCAGATCTTGCGCCCGTCCAGCGCGTCGAAGGCATGCACCGCGCGATCCACGCCCATCACGAACACGCGCTCGCCGGCCACCAGCGGCGCGGTGCTGACACGCGAGTTCAACTGCGCGCGCCAGGCAACGCGCTCGCCGTCGAACACCACCAGCCGGTTGTCGGCCGTGACCACCGCGTGAAAGCGCCCGTCGCTGCCCACGCCGGCCGACAGCGGTGCGCCGGTTTCGGCGCGCCAGCGCTGCGCGCCGCTTTGTGCATCGAGCGCCAGCACGCTGCCGTTGTTGCCGGCGACCACGAACTGGCCGTCGCGCGCCACCACGCCGAGCGGGAAGTGCACGCCGTCGAGCTTGGCCGACCAGACCAGCCGGCCGGCGATCTTGGCCGTCACCGGCTCGAGCGGGGTGGGTTTGGGTTTGTCGGCGGCGCAGCCGGCGAGCAGCGCCAGCGCCGCACACAGCAGCGGCAGCGCCGGCCAGCCGCGCAGGCCGCGGCCCAGCGCGCCGATCATTGCGCCGCCTCGGACGCCTTGGCGGCGGCGCCGGGCGCGGCGCCCAGCGCCGTCAGCTTGGCATCGACCAGGCGCCGGTACTCGACCTTGTCGTCCATCGCCTGCCACGCCGTGTGGTAGGCGCTGCGCGCCTCGGCCGGCTTGCCCTGCGCCAGCAGCACGTCGCCGCGGCGGTCGGCGACCAGCGCGGCAAAGGCCGGCGCCTTGGCCGCGTCGAGCTGCTGCAGCGCGGCGTCGTAGTCCTTGGCCTGCAGCAGCAACCCCGCCAGCCGCAGCCGCGCGACGGTCTGGTACTCGGCCTCGGCGGCGTGCTGCGCCACCCAGTCCAGGCTGGCCTTGGCGGCATCGCTTTGCCCCCGGGCGAACTGCACGCTGGCCGCCAGCAGCCCGCCTTGTTCGGCATAGACGGTGCGCGGGTAACGCTCCTTGATGTCGGCAAAGATCTGGCCGCTGCGCTGGGCGTCGCCGGCCTGCGCCGCGCGATCGAGCTCGTCGTACATCGCCGCCGCCTTGGCCGCCTGCTCGCGCTGCCACCACTTCCAGCCGTTGAGGCCGGCAAAGACGGCCAGCGCCGCGACCAGCGCCCAGGTAATCAGGTTGCCGTAGGTCTTCCAGAACGACTTCAGCGCGTCGAGCTGCTCCTGCTCCTGCAGGTCAAGGGGTTGGGCCATGGGGTGTTTCTACGGCGGCGCGGGCGCGAAGGGGCGGATTATGCGGTGCGCAGTTCGTGCGCCCAGGCGGCGGCATCGGCCAGCGCGCGCGTGCGCTGCGCCAAGGCGGCGTCGCGCAGCGGCTTGATCGACACCTCGCGGCGCGCCAGCTCGTCGGCGCCGAAGATCAAGGCGTGGCGCGCGCCGCTGGCATCGGCGCGCTTGAACTGCGCCTTCATGCTGCCCGGGCCGTCCTTGCCGGCGGCGTGCAGCAGCACCGACACGCCGGCCGCGCGCAGCGCCTCGGCCAGCGCGGTGGCCTGCGGCAGCGCCGCGGCGTCGGGGATGACGGCGTAGGCGTCCGGCGGCGCCGGCGGCGGCGCGCTGCCCTGCTGCTCGATCAGGTCGAGCACGCGCTCGATCCCCAAGCCCCAGCCCACCGCCGGCGCCGGTTTGCCGCCGATCATCTCGATCAGCCCGTCGTAGCGCCCGCCGCCGCACACCGTGCCCTGCGCGCCGAGGCGGTCGCTGACCCACTCGAACACCGTCAGGTTGTAGTAGTCCATGCCGCGCACCAGCCGCGGGTTGATGCGGTAGGGCTGGCCGACCGCGTCGAGCACCGCGCGCACCACGTCCAGGTGCTTCAGCGAGGCTTCGCCGAGGAAGTCCATCAGCTTGGGCGCGGCTTCGACCAGCGGCTGCATCGCCGGATTCTTGGTGTCCAGGATGCGCAGCGGGTTGCTGTGCAGGCGGCGGCGCGCGTCGGCGTCGAGTTGATCCTGGTGCTGCTCGAAATGTGCGACCAGCGCCGCGCGGTGCGCGCGCCGCTCGTCGGGCTGGCCCAGGCTGTTCAGCTCGAGCCGCACGTCGGCCAGCCCCAGATCCCGCCACAGCGCGCGCGCCATCAGGATCACCTCGGCGTCCACATCCGGGCCGGGAAAGCCCAGCGCCTCGACGCCGACCTGGTGGAACTGGCGGTAGCGCCCGCGCTGCGGCCGCTCGTGGCGGAACATCGGGCCGATGTAGAACAAGCGCTTGCCGCCGTCGTACAGCAGGTTGTGTTCGACCACCGCGCGCACCACGCCGGCGGTGGCTTCGGGGCGCAGGCTCAGCGCGTCGCCGTTCAGGCTGTCGACGAAGGAATACATCTCCTTCTCGACGATGTCGGTGACCTCGCCCAGCCCGCGCACGAACAGCGGCGTGGGCTCGACGATCGGCGTGCGCACGTTGAGATACCCGTAACGCTGCATCAGCGCGCGCACCTGGTGCTCGAACCACTCCCAGCGCGCCGAGTGCGGCGGCAGGATGTCGTTCATGCCTTTGACGGCCTGGATCGGAGCGCTCATATCGTTCTTGCGGAGGGGCCACCCGTCGCGGCGGCCGGTGAGGATCAGCGCGCGGCAGCGGCGCCGAAGCGGCGTTCGATGTAGTCCTCGACGATGCGGTGGAACTCTTCGGCGATGCCCTCGCCGCGCAGCGTCATCGCCTTGTGCCCGTCGATGAACACCGGCGCGGCCGGCGCCTCGCCGGTGCCGGGCAGGCTGATGCCGATGTCGGC
>CAYZGL010000145.1:0-11407 GCA_964477985.1 uncultured Rubrivivax sp. | reverse complement strand
AGCTGCAGCACGCCGTGGTTGGGGATGCCGATGATGTCGCCGGCAAAGGCTTCGTCGAGCAACTCGCGGCGCTGGCTGAGGAACGACACCACCGAGTTCGGCCGCAGCTCCTTGCCCGAGCGCGTCACCTTCAAGCGCATGCCGCGCTCGAAGTGCCCCGAAGCCACGCGCAGGAACGCGATGCGGTCGCGGTGCGCCGGGTCCATGTTGGCCTGGATCTTGAAGACCACGCCGCTGAACTTGGGCTCGGTGGGCTGCACCTCGCGCTGCAACGCTATCTTCGGCCCCGGCGGCGGCGCCAGGTCGACCAATGCATCGAGCACCTCGCGCACGCCGAAGTTGTTGATCGCACTGCCGAAGAACATCGGCGTTTGCCGGCCCGCCAGGAACTGCGCTTCGTCGAAGCCGGGCGCGGCGTGCTGCACCAGTTCCACTTCGCCGGCCGCCTGCTCGTAGGCCGCACCGAAGCGCTGCACCAGGGCCGCGGTGTCGGCCGCGTCCAGCATCTCCTCGTCGCCGCCGGTGCGGTCCTCGCCCGCAGCGAACACGCGCATGCAGTGGCGCCGCAGGTCGAGCACGCCGCCGAAGAACTTGGCCATGCCCACCGGCCAGGTGAACGGCACCACGCCCATGCCCAGCTCGCGCTCGATCTCGTCGAACAGGTCCAGCGGCGCCTTGACCTCGCGGTCCAGCTTGTTGACGAAGGTCAGGATCGGCGTATTGCGTGCGCGGCACACCTGCAGCAGCCGGCGCGTCTGCGGCTCCACGCCGTTGGCCGCGTCGATCACCATCAGCGCCGCGTCCACGGCCGTGAGCACGCGGTAGGTGTCCTCGCTGAAGTCCTGGTGGCCGGGGGTGTCGAGCAGGTTGATCACGCAGTCGCGGTATTCCATCTGCATGACGGAACTCGCCACCGAGATGCCGCGCTGCTTCTCGATCTCCATCCAGTCCGATGTGGCATGGCGCGACGCCTTGCGCGCCTTGACGCTGCCGGCGATCTGGATCGCGCCCGAGAACAGCAGCAGCTTTTCGGTCAGCGTGGTCTTGCCGGCGTCGGGGTGCGAAATGATGGCGAAGGTGCGGCGGCGCCGCACTTCCTGCGTCAGGCGCGAGGCGGTGTCGTTCATCGGGTGGCTCGGCATGCGCGGGCGGGCGGGCGGGCGCACTGGCGCAGCGCGCCACAAACAACAACGCCCAAGCGGTGAGGGTTGGGCGTCGAAGGGTGGTGGCCTGGGGCGGAATCGAACCACCGACACGCGGATTTTCAATCCGCTGCTCTACCAACTGAGCTACCAGGCCGAAGGCGGCGGATTATAGCGATCGGCGTGCCGACGCCGCCGGCACCGCCTACATGGCGCCGCCGCGCTTGTTGCGCGTCAGGTCCACCCCCAGTTGCTTGAGCTTGCGGTACAGGTGCGTGCGCTCCAGCCCGGTCTTGTCGGCCACGCGCGTCATCGAGCCGTTCTCGCGTGCCAGGTGGAACTCGAAATAGCTCTTTTCGAAGGCGTCGCGCGCCTCGCGCAGCGGCCGGTCGAGGTTGAAGTTCTGTTCGGACTGCGGCCCTTGCTCGGGTTGCATGTCGGCCAGGCCGATCGGCGCCGACACGGCGCCGTCCAAGCCGTGCGTGGACTCGCCGCGCGCGCCGGCCACGGCCGCGGCGATGCGCTGCGCCGGCTTGACCAGCGCCTGCTCCACCGCGCGCAGCAGCTTTTGCAGCGTGATCGGCTTTTCGAGGAAGGCCATGGCGCCGTGCTTGGTGGCCTCCACCGCGGTGTCGATGGTGCCGTGCCCGCTCATCATGATCACCGGCATCGTCAGCTGCGAAGTCGCGCCCCATTCCTTCAGCAGCGTGATGCCGTCGACATCGGGCATCCAGATGTCCAGCAGCACCAGGTCGGGGCGCATGCGCTCGCGCACTTCGCGTGCCTGCGCCGCGTTCTCCGCCAGCTCCACGGTGTGGCCTTCATCGCTCAGGATCTCGGACAACAACCCGCGGATGCCCAGCTCGTCGTCCACCACAAGAATGATTGCCATGCGCTTTCCGGTGCGGCGGTGTCTAGAGCGCCCGCGTCGCCGTTGCGCTGCCGGCCGCGGAAGGCTGCAGGCTGCTGACCAACGCGGAAAATGATAACGATACTCGCGCGCCCTTCGGCGCTGCGCCGTCGGCATCCTGCAGGTTGACCACGCGCAGGCTCGCGCGGTGCTCGTCGGCGATCTTCTTGACCACCGCCAGCCCCAGCCCGGTGCCCTTGCTCTTGGTGGTGATGTAAGGCTCGAAGGCGCGCTGCAGCACGTTGTCGGCAAAGCCCGGGCCGTTGTCGCTGACGCTCAAGCGCACCGCGCGCCGCTCGCCGTGCTCGTCGCTCACCGCGGCCGTGCGCACCTGCACGCGGCCGTCGCCGCGCTCGGCCACCGCGTCCAGCGCGTTTTGCACCAGGTTGTGCACCACCTGGCGCAGCTGCGTGGCATCGCCCAGGATCTGCGGCAGCGCGTCGGCCAGCTCCGCCTGCAGCTGGCCGCCGTCGAGCTTTTCGCCGTACAGCGCCAGCACCTCGGTCACCAGTGCGTTCAGGTCCAGCGGCTCGAGCCGCGCCGCAGGCAGCCGCGCGTAGTCGCGAAACTCGTTGACCAGTTGCTTCATCGCCTGCACCTGGTTGACGATGGTCGACACCGAGCGCACCAGCAGCGCCTCGTCGTTGCCCTCGAGCTTGGCCTGCAGCTTGTGCTGCAGCCGCTCGGCCGACAGCTGGATCGGCGTCAGCGGGTTCTTGATCTCGTGCGCCAGCCGGCGCGCGACTTCGCCCCAGGCGGCGGTGCGCTGCGCCGACACCACTTCGGTGATGTCGTCGAAGACCATCAGCCATGCGCCCGATGGCGCACGCTCGCCGGCCGCGCCGGCAGTGTGCGCCGCCGCCGCCGGCGCGGCCGCCGCGGAAGCGGCCTCGGGCAACATCGCGCCGCGCACCAGCAGGGTTTGCGTGTCGCGCTGCCCGGGTGCGAGTTCGAAGGCCTCCTGCCAATGGTCGCGCTCGCCGGCCTCGGGGTGGCTGGCGTGCAGCTCGAAGCGCTGCCACACGCGCTGCGCGAACTCGCCCAGCTCGGGCACCTCGTCCAGCCGGCGCCCGACGTACACCGACAGCGGCCGCCGCAGGATGCGCGTCGCGCCGGGGTTGACGGTGTCGATGCGGCCGTGACGGTCGAACACCACCACCCCGGCGGTCAGGTTGTCCAGGATCGTCTGCAGCCGCGTGCGCGCGCTCTCGAGTTGCGTCACGCCGCGCTGCACCTCTTCGCGCGCGCCGGACAACTGCTCGGTCATGTCGGCGAACGAGCGCGTCAGCCCGCCGAGCTCGTCGCGCGACGCGAACACGGGCTTGCTGCTCAGGTCGCCTGCCGCCACCTGGCGCACGCCGTCGGCCAGCAGCAGCAGCGGGCGCACCAGCTGATGGCCCAGCAGCGCGGCCAGCAGCACCGCGCCGAACACCGCCAGCACCAGCGCCAGCGTCAGGGTGCCGATGTACATGCGGCGCAGCGCGCCGCGCGCCAATGCGCGCTGCTGGTACTCGCTGTAGGCACGCTGCACCGCCAGCGCGTCGGCCGCCAGCTGGCGCGGCACGGGCTGCACCGCCAGCACGAAACGCTCGTCGGCCGGGCTCAGCGCGATTCCGGTATCGCGCACCTGCGCCAGCGCGCGCGCACGTGCGCCGCGGCTCGCCGCGCCGGGCAGCGCCTCTTCGTCCAGGCCTTCGATCTGGCTGAACACCTGCCCCTGCCGTGCGTGGCGCAGCGCCTCGAGGCTGGGGCGCTCGGGCGCCAGCGCATCGGCGCTGCCGCCGGCGCCGATCAGGACCTGGCCCGCGGCGCCGACCAGCGCCAGATCGCGCAAGCCGAGCTGCTCGCGCAGCCGCTCCAAGGTCAGCGCCGTCACCGGCGCACGTTCCTCGCCGATGCGTTCGGCGGCCTGCTGTGCCTTGGCGCCGGTGTCCTCGACCAGCGACTGCAGCATGCCCTTGCCCAGCGCCAGGCCGGCATCCAGCGCGGTGGCGACTTCGACGTCGAACCAGGTGGCGATGCTGCGCGAGACGAACTGGTACGACACGGTGTAGATCACCAGCCCGGGCAGCAGCCCGACCAGCGCAAAGATGCCGGCCAGCTTGGTCAGCAGTTGCGTACCGAACTTGCCGCGCCGCTGGCGCAAAGCCAGCCGCAGCAGCGCCACGCCGATGAAGATCACCAGCAGCCCGCCGATGGCCACGTTCAGCCAGAACAGCCAGACGAAGTTGCGCTCGTAGAAGCCTTCGGTCTGGCCGGTCAGCGACAGCACGAAGGCCAGCACCGACGCGCCGCCCAGCACCGCGGCCAGCGCCACCAGCCAGACCCAGCGGGCGTTGCGGTTCAAGGCGGCGTCCCGTGCGGCGCGCTCACGCGTCGTCAGTCCAGGCGCAGCGTGCGCTCGATGCCCAGCGCCCACTCGCCCTGGCCGCCCAGGCCGATCTGCAGCGGGCTGGGCAGCTGCGAGGTGTCCAGCCGGTAGCCGAAGTCGAGGTAGTACTTCGAGTCCGCATCCAGCTGCGACAGCTCGGCCACCTTCCAGCGCGAGCTGCGCGACACCACGGCCAGCGCTTCGGGCAGGGTCTGGAAGCTCTGGTTGAAGCCGCCGAAGCCGACGCGCCAATTGGAGGTCAGCGGCTGGTAAGCCACGCGCCAGCTGCGCTGCACGCGTGCCACCCGCTCGTCGCGCCAGTACCAGCGCGTGCGGTACAGCGTGGCCTCGGCGACGAAATACGCCGGCACGCCGCGTTGCATCGCGTCTTCCACGCCGCGCGGCAGCGTCAGCCGCGTCTCGAAATCCAGCGTCAGCTCGCCGTCGTCGCGCTGCAGTTGCAGCAGGACCAGATCGACGCCTTGCGCGCGCGCCGGGCTGGCGCCGGCGGCGCACAGCAGCAGCAGCGTCAGGCCTTGCAGCAGGCTACGGCGAAGCAGCAGGGGGCGCATCTGGGGCGGCGATGGAGCGTGTCTTGCGCAGCAAGGCGAGGAAAAAGCCGTCGTGTTGCACCTCGCCGGCTGCCGCGCTGTCGCCCCGATTGTCGGCCAGCGTCAGCAACTGCCCGGGCGAGGCGGGGTGCAGCGCAGCATCGATGCCGCCGCGGCGTTGCAAAAACGCGTCGATCTGCTGCTGGCCTTCACATTTGAAGATCGAGCAGGTGGCATAGACCAGCCGCCCGCCCGGCGCCAGCAGCGGCCACAGCGCATCGAGCAGCCGCGCCTGCAGCGCCGCCAGCGCGCGCAGGTCGCCCGCGCGGCGCAGCCAGCGGATGTCGGGGTGGCGGCGCACGATGCCCGAGGCGCTGCAAGGCGCGTCGAGCAAGATGGCATCGAAGGGCCGGCCGTCCCACCAGGTGTCGGGCCGGCTGGCGTCGCCGCAGCGCAGCTGCGCCTGCAGGTCCAGCCGCTGCAGCGTGGCGTGCACGCGCGCCAGGCGCTGCGCGTCGTCGTCCAGCGCCAGCACGTCGAAGTCGCCGAGTTCCAGCAGCTGCGCCGTCTTGCCGCCCGGCGCCGCGCAGGCGTCGAGCACGCGGGCACCGGCCGGCAGCGCGCCGGCAACGCCGGCCGGGGGCGCGGCGGCCAGCAGGTACGCGGCACGCTGCGCCGAGGCGTCCTGCACCGACACCGCGCCGTCGGCGAAGCCGGGCAGCGTGTCCACCGCGCAGGGCCGATCGAGCACCACGGCCTGGCCGCCGTAGGCCGCATCGGCGAGCAGCCGCGCCGGTTGTCCGGCCGCGGCCAGCCGCTGCACGTAGTCGGCACCGCTGCAGCGGCGGCGGTTGACGCGCAGCGTCATCGGCGGATGCTGGTTGGCCGCGGCCAGCAGCGCCTGCCACGGGCCCGGCCAGTCGTGCTGCAGCTGCGCGATCCACCACGGCGGGTGGTTCCAGCGCGCTTCAGGCGTGCGCAGCGCGCTGGCCACGCGCTGGTTGCGCTCGCGCAGGAAGCGGCGCAACACCGCATTGACGAAACCCGCCGCCGCCGGCGCACGCCGCCGCGCCGCCGCCACCGCCTGGTCGACCAGCGTGTGCGCCGCATACGGCGGCGGGCCCTCGCCGGGCCACAGCAGCGCCAGCGCCACATGCAGCAGCGCGGCCACGGCCGGCGCCGGCGGCTTGGGTGCCAGATCGCTCAGCGCCTGGCGTGCCGCACCGAGTTGCCTCAATGCAGCGAATGTGAGCGCCTGCACACCGGGACGCTGAGCCGCCGGCACCTGTGGCAGCAGCTCGCTCAGCGATCGGCCCGAGCCCACCGCGTGCACCGCGTCGGCGCTGCGCTCGAGCAGCAGCCACAGCGGCGGTGGGGGGGTCCGGTCCATGCGCCAAGGTTAGACCACCTGGCGCGCGCACAATGCGGCCTCGACCCATGCCAGCGACGCCTGCGATGACCCAACTCAGCCCCGTGCCCGCCACCGCGCACGCAGCGCGCGGCGCGCCAGCGCCCGCCGAGCCGGCCGGCGTGCCGGCTTCCGAGCGCATCCGCTGGCGGCTGGTGGCCGCCGGCTGCCGCCACCATGCCAACGACAACATCGCGGCCTACGTGCGCGACGGCGAGCTCGACGAGCTCAAGGCCGAGGTGCAGGCCAGGATGCACGAGGTGCTGCGCGCGCTGGTGATCGACACCGACAGCGACCACAACACGCAGGACACCGCGCAGCGCGTGGCCAAGATGTTCATCGACGAGGTCTTCGCCGGGCGCTACCGCACGGCGCCGGCGGTGACCGAGTTCCCCAACGCCGAGCGGCTGAACGAGCTGATGATCGTCGGCCCGATCACCGTGCGCAGCGCCTGCAGCCACCACCTGTGCCCGATCATGGGCCGGCTGTGGATCGGGCTGATGCCCAACGAGCATTCGAACCTGATCGGCCTGAGCAAGTACCTGCGCATCTGCGACTGGGTGATGAGCCGCCCGCAGATCCAGGAAGAAGCGGTGACGATGCTGGCCGACGAACTGCAGGAACGGGTGCGCCCCGACGGCCTGGCCATCGTGATGGAAGCCGACCACTTCTGCATGCACTGGCGCGGCGTCAAGGACAGCGAGGCGGCGATGGTCAACAGCGTGATGCGCGGCGCGTTCCTGAAGGACGCGAATCTGCGCCGCGAATTCCTGTCGCTGCTGCCGCGCAAGACCGCTTGAGCCCGGACCCGATCAAGAGCCCGACCCCGCCCGAAAGCCGACGAAAGCCGACGATGCTCGTACGTCTTGTCTACGCCAGCCGCGCGGCCGAGCCGGTCGGCGCCGAGGTGATGAACGCGATCCTGCGCCACTCGCGCCAGCACAACCCGGCGCACGGCATCACCGGCGTGCTGTGCTGCTCGGGCGGCGTGTTCCTGCAGGCGCTGGAAGGCAGCCGCGCGGCGGTGAACCGGCTGTATGCGCGCATCGTGGCCGACGCGCGGCACCGCGAGATCGAGCTGCTGGCCTATGAATCCATCGTCGAGCGCCGCTTCGCCGGCTGGGCCATGGGGCAGGTGCCGCTGTCGCGGCTGAACCCGGCGCTGCTGCTGAAGTACTCGGCCAGCGCCGCGCTGGATCCGTTCGGCGTGCCGGGCGCGGTGTCGCTGGCGCTGCTCGACGAGCTGGCGGCCACCGCGTCGATCGTCGGCCAGCTCTAGGCCGAAGCCCGCGCCGGCTCGCCCGGCAGCGCCAGCACCACGGCCACGCTGCAGCCGGCGATCAGCGCCATCGCCGCGAACAGGCTGTCGAAGCCGGCCGCCTTGACCACCGGGCCCAGCAGCCACACCGCCAGCGAGCTGATGCCCAGCGACAGCGTCAGCCGCGCGCCGGCCACGCGCGAGCGCACGCGGTCGTCGACATAGCGCGCGATCATCGCGTCGGTGAACGGGATCGCGCCGAAGATCACCACCATCACCGCCAGCAGCAGGCCCAGCAGCCACCAGCCCTGCGCGCGCGCCGCCAGCGCCAGCAGCGGCACCTGCGCCAGCACGATGCCCAGGTACAACGGCTTGAGCGCGACGCGGTCGATCAGCCGCCCCACCACCACCTGCGCCAGCGAGGCCACCGCATAGACGCCGGCCAGCAGCAAGCCGATCGCCGCCGGGTCGGCCACCACGCCGTGCAGCCGCTCGTGCAGCAGCTGCGCGTTGCCGTTGGTGGTGAAGTTGAACAGCAGCCCGGTGGTCACCGACGCTGCCGTCATCACCACCAGCACGCGCGCCAGACCCGAGCGGCTCAATTGCACCTGCGCCTTGGTCGTGCGCTGGGACGGCGCTTCGGTCTCGGGCGGGCAGATGCGCGCGAAGGCCAGCCCGCAGGCGATCGCCAGCAGCCCCGGCAGCGCGAAGGCTGCGCGCCAGCCGGCCCACTGCACCAGCAAGCCGGTGCTCAGCGCCGCCAGCGCGATGCCCAGGTTGCCGGCCAGGCCATTGACGCCGATCACCGCGCCCGGGCTCTTGGCGCGCTGCAGCAGCATCGGGATGCCCACCGGGTGGTAGATGGCGGCGAAGGCGCCCAGCAGCGTCAGCGCCGCCGCCAGCTGCCAGGCATTGCGCGTGGCCGCGGCCAGCAGCGCCGACGCGCCGATGCCGAAGAAGAACAGCAGCATCATGCTGCGCCGCCCCCACAGGTCGCCCAGCCTTCCGGCCGGCAGCGAGCCCAGGCCGAACAGCGCAAAGGCGCCGACGCCGTAGGGCATCAGGTCTTCCCAGCGCGCGAAGCCGAATTCCGCCGCGATCGCGCCCACCGCGGTGGCGAAGATCAGCAAGAACATGTGGTCGATCGCGTGCGCCAGGTTCAGCAGCAGCGTCACGCGGCGCGTTCGGCCTGGTGCGCCGGCGGCGTCAGCGGCGGCCTGCGCGGCAGCGGTGGATGAAGGCATGGCCGGCAGTGTGCCGCATGCGCCATGGCCGCCACGCGGGCTCAGCCGCGGCGCGCTGCGGCGGCATCGGCGCCGTGCCACACCGCGATGCTCAGCGTCCAGCAGATCCAGGCGGTCCACAGGCTGTGGCTCAGGAAGTGGGCGCCGCGCAGCAGTTGGGTCAGGCCCAGCAGCGCGCCGATCACGCACACCGCCAGCAGCCACAGCTGCGCCGCACGGGCCGACACCGGCCGCAGCGCCAGCGCGCCGCCGACCAGGGCGAAGGCGTTGGACACGTGCCCGGCCGGAAAGCAGCCGCCCGGCCCGCCGTCGCCGGCACCGCGCCAGGCCGCCAACGTGCCGTGCGCCAGCCAGTGCGCGCTGCCGCCGAACTCGGCCAGGCTCCACGGGCAGCTGACCAGGCTGTGGCGCTTGAGCAGCGAGACGGCCAGCGCGCACAGCAGCGACAGCAGCCACCAGCGCAGCCGCAGCGCACGCGGCATCGCACCGATCAGCGGCAGCGGCCACAGCACGTTCAGCCCGAGCACGACGAAACCGGCCTTCAGCACGCCGGCGGCGGCGTCGTGCAGCACGGTTTCCAGCAACCAGTGGTGGCGCAGTACGAAGCCCTGCGGGGTGGCGAACAGCCGCGACAACGGCAGGTCGGCGCCGCTGGCATCCCAGGCGAGCAACAGCAGCAGGCCGGCCACGGCCAGCGCGATGTCGCGGCGCAGCGCCGCCGCCTGCGCCGGTGCGCTCATGCCCTGCCAGGCCGGCCTGATCGCGGCCGGCGGGGCAGCGGCCGAGCCCCGGCGCTGCGGCGGCTCAGGCGCCACGGCAGGGCGCCACCAGGTCCAGCGCCGCATCGAACAGCTGGCTGCGCACGCCGAGCAGGCCACCCACGGTGTGGAACAGGTGGTCGTGGCTCAGCGGCACATCGCGCCGCTGCTGCAGGCACGCACGCGTGGCGCCGATGGCGGCCTCGCTTTGCGGCGGCAGCCACAGCAGCAGCGGCACCTGGGTCTGCGCGCGCGGCGCCAGCGCATAGGGCAGCCCGTGCAGGTACAGCCCATCCTCGCCCAGCGATTCGCCGTGGTCCGACACGTACAGCAGCATCGGGTCGTGGTGCGCGCGCTGGCGCTGCAGCCAGTCGATGGCGCCGGCCAGCACGTGGTCGGTGTAGGCGATCGAGTTGTCGTAGGCATTGACCAGCGCGGCCGGGGTGCAGTCCTGCAGCGCGGTCGTCAGGCACTCGGGCTGGAAGGGTTTGCGTGCGGGCGGCGAGCGCTTGCTGTAGGCCGGGCCGTGGCTGCCCATCTGGTGCAACACCAGCAGCACACCGCGCTGGCGGCGCTCGGCCGAAAGCGAGGCCAGCCGCTGGTCCAGCCCGGTGAGCAGCGCTTCGTCCAGGCATTCGTCGCCATCGCACAAGCCTGCGGCGTGCGCGCTGCCGGCCGGCGGCTGTGCGGCCGAGGCATGCGGCACGCGTTCGCACAGCCCCTTGCAGCCGGCCTGGTTGTCCAGCCACAGCACCGCCAGCCCGGCACGCTGCGCCACGTCGAGCAGGTTCTGGTAGTCGTGGCTGCGCGCTTCGAAGCGCTCGCGGCCCAGGTGCGAGAACATGCACGGCAGCGAGGCGGCGGTGCTGGTGCCGCAGGCGCTGACCCGGCTGAAGCCGATCGCGCCGCGCGCCGCGGTTTCGGCATTGGTGGGCCGCGCATAACCGTTGAGCGAGAAGTGGTCGGCGCGCGCGGTCTCGCCGACCACCAGCATCAGCAGCGGCGGCTTGCCGTCAGCGCGCCGTGCCGGCGCGGCGGCATCGGCGCCGATGGCCTCGGCCGCGGCGGCCGGCCGCACGCCGCGCTGCACCGCCAGCCGGCCCAGCGCGTAGACCGAATTGGCCGGGTTGACCATGTAGCGCAAGGCTTTGTGGTTGCGCATCGTCGCCGACAGCGATGCGAAGTTCAGCACCCCCAGGCCGCCGGCCAGCCACAGCGCCAGCATGAGCACCGCCACGTTGCGCAGCGCCTGCGCCGCGGCCGGCAGCGCGCGCAGCGGCGTGCGCCACAGCCACCACGCCGGAAGGCCGCCCAGCAGCGCCAGGCTGAGCAGCAGCGGCACGCCGATCAGATCGCCGGCCTCGTGCGCGTCGGTCTGCAGCACGTTGAGCATCATCGTCGGGTCGATGACGACGCGGTAGCGGCCCATGAAGTGGGCGCCGGCCGCAGCGGCGAGCAGCAGCAGCAGGCTCAGCGGCTTGATGCAGCGCCGCCACGCGCCCAGCGACAGCAGCGCCAGGTGCAGCGCGGCGATCATCAGGCCCAGGCTGAGCATGAACAGCGCCCCGCGCACCGAGGCCAGCTCGGGCAGCGCGGCCAGCGCACGCCACAGCGGCCAGTTGGCGAAAGCCGCCAGCCACAGGCTGACGGCGGCGGCCACGGTGAGCGGATTGCGCGCTGCGAGCATCGCCGGGCATCGTCGGCGGTGCGGCTTACTCATAGGTCAGGAACTTAGGGAACGTACGGTTGCGTATGTGGCGTGCGA
>CAYZGL010000144.1:0-11426 GCA_964477985.1 uncultured Rubrivivax sp. | reverse complement strand
TGGTGCCGATGAACGCGCTGCTGCAGCACCGCGGCCACAACCTGATGGGCGCCGGGCGCTCGATCGCGGTGCAGAACTTCAACGAGCAGGCCTGCATCCTGGGCTTGAGCGCGCTGTATGCGCTGATGACGCGCTTCGGCGCCACGCCCTTCGGCGTGATCACGGTGCTCGGCGTCGGCGTGGCGCTGATCATGTGGCAGATCCGCGACTGGCACGCCCGCAACTGCACGCGGCACTTCGACGAGGTGGAGCGGCTGCTGGCGATCGCGCGCACCGACAAGCACTGATGCCGGCACACACGCCCGCAGCGCCGGTGCTGGCGCTGCTGTTCAACGCCTTGTGCTGGGGCGTGTCGTGGTGGCCGTTTCGCTGGCTGCAGCAGCACGGCCTGCATCCGCTGTGGGCCACCGCGGCAAGCTATCTGATCGCGGTGCTGTGCATCGGCTTGTCGCGGCCGGCGAGCTGGGCGCAGCTGCTGCGCACGCCGGCGTTGTGGATCCTGGTGCTGGCCTCGGGCACCACTAACGCCGCGTTCAACTGGGGCGTGACCATCGGCGACGTGGTGCGCGTGGTGCTGCTGTTCTACACCATGCCGCTGTGGGCGGTGCTGCTGGCGCGGTTGCTGCTGGCCGAGCGGCTCAGCGCCCTGGCCGCGCTGCGTGTGCTGTTGGCGCTGGCCGGCGCGGCCATCGTGCTGTGGCCCGACGGCGGCGGCTGGCCGCTGCCGCGCAGCGGCGCCGAGGCGCTGGGCCTGCTCGGCGGCTTCGGCTTCGCGCTGAACAACGTGATGCTGCGCCGCCATGCCGACCAACCGGAGATGGCACGCGCGCTGGCGATGTTCGTCGGCGGTGCGTTGGTCGCTGCGCTGCTGGCCGCGGGGCTGAGCCTGCGCGGGCTGATCGATCCCCCGGCCTGGCCCGCCACGCCCTGGCTGGGCGGCACGGCGGCGCTGGGGCTGCTGTTTCTGGTCAGCAACCTGGCGCTGCAGTACGGCGCGGCGCGGCTGCCGGCCAATATCACGGCGGTGGTGATGGTCAGCGAGGTGCTGTTCGCCAGCGTGTCGGCGCTGTGGCTGGGCGCGGGGCGGCTGAATGCATCCCTGCTGCTCGGCGGCGCATTGATCTTCGGCGCGGCGTTGCTGGCGGCGCCGCAGCGCCGCCGCCTGGCCTGGCCCGGCTGAGCTTCAGTCCTCGAGCCGGAACGCCACCTTCACCGTCACCTGCCAGTGCGCGACCACGCCGTCGGCGATGTGGCCGCGCAGTTCCTTGACTTCGAACCAGCCGACGTGGCGCAAGGTGCTGGCCGCGGTGGCGATGGCGTTGCGGATCGCGTCGTCGCTGCCGGCGGTGGACGAACCGACCAGCTCGACGTACTTGTAGACATGGCTGCTCATGACGCCTCCTTGCATCGCGCACGGCGACCCGCGCGCGGTGCAGCGGATATTATCGAAAGCCCCGCGTCGCCGCCCCTTCGCCGCGCCCACCCGCCCGCGGCCCCGCCATGAGCAGCATCTACGACTTCGAAGCCTTGTCCATCGAGGGCAAGCCCGCCCATCTCGGCACGCAGCGCGGCAAGGTGCTGCTGGTCGTCAACACCGCCAGCCAGTGCGGCTTCACGCCGCAGTTCGCCGGCCTCGAGGCGCTGTGGAAGGAATACGCCGCGCGCGGCCTGGTGGTGGTCGGCTTCCCGAGCAACCAGTTCGGCGGTCAGGACCCGGGCGCGAACGACGAGATCGCCTCGTTTTGCGAACGCAACTTCGGCGTCAGCTTCCCGATGATGGCCAAGGTCGACGTCAACG
Source organism: uncultured Rubrivivax sp. (assembly GCA_964477985.1). Lineage (GTDB taxonomy): Bacteria > Pseudomonadota > Gammaproteobacteria > Burkholderiales > Burkholderiaceae_C > Rubrivivax. The sequence continues at coordinate 9,628 of CAYZGL010000144.1, read as the reverse complement.
GCGAACAGGCGCACCCGCTGTGGAAGTGGCTCAGCACCGAAGCGCCGGGGCTGCTGGGCAGCAAGGCGATCAAGTGGAACTTCACCAAGTTCCTGGTCGGCCGCGACGGCCAGGTGATCAAGCGCTACGCCCCCACCGACACGCCGGCGTCGCTGAAGAAGGACATCGAAGCCGCCCTCGCGGCCGAAGCCTGAGGAGGCCCCAGCCCATGTTCGCGCATGTCGAGCCCTTCGCGGGCGACCCCATCCTCGCGCTGGTCGAGGTCTTCAACGCCGACCCGCGGCCGCACAAGGTCAACCTGTCGATCGGCATCTATTTCGACGAGCAGGGCCGCATCCCGGTGCTGCCGTCGGTCAAGCTGGCCGAGGCGCGCGTGGTCGCCTCGGGCGACGCCAAGCCCTACCTGCCGATCGAAGGTGCGGCCAACTACCGCAAGGCGGTGCAGCAGCTGCTGTTCGGCGCCGATCACGAAGCCCTGCGCGCGGGCCGCGTCGCGACCATCCAGTCGGTGGGCTCGTCGGGCGGCTTGAAGGTCGGCGCCGACTTCATCAAGCGCTGGTTTGCGCAAAGCGAGGTCTGGGTCAGCGACCCCACCTGGGACAACCACCGCTCGATGTTCGAAGGCGCCGGCCTCGAGGTGCACACCTACCCGTACTACGACGCGCAGGGCGGCGGCGTGCGCTTCGCCCAGATGATGGAAGCCTTGCAGCGCGTGCCCGAACGCAGCGTCGTGCTGCTGCACGCCTGCTGCCACAACCCCACCGGCGTCGACCTGAGCCGCGCGCAATGGGACGAGCTGATCCCGCTGCTGCAGCGGCGTGGCCTGATCCCCTACCTGGACCTGGCCTACCAGGGTTTCGGCGACGGCATCGCAGAAGACGCCTACGCGGTGCGCGCGCTGGCCGCGTCGGGCGCGAGCTTCTTCGTCGCCAACTCGTTCAGCAAGAGCATGAGCGTGTACGGCGAACGCTGCGGCGCTTTGAGCGTGGTGTGCCCGGATGCGCGGCAGGCCGACAGCGTGCTCGGACAGCTCAAGTTCACCGTGCGCCGCAACTATTCCAGCCCGCCGATCCACGGCGGCCAGATCGTCGCGCACGTGCTGGCCGATGCCGACCTGCGCCCGATGTGGGAGGCCGAACTCGGCGCGATGCGCGAACGCATCCTGGCGATGCGCCGCACGCTGCACCGTGTCATCAGCGCCAAGGTGCCGGGGCGCGACTTCGGCTACTTCCTGACGCAGCGCGGCATGTTCAGCTACACCGGGTTGAGCGCGGCGCAGGTCGACCGGCTGCGCGACGAGTACGCGGTGTACCTGGTGCGCTCCGGGCGCATCTGCCTGGCGGGGCTGAACGAAGGCAACGTCGAGCGCGCCGCACAGGCCATGGCCGAGGTCATGGGCGGCTGAACGGCGCCGGCGGCGCCACGCGGCGCAGCGGCGGCAAGCCGCTTCAGAACGCAGCGCCCGCGGCTTGCAGCACACGTTCGCGCAGCCAGCGATGCGCCGGTTCGGCGTCGCTGCGCAGGTGCCAGACCATGCCGACCTGCTCCGCGCCCAGGTCGAAGGGCAGCTCGCGCACCCGCAACTGCTCGGCGTGGCCCGTGGCCGGCACGAAGGCCAGCGGCAGCACGCTCAGCAGGTCGGACTGCAGCAGCACCCGGGCGGCGGTGAAGAACTGGTTGACGCTCAGCACCACGCGGCGCTGGCGGCCGAGTGCACTGAGCATCTGGTCGACGTGGCTTTGCGGCCGCCCGACGCTGCTGGTCAGCAGGTGGTCGGCCGCGCAGTAGGCCTCGAGCGTCAGCGCCTGCTCGGCCAGCGCATGCCCGCAGCGCATCGCGCACACGCAGCGTGTTTCGACCAACGGTGCATGGCGCAGCGTGGCGTTGCGGCCGGCGGCCAGCAGCTCGGTGACGGTGGCGGGGAACTGCCCCAGCGCCAGGTCGACCTCGGCCTGCTGCAGCAGCGCTCGCGGGTCCGCCGTCGTCAGCGGCACGAAGCGCAGCTTGCACCGCGCGCTCACGCTCGATCGCCGCGACCAGCGGCGGCGCCAGCAGCGCTGCCAGCGCGTCGGCCATGGCAAGGCGGAAGCTCACGTCCTGCGCCTGCGCATCGAACTCGCCCGGCGCCAGCGCCTGCTGCAGCGATGCCAACGCCGTGCGCACCTGCGGCCACAGCGCATCGGCCTTCGGCGTCGGCGTCATCCCCGTGGCGTTGCGAACGAACAACGATTCGCCGACGGCATCGTGCAAGCGTTTGAGCGCCTGGCTGGCTGCCGGCTGAGTGATTGCTAACACCTGCGCAGCGCGTGTCAGGCTGCCCTCTGACATCAAGGCGTCGAAGACGCGAAGCAGGTTCAGATCGAGGGTTCGAAAGTTCACGCTCTGGCCACGTCATTAGCGGTGCGCATAACTTGCATGCGCAAGATTAGTTTGAAATAACTAAGGGTTAACCCGATAGTTGCTGCATCGGCAAGTTTGCCGCCGCTGCCGCCCATCGCGCAAAGACCCCCGACATGACCGCAACCCGCACCTGTCCAGACACGCCGCCTCATGGCCACGCCGGCTCAGCAAGCGCTGACAGGCTGGGCGCCCTCGGCGCGCGGCTGTGGCAGGCGCTGCAACGGCTGGGGCAGCGCCGCGCCGCGGCGCAGCTGTTCGAACTGGCTCGCCGCCAAGCGCCGAGCGATCCGCATCGTGCGCACGAGCTGCGCGCGGCAGCCAGCGCCTGCCTGCGCGGCCACGCCACAAGCCATCGACTTTGAAGGAGATCACCATGACGACGCTTTACCTGCAAGCCGCGACGCCCTTCGCGCCGGCCAACCCGCTGGGTGCCCGCGCCGGCGCCGCCGTTTTCGTCGCGCTGTACCGCCTGCTGGCCGGCCTGGTCCGTGCCGCCAGCGTGCGCCCGGCGCGCCCCGAACGCGACCTGCGCGCGGTGCGTGAGCTGGCATGGCGGCACCTGGAAACCGACCCCCGCTTTGCCGCGGACCTGCTGGCCAGCGCCGACCACCACGAGCGCATGCTGGGCCGCGTCTGACGCGCGCTGCGCCCCGCGCGCAGCCAGGCCGCGCCGAGCTGCCGCCGCGCAGCCTCGGCTTCGCGGGGGCTCAGATGCAGCGCCCGCCGTCGACTTCCAGCGCCACGCCGGTGATCATCGAGGCCTCGTCGCTGCACAGGTAGCACGCGGCGTTGCCCAGGTCCTCGGGCGTGGAAAAGCGCCCGATCGGGATCGTCGACAGGAACTTCGCGCGCATCTCGGGCGTGTCCTCGCCCATGAAGGTCGCCAGCAGCGGCGTCTCGCCGGCCACCGGGTTCAGCGCCACGACGCGGATGCCGAAGGGTGCCAGTTCCACCGCCAGCGAGCGCGTGGCGGTGATGACCCAGCCCTTGCTGGCGTTGTACCAGCTCAGCCGCGGCCGCGGGCTGACGCCGGCAGTGCTGGCGATGTTCAGCATCACGCCGCGCTGGCGCGACTTGAAGCGCGGCACCACCACCTGCGTGGCCAGGTAGATCGCCTTCATGTTGACCGCGACGATGCGGTCGAAATCGGCCTCGTCGACCTCCTCGGCGGGCGCGGGTCGGTGCGACACGCCGGCGTTGTTGACCAGGATGTCCAGCGGGCCGAACTTCGCCTCGGCGGCGTCGACCATCGCCAGGGTGTCGGCGGCCGCGCTGACGTCGGCCGCGTGCGCCGCGGCGAAGGGGCCGGCCTGCTCGGCCACGCGCCGCGCGGCGCCGGCATCGCGGTCGACCACCAGCACCTGCGCACCTTCGGCGACGAACTTCTTCACGATGCCGGCGCCGAAACCCGAGCCGCCGCCGGTGACGATCGCCACCTTGTCCTTCAGTCTCATGCCCGCTCCTTCAGCCATGCCGGATGGCCACGGTCTTCAGCGTGGAAAAACCGTACAGCGCCTCGAAGCCCTTCTCGCGGCCGTGGCCTGAAGCCTTGACGCCGCCGAAGGGCAGCTCGATGCCGCCGCCGGCACCGTAGTCGTTGACGAAGACTTGGCCGCATTTCAGCCTGCGCGCCATGCGCAAGGCGCGGCCGCCGTCGCGCGTCCACACGCCGGCCACCAGGCCGAAGTCGGTGCCGTTGGCGATGGCGAGCGCCTGCGCCTCGCCGTCGAAGGCGATCACCACCTGCACCGGGCCGAAGATCTCCTCCTGCGCCAGCCGGTGCTCGGCCGGCACATCGGCCAGCAGCGTCGGGCGCACGTAATAACCGGCGCTGGGCGCGCCTTCGGCCAGGTCACCCTGCGCCACGACGTCCAGCGAACTCTCGTGCGCCAACGCCAGGTAAGCCAACACGATGTCGCGCTGCCGCGCCGAGATCAGCGGGCCCACGTCCAGGTCGTGCAGCGCCGGGCCGACGCGCAAGCGCCGGTAGCACTCGGCCATGCGCGCCACCACGGTGTCGAACACCGCGCGCTCGACCAGGATGCGCGAGGCGGCCGAGCAGGTCTGGCCGGCGTTCTGGATACCCGCATTCACCAGGAAGGGCAGCGCCGCGTCCAGGTCGGCATCGGCGAAGACGATCTGCGGGCTCTTGCCGCCCAGCTCCAGCGTCACCGGAATCGTGTGCCGGGCGGCGGCGGCCTGGACCAGCCGCCCCACCGCCACCGAGCCGGTGAACGACAGGTGCTGCACGCCCGGGTGCGCCGCCAGCGCCGCACCGGCTTGTTCGCCCAGCCCCGGCACGACGTTGAGCGCACCGGCCGGCAGCCCGGCTTCGTGCGCGATGCGCGCGAAGGCCAGCGCCGTCAGGCAGGCTTCCTCGGCCGGCTTGAGCACGCAGGCGTTGCCCATCGCCAGCGCCGCGCCCACCGAGCGGCCGATGATCTGCATCGGGTAGTTCCACGGCACGATGTGGCCGGTGACGCCATGCGGCTCGCGCAGCGTGAACGCGGTGTAGCCGTTGGCAAAGGGGATGGTCTGGCCCATCAGCTTGTCGGCCGCGCCGCCGTAGAACTCGAGGTAACGCGCCAGCGCCAGTGCGTCGGCACGGCCTTGGCGCAAGGGCTTGCCCACGTCCAGCGCTTCGAGCCGGGCCAGTTCGTCGGCGCGCTCGAGCACCGCGGCCGACAAGCGCTGCAGCATCCGCCCGCGCTCGGCCGCGCCGAGGCGGCCCCACTCGCCATCGAGCGCGGCCTGCGCGGCGACCACCGCGGCATCGATGTCGGCGGCCGTGCCGCGCGCGATGCGCGCCAACGGCGTGCCGTCGGAGGGGTCGATCAGCGCCAGCGTCTGGCCGCCGGCGCAGGGGCGCCACTGGCCGCCGATGAAAACGCCGCTGCTGTCGAAACCGATGGAGGGCATGGCCGGGCTTCCCGCGCCGCTAGTGGCGTAGGGCATCATAGAACGCGATGAGTGTGTTCCTGCTCAAGCGCTTGCTGACCTTCGCCGCCACGCTGGCCGTGGCGTCGATGGTGGTGTTCGCGGTGCTCGAGCTGCTGCCGGGCAACGCCGCGCAGGTGATCCTCGGCGACACCGCCACGCCCGAGTCGCTGGCCGCACTCGAAGCCCGGCTCGGCCTGGACCAGCCGCAGCTGCAGCGCTACGGCACGTGGATCGGCGGGCTGCTGCAAGGCCGCAGCGCCACCAGCATCTCCTACGACATGCCCACCGGCGCATTGATCGCCGAGCGGCTGCAGGTCACGCTGCCGCTGGCGGTAATGGCGATGCTGTTCACCGTGGTCGTGGCGCTGGCCGCCGGCGTGTACGCCGCGTCACGCCACAACCGGCTGGGCGACGTGGGCGTCATGTTCGCCAGCCAGCTGGGCATCGCGATCCCGAACTTCTGGTTCGCGATCCTGCTGATCCTGCTGTTCGCGGTGAAGCTGCAGTGGGTGGGCGCAGGCGGTTTCCCGGGTTGGCGCGAAGAAGACGGCGGCGGCTTGTGGGACGGCCTGGCCGCGCTGCTGCTGCCGGCCGTGTCGCTGGCGGTGGTGCAGGCTTCGGTGCTGGCGCGCTGGACACGCTCGGCGGTGCTGGACGTGATGCGCGAGGACTTCGTTCGCACCGCGCGCGCCAAGGGCCTGTCGCGCCGCGCCACCTTGTGGCGCCACGTGCTGCGCAACGCGATGATCCCGGTGTTGACGATCATCGGGCTGCAGTTCGCGTTTCTCATCAGCGGCACCATCGTCGTCGAGCAGGTGTTCGTGCTGCCGGGGCTGGGCCGGCTGGTGTTCCAGGCCATCGCCAACCGCGACCTGGTGGTGGTGCGCGACGTGGTGCTGCTGCTGGTGGCGATGGTGGTCTTCGTCAACTTCGTGGTCGACGTGCTGTACGCGGTGATCGACCCGCGGCTGAAGCCTTCCGATGCCTGAGCCTGCGGTCCTCGCGCGCGGCAGCGCCACACCCGCCGCGACGTTCTGGTCGCGCGCACGGCGCCACCCCAGCTTCGTGCTCGGCGCGCTGCTGAGCGGGCTGTTCGCAGCCGGCGCCGCGCTGTCGCTGCTGTGGACGCCGCATCCTGCAGCCGAGATCGACGTCCCGAACAAGCTGGCGCTGCCCAGCGCCGCGCACTGGCTGGGCACCGACAGCCTGGGCCGCGACATCGGCTCGCAGCTGCTGGTGGGGGCGCAGACCTCGATCCTGGTCGGCGTGATCGCGGTGCTGATCGGGCTGCTGTGCGGCGTCGCGCTCGGCTGCCTGGCCGCGGCGCGGCGCGGCTGGGTCGAAGAAGCGGTGATGCGGCTGTCGGACTTCACCTTCGCCTTCCCGGCGCTGCTGTCGGCGATCATGCTGGGCGCGATCTACGGCCCCGGCCTCGTCACCGCCACGGTGGCGATCGGCATCTTCAACATCCCGGTGTTCGCGCGCACCGCACGCGCCTCGGCCAACGCGGTGTGGTCGCGCGAGTTCGTGCTGGCGGCGCGCGCGGCCGGCGCCGGGCCGTGGCGCATCACGCTGGACCACGTGCTGCCCAACATCGCCAGCATCCTGATCGTGCAGTGCACCGTGCAGTTCGCCACCGCGATCCTGGCCGAAGCGGCGCTGAGCTACCTGGGCCTGGGCACGCAGCCGCCCACGCCCAGCTGGGGCCGCATGCTCAACGAGGCGCAAACACAGATGTTCCAGGCACCGCAACTGGCGATCTGGCCCGGCGCGGCGATCGCGCTGGCGGTGCTGGGGCTGAACCTGGTGGGCGACGGTCTGCGCGACCTGCTCGACCCCAAACTCGCGCGCCGGCGCTGAGCCGCGCGTTCGCACGCCGCCGCACGACACCGCACGCGGTGCACGCCGATTGCCCGCGCCTTGAGCACCGTCAACCGGCCAGCGGGCGTGTGCCGCGATAGTCTGTCGCCAGTGCCATCGGCTGGAGATCGACCATGTTCGCGGGCGACAGCGACATCGATGCGGCGGCGGCCGAGCTGGCCCAGACCCTGCCCGAGGCCTTGCGGCCGCTGGCCCGCGTCGCCTACGACTACCGCTGGTCTTGGGCCGCCGACGGTGCCGCGCTGTTCGAGGCGCTGGATGCGCAGGGCTGGGCGCGCCGCCAGGCCAACCCGCTGCGCACGCTGACCGAGGCGCGGCGCAGCGTGCTGCAGCGCGCAGCCGCCGACCCCGCGCTGGCCGCGCGCATCGAGCGCCTGGCGCAGCAGTTGGCCGCCGAACGCTTGCGGCCCTGGCACCGCGGGGTGGCCACGCCGCAGCGGCCGGTGGCCTTCTTCTGCGCCGAATTCGGCGTGCACGGCTCGCTGCCGACCTACGCCGGCGGCCTGGGCGTGCTGGCCGGCGACATCCTCAAGCAGGCCAGCGACCTGGGCGTGCCGATGGTCGGCGTCGGCCTGCTGTACCGCACCGGCTACTTCCACCAGCGCATCGACGCCAGCGGCATGCAGCACGAGTACTGGATCGACAGCGATCCCGAGCGGCTGCCTTGCGTGCGCGTGCGCGGCGCCGACGGCCGGCCGCTGACGGTGCAGGTGCCGGTGGACGAGGAGGACGTCGTCGTCCAGATCTGGCGCGTCGACGTCGGGCGCGTGCCGCTGTATCTGCTCGACACCGACCGGCCCGAGAACAGCGCCATCGGCCGCTGGATCACCGCCCGGCTGTACGACAGCAACCGCGCGATCCGCCTGGCGCAATATGCGGTGCTCGGCGTCGGCGGCGTGCGTGCGCTGCACGCGATGGGCATCGACCCGGCGCTGGTGCACCTGAACGAAGGCCACCCGGCGCTGGCGGCGTTCGAGCTGTTCGCCGCGGCGCGGCGCGCGCAGCCGCAGCTCGACGAGCCCGCCGCCTGGCAACAGGTGCGCGGCCGCACGGTCTTCACCACCCACACCCCGGTGCCGGCCGGCAACGAGACCTACCTGCGCGACGAGCTGCTGACGGTGCTCGGCCGCTATGCCGACACGCTGCCGCTGGCCGCCGGGCGCGAGGGCCTGCTGTCGATCGGCCGCATCGACCCGGCCGACGCGGCGCAGCCGTCGGGCCTGACGCCGCTGGCGCTGCGCTGCGCGCGGCAGGCCAACGCCGTCAGCCGGCGCCACGGCGAGGTCGCGCGCGCGATGTGGCAGCCGCTGTTCCCGGGGCGCGCGCCCGAAGGCGTGCCGATCACCCATGTGACCAATGGCGTGCACGTGCCGAGCTGGCTGCAAGGGCCGGTGCGCGAGTTGCTCGACCGCCACCTCGGGCAGGGCTGGATGGAGCGCGCGCACGACGCGGCGAGCTGGGCGCCGGTGGCCGACATCCCGGCGGCCGAGCTGTGGGCGGCGCGCAATGCGGCGCGCGCCCATCTGGTGGCCATGATCGGCCGGCGCCTGACCAGCGACCGGCTGCGCCGCGGCGAGCCGATGGCGTACGCGCGCACCGCGATCGACGGCTTTCACCCCGACCGGCTGACGTTCGGCTTCGCGCGCCGGCTGGCCACCTACAAGCGGCTGCACCTGCTGGGCCTGATGCCCGAGCGGGCGATGGCGCTGTTCGGCGGCGAGCGGCCGATCCAGTTCGTCTTTGCCGGCAAGGCGCACCCGGCCGACGTGGACGCCAAGGAGGTGGTGCAGCGCATGTTCCTGCTCAAGCGCGTCGCCGGCCGCGCGGCCTTCCTCGAAGACTACGACCTGCCGACGGCGGCGCAGTTCGTCGGCGGCTGCGACGTGTGGATCAACCTGCCGCAGCCGCCGCTGGAGGCCAGCGGCACCAGCGGCATGAAGTCGGCGCTGGGCGGCGGGCTGCAGCTGTCGGTGCTCGACGGCTGGTGGGCCGAAGGCTACGACGGCAGCAACGGCTGGGCCATCGACGGCAAGGCCGACGGCGACCGCGCCGCGCAGGACTGGCGCGACGCCAGCGCGCTGTTCGACCTGATCGAACGCCAGGTGGTGCCGATGTTCCACGAGCGCGACGCCGACGGCATCCCGCAGCGCTGGGTGGCGATGGTCAAGCGCAGCCTGATGACGCTGGGCCCGCGCTTTTCGGCGGCGCGCATGGTGCGTGAATACGCCGAGCGCATCTACCGCCGCGGCTGAGTGCCGGCGGCACGCCGCTGCCAGGGTGCGGCGCCGGTGCGGCGCCTACTGCGGATCGTCCATCGCCGCCTGGTGGCGGCGGATGAATTCCTGGTAGGTGTCGATGCCGCGCAGCTGCAGCACGGTGTTGCGCACCGCGGCCTCGACCAGCACCG
>CAYZGL010000143.1:0-11682 GCA_964477985.1 uncultured Rubrivivax sp. | reverse complement strand
CTGCAGATCAACGCGCAGAACTGCGTGCACTGCAAGACCTGCGACATCAAGGATCCGACGCAGAACATCGTGTGGGTCACGCCCGAGGGCGGCGGCGGGCCGAACTACGCGGGCATGTAGAGCACGGCACGCAGCGCACGGCCATCCCCAGTCCAGCGGCAGCGCTTGCAGCCGGCGGCGCGGCAGCGCCGTCACAATGCGCCGATCACGCGGCTCGAGCGACGATTCGATGGCACTGCGCGCGATCAGCGAAGACCTGGGCACCCCACGCCGCTGGGCCGGGCCCGGCGCCGGCCCGTCCGCGGCCGGCCCGGCCGCGGCGCGGCGCGGCAACCCGCGGCGCCTGCTCGTCTTCGCATTGACCTTGCTCGCCGCGCTGCTGATCGGCCAGGCGTGGAATTTCAGCCGCCCGGCGCAGTTCCGCAGCAGCACACGATTGCAGGTCAGCCTGCCCGAAGTCGGCCGGCCCGGGCTGTCGGCTTCGGCTGCCTACGCGAGCCGGCTGCAGCTGTTCGACAGCCGCCCGGTGCTGACGCGGCTGGCGCAAGCGCTGCTGGCCGCGGGGCTGCCCGCCGCCGCGCTGGGCACGGATGCGGCGGGCCAGCTGCAATCGATGCTGCAGGTGCTGCCGGTGCCGGGCTCCGAGGTCGTCGAACTGCGCGCCACCGGCACCGAGCCGCGGCTGCTGGCCGACATCCTGAATACCTTGCCCGAGGTGCTGCGCCAGGAGCTGGCTTCGCGCCAGCTGCACGACGCCGACGCGCAGCTGGCCGCCGCAAGGCAGGAGCTGGCGCGGCTGGAGCACACCGCGTCGCAGCGGCGCGCGCGGCTGGACGCCTTCCGCCAGCGCGAAGGCGTGTTCGCGCAGCGCGAGGACAACGAGGCCGTGGCGCGCAGCCAGGGTCTGGGCCGCGCGCTGGATGCGGCGGTGGAAAAGGAAGCCGCGGCGGCGGCGCGGCTGGCCGCCGTGAGCAAGGCCGTCGAACAAGGCCGCAGCAGCACGCAGGCGCGCGCCGATCCGGCACTGTCGGGGCTGGAGACGCGCGCGCACCAGACGCGCGAGGAGCTGAAGGAACTCGAGCGCACCTACACGCCGGAATTCCTGGCGATGGACCCGCAGGCGCGCGCGCTGCGCGCCCGGCTGGCGGAACTCGAAGTGCAGATCGTGCAGCAGCGCGACATCAGCCTGCGCGCGGCGCTGCAGGCGGCGCAGGAGGAACATGCGGGTGCGCAGGCGCAGGTCAGCAGCCTGCGCGCGCAGCTGGGCGCCACGCGCCCGGCGCTGACCAAGACCAGCTCGCGCATGGCCGAAGCCAAGCTGCTCGAGGACGATCTGGCGCAGGTCGACAAGGCGCGGCGCGATCTGCTCGAGCGTGTGTCGCGCCTCGAGGCCGACGAGCAGCGCCGCGTCGCCACGGTGACGGTGGTGGAGGCTGCCAGCGTGCCCACCTCGGCGTTTGGCCCGCCATACGTGCGCGACGCCATGCTGGTGTCGGGCGCGGCGCTGGCGCTGGCGCTGCTCATGATGGCCATCGTCGAGGCCTTCAACCGGCCGGGGCCCGTGGCGCCGGCCGAAGCGCACACCACGGTGCTGCTGTCGCCGGCGTGGCCGGACCCACGCACGCCGCTGGCAAGCCACGGCGCGCCGGCATTGACGCTGGCGGATGCCGCCGCGCCCGTACCGCTGGCAGCGCCGTTGCAGGTGCTGAGCCAGCCCGAGGCCGCCGCCCTGTTGACCGCGGGCCGCGGCAGCTCGCGCCTGCTGTGTGCCCTGGCGCTGCTCGGGCTGTCGGTCGACGAAGCATTGGCCGTGCGGCCGCGCGACCTCGACCGCGAGGCGCTGCGCTTGCAGGTCGGTGGCCCGTGGGCGCGCCAGTTGCCGCTGCCGCGTTGGCTGGCCGATGCGCTGCCCGATGCGCTGCCCGATGCGCGTCAGGGTGGTGCCGAAGCCGACGGCATCGTGCTGCACGACGCCGCCGGGCAAGCGCTGAGCGCCGCCGACCTGGCGTCGATGCTCACCGGCGCCGCCCTCGATGCCCACCTGGACCACAGCGCCGCCATCGGCTGGAACGTGTTGCGCGATACCGCCATCGACTGGCTGGTCGGCCAAGGCATCCGCTACACCGATCTGCCCCAGGCGGTGGGGCGTGTCGATGCCGACAAGCTGCAGGCGCTGGCCTCGCGCCACGGCGAATCGAGGCGGCGCGAGCTGGTCGAGATCGACCGGCTGATGCCCGCACTGCAGCTCGACCCCGGCGCATAGCGGGGCACCGGCAGCGGCACTCGCTGCCCGCCTGCACGCGAACCCGATCGACCGGCAGGCCGCTTGCGGCGCTTTGCGGCTGCCCACGAAAGGCCGCTGTCGTGATCGCCGGCCGGCGCATCGCGCCAGGCGGCACCCGCCAGGGGCTCATGCTGCGGCGGTCGTCGCTTCGCGCCGACTGCACTGCGGTGCTCGCCCCGGGGTCGCGCCGATAACTCACTTCGCGCCAGGCCCTTCGGGCCCGGCGCTGCGTTCAGACAATATCGGCGAGTCGGATCACGAGGCGCGCTGCAGCGCGCCGACCCCGGCGCTGCGCTCCTCGCCGCCGCACAAATCGCCCCTGCCGGGTGCCGCCTGACGCGAGTTCGGTGCATTGGGGGTGTTCGATGCGAACACCGCGAGCGCCGCGGCAAAGCCGGGCCCGGGCAGGACGCGACGCGCCTGTGAGGCGCTGAGGAGCGCAGGGCGCATGGCCAGCGCGCTTCAGCGCGCCTCGTCCTCCGACTTCGTCGCGACTGTTTGAACGCAGCGCGCGAAGCGCGCGAAGTGAGTTGGCGACGAGGCCATGGGACCGAGCACCGCAGGGCAGTCGGCGAAGCCGACCGCCTCAGCGAAGCGTCGCGGCCTGCCCGGGCCCGGCTTTGCCCGCACCCACTGCCGCACGCAAAGCGGTCCAGGAAATTCGGCTTTGCGCCGACAGCCGTTGCCTGGACCCTCGCGCATCGACATCGGCCGGCACGAGGCCCGCCCCGGCGCGGGCTTCAACCGCCGGCGCGCTTGACGGTATAGCCGCGCTGACGCAGCAGTTCGATCACGCGATCGACGTGCTCGCCCTGCACTTCGATCGCGCCATCCTTGACCGTGCCGCCGGCGCCGCAGGCGCTGCGCAGCTGCTTGCCCAGCACCGCCAGCGCGGCGGCGCCGAGCGGCACACCGCGCACCAGCGTCACCGCCTTGCCGCGGCGCCCCTGGGTCTGGCGGCTGACGCGCACGATGCCGTCGCCCTCGGGCGGCGGCGCAGCAACCTGGCAACTGCACTGCGCCAGCGCGCGGGCGCAGCCCGGGCACATGCGCCCGGCTTCGGTGGAATAGACCAGGCCGCTGTCGCGATGTCGGATGTTCATGGCGCCGAACACTACACGGCTCGGCCGCGGCGGCCCGCGGCCCACCGCCTGGCGGCCGTGCTGCCGCAGCCCGCGGCTAGACTGCCCACACGCCCACCCGCCCCACCATCCCGCATGGCCTTGCTCACCGGCATCCGCGTGCTCGACTTCGGCCGCTTCATCGCCGGGCCCTACTGCGCCGCGCTGCTCGGCGACCTGGGCGCCGACGTGATCCGCATCGAGCGCGTGCAAGGCGGCGAGGACCGCGGCCTGCCGCCGGTGGCCGACACCGGCGACGGCGGTCTGTTCCTGCAGATGAACCGCAACAAGCGCGGCCTGACGCTGGACGTGGCGCACGAGGCCGGCCGGCGCATCGTGCGCCAGCTGGTCGCCGGCGCCGACGTCGTCGCCGCCAACCTGCCGCCGGCCACGCTGCGCCAGCTGGGGCTCGACTGCGCCACGCTCGAAGCGCTGAACCCGCGCATCGTGCTGGCCTGCGCCAGCGCCTTCGGCCCTGGCGGGCCATACAGCGACCGCTCCGGTTTCGATTCGGTGGGCCAGGCGATGTGCGGCGCGGTGTACCTGTCGGGCCAGCCCGGGGCGCCGGTGCGCACCGCGGCGCCGTACGTGGACGTCAGCACCGCGCAGGCGCTGGCCATGGGCACGGTGGCCGCGCTGTGGGCGCGCGAGAAGAGCGGGCGCGGCCAGCGGGTCGAAGGCTCGCTGCTGCGCAGCGCGCTGGTGATCGGCAACGCCGCGCTGATCGAGCAGGCGATCACCGCGCCGCGCCGCGTGCCGCAGGGCAACCGCGGTTTCACCTCGGCACCCAGCGACGTGGTGCGCGCGGCCGACGGCTGGCTGCTGGTGCACTGCATCGGCGATGCCATGTTCGCGCGCTTTTGCACGCTGATCGGCGAGCCGCAGCTGCCCCACGATGCACGCTTCGCCGGCGACGCCGCGCGCGCCCGCCACGCCGAGCCCATCGGCGCGCTGCTGGCCGCATGGGCGCGGCAGCGCCCGCGTGCGCAGGCGCTGGACGAACTGGCCGCGGCCAGGATCCCGGCCGCGCCGGTGCTCAGCCCGCAGCAGGCGCTGGACGATGCACACATCCGCGCCGCCGGGCTGCTGGTGCCCCGGCCTGTCAACGGCAGCGCGCAGACCGCACCGATCGCGCCGCACCCGGTGCAGATGTCGCACGACGAGCCGGTGTTTGCGCGCAGCGCGCCGTCGCTGGGCCAGCACGCCGGGCAGATCCTGGCCGAGCTGGGCTGCGACGCGGCCGCCGTGGCGGCGCTGCGCGCGCAGCGCGTGGTGTGATGGACGCGAACGCCTGGCCCGCCGGGCTGCTCGAGGCCTACCCTTGCCTGGCCGGCATGCCGGCGGCGCTGCGCGGCGGGCCCCACCTGATGCACGACATCGACGTGCCCGCGGGCACGCTGATGTTCGAAGAGCAGGCGCCTTGCCAGGGCTTTCCGCTGGTGCTCAGCGGCGAAGTGCGCGTGGCGCGCGGCTCGCCGCAGGGCCGCTCGCTCGAGCTGTACCGCGTGGGCCCGGGCGAGCTGTGCGTGGTGTCGGCCTGCGGGCTGTTCGGCCATTCGCCCATGGCCGCGCACGGCGTGGCGGTGGCGCCGACGCGCTTGCTGATGCTGTCGCCGGCCGGCTTCGAGCAGTGGGTGGGGCACGAGCCGTTCCGCCGTTTCGTCTTCGGCATCTTTGCCGACCGCCTGGCCGACCTGATGAGCCTGGCCGAGGCGGTGGCCTTCCAGCGCCTGGACCAGCGGCTGGCCGCGGCGCTGCTCGGCCGCGGGCCGGCGGTGAACATCACGCACCAGGCGCTGGCCGACGAGCTGGGCACCGTGCGCGAGATCGTCACCCGGCTGCTCAAGCGCTTCGAGCGCGCCGGCTGGGTGCGCCTGGCGCGCGAGCGCATCGAGTTGCGCGATGCCGCCGCGCTGCGCGCGCTGGCCGCAGGGCAGGCCCCCGCGGACGCACCGGCTGGGTGACCCAGGTCACAGACCGGCGCCGTCCTTGCGTCCACACTGGCCGGCATGCCGCGCGCTGTCGACGCGGCCACAGGAGAAGCGAGCCATGAAGACGAATCAAGCAAACTTCGAGCGCGTGCTGCGTGTGCTGGTCGGCCTGGTGCTGATCGCACTGGCATGGACCGGCACGGTCGGCGTGTGGGGCTGGATCGGCGTGGTGCCGCTGGCCACCGGGCTGATCGGCTGGTGCCCGGCCTACACCTTGCTGGGCATCAACACCTGCCCGATGAAGCCGCGCTGAGGGCCGGCGCGCAAAGAGTCGTTCGGCGCCCTCGGTGGGGGTGGCGGCGGCGTCGGGGCAGCCGCGGCTCAGCGCCGCGCGCGATGCTGCGATGAAGCCGCCCCATCGCCACCGCGGCACCCCAAGCGCCATGCCCCCGATGACCCCTGCGACGATCGAACGCTGGCACCAGGTGGTGGCCAGCCGCGACCCACAGGCCCTGCAGCCACTGCTGGCCGACGACGTGGTGTTCGTCTCGCCGGTGGTGCACACGCCGCAGCGCGGCCGCGCGATCACGCAGGCCTACCTGCAGGCGGCGTTGCAGGTGCTGAACAACGCCAGCTTCCGCTACACCAACGAGTGGTTCGGCAGCGTTTCGGCCGTGCTCGAATTCGAGTGCGAGCTCGACGGCATCAGCGTCAACGGCGTCGACCTGATCCACTGGAACGCCGCGGGGCTGATCGACCACTTCAAGGTGATGCTGCGCCCGCTGAAGGCGGTGAACAAGGTGCACGAGCTGATGGCCGCCGAGCTGCAGCGCGCGGCAGCACCGGCGCAACGCGCCTGAACCCGGCCGGCAGCGCAGCGCAGGCAGCCTCGGCATGGCCGAGCCCTTCAAGACCCTGCTCGACGCGCGAGGCGTGCGCGACATCGCGCAGCACCTGCAGCGCGCCTGGCCGCGCTTCGATGCCGCGGCCTTCGAAGCCGCGGCGCTGCACGGCCTGGACGCGCTCGAGTTGAAGGCGCGCGCGATGCAGATCGCCGATGCGCTCGAGGCCACGCTGCCGGCGGACTTCGATCGCGCCGCCGGGATCATCGAAGCCAGCCTCGGCCAGCCGGGCGATGGCGACGATCTGGCCGCACTGCGCAGCAGCCCGGCCGGGCTGGCCGGCTGGCCGGTGTGGCCGCTCGGCGAATTCGTCGCACGCCGCGGCCTGGCCAGCCCCGAGCGCGCGCTGCGCACGCTGCATGCGCTGACGCAGCGCTTCACCGCCGAATGGGCGCTGCGGCCCTTCATCGTCGCGCACCCCACGCGGGTGTTCGCCACGCTGCAACGCTGGTGCGCCGACCCGAGCGCGCACGTGCGCCGGCTGGTCAGCGAAGGCAGCCGAGCGCGCCTGCCCTGGGGGCTGCAGCTGAACAGCCTGATCGCCGACCCGTCGCCCACGCTGCCGCTGCTGCGCGTGCTGCAGGACGATGCCACCGCGTACTTGCGGCGCAGCGTGGCCAACCACCTGAACGACATCGCCAAGGACCATCCGGCCATCGTCGTGCAGTGGCTGGCCGACCATCTGCCCGGCGCCTCGCCCGAGCGGCGCCGGTTGCTGCGGCACGCCAGCCGCACGCTGATCAAACAAGGACATGCGCCGGCGCTCGAGCAGTGGGGCCTGGGCGCTGCGCTGCGCGGCCGGGCGCAGCTGGGCGTGGCACCCAGGCAGCTGCGCATCGGCGACGCACTGCGGTTGCAGGTCACGCTGCACTCGACGGCGGCAGGCGCGCAGCCGCTGCTCATCGACTGCGCGGTGCACCACGTCAAGGCCAACGGCGTCGCGTCGCCCAAGGTGTTCAAGGGCTGGTCTCTGACGCTGGCGCCGGGTGCCACGCTGCAGTTGGAGAAGGACCACTCGATGCGCGCGGTGACCACGCGCCGCTGCCACCCCGGCCGCCATGAGGTCGACCTGCGCATCAATGGCCGCGTCGTGGCGCGCGACGGCTTCGATCTGGCCGGCTGAGGCCGCCACACGCGCCGGCCCGGCCGCCAGCGCCGACAGGCCGCTTGCGGCGCGATGGCGCCTCGAACACCACCCGGCGTCAGCGCTGCAGCCGGCGCGCCCAATCGCCGGCGTCGAAGCCGACGCTCAGGCTGCCGTCGGCCCAGGCCATCACCGGCCGCTTGATCACGCTGGGCTGCGCGCGCATCAGCGCCGCGGCACTCGCGGCGTCGGTCACGGCGGCGCGCTGCGCCTCGTCGAGCCGGCGCCAGGTGGTGCCGGCGCGGTTGAGCAGCCGCTGCCAGCCCAGCGCGTCCAGCCACTGCGGCAGCGCCGCCGGCACGCCGGACTTCTTGAAGTCGTGGAATGCGCAGGCCACGCCCTGCTCGCCCAGCCAGGCGCGGGCGCGCCGCACCGTGTCGCAGTTCGGGATGCCGTGCAGCGTGATGCCGGCCATCAGCGTCGCCCCGGGGTGCTGGGCGGGTCGCAGCGCGGGTCGATGCCGTAGGCACCGCCGTCGCGCAACTGGCCGTCGCCCTGGACCGACACCTGGTACCACAGGCATTCGTGGGTCGGATAGCGCCACGACCACACCTGCCCGCCCTGCCAGCCGCCGCCGCGCACCTCGCCGGGGCGGCCCAGCGTGTAGCGCAGCCATTGCTGGTCCTTGCCCTGGAAGTTCATCTGCACGTAGCTGAAGGCGGTCTCGTTCAGCACCTGCGCCCACGCCATCACCTTGCCGCTGGCGTCGAGGTCGACCATCCAGGTGACGCGCCCGTACGGGCCGGTGGCGTACTCGAGGCGCGTCTGGCCGTTCGGGCCCGGGTAGCGCGCGGTGGGGTGGCCCATCAGCGGCTGCAGTTCGGCCTCGGGCTGGCCGGGGCGGATCTGTTGCGGCTGGTAGGTCGCGCAGCCGGCCAGCGCGGCCACAGCCAGGGCCAGCGCCGGCGGCAGTGCGGCACGGCGCGGTGTGATGATCGGGTCGGAGGTGGCAATGCCCATGGTGCGCAGCTTATACGCCGGCGCGGCGGCAAGGCGCCGCCGCCGCGCCGGCCTCGGACCGCCGCGCCGATGCGTCGACAATGGCGCCGCGTCGGCCGGACGGTTTGCTGTCGGACGACGCCTGCCCACCGTCTTTCGCCCTTCGGCCTTGCCGCGCCAACGCATGCCTGCGACTTCCGCTTCGTCCGCCGAGCCCAACGATGCGCCGCCGCTGCCGGCGGTGCTGGAGCTGCACGATCTGGCCTGCGTGCGCGGCCGCCGCCGGCTGTTTCGCGGCTTGAACGCCACGCTGCGCCCGGGCCAGCTGCTGCGCGTGAGCGGCGCCAACGGCGCCGGCAAGACCAGCCTGCTGCGCATGCTGTGCGGCTTGATGGCGCCGGCGCAGGGCCGCGTGCTGTGGCAGGGGCAGGAGCTGAAGCGTGTGCGCGACGGCTTCCACCGCCAGTTGATCTATCTGGGCCACGCCGCCGCGCTGAAGGACGACCTGACGCCGCTGGAGAACCTGCGCGTGGCCGCCAGGCTGGGCGGCGATGCGCCCGACGACGCCGCCGCGCTGCAGGCGCTGGCCGACGCAGGTTTGAGCGGGCGCGAGCACCTGCCGGCGCGCGTGCTGTCGCAGGGCCAGCGCCGCCGCGCCGCGCTGGCGCGCCTGCCGCTGGGTGCCGCGCGGCTGTGGGTGCTGGACGAACCCTTCAATGCGCTGGACACCGCCGCCACCGCCTGGCTGCTCGGCCTGATCGAGGCCCATCTGGACCGCGGCGGCATGGTGGTGCTGACCAGCCACCAGCCGGTGGGCCTGGGCGAGCGCTGGCAGCAATGTTGCCTGGCGCTGTGATGGGCGCCGGTTCGGCCACCGATTCGGCCACCGACGTCGGCAGCGCGCACGGCCCCGACGTACCCGTGGCCGCGACGCTGCTCGCGGTGTTCCGCCGCGACCTGCGCATCGCGCTGCGCCGCCGTGCCGACACCGGCAGCGCGCTGGTGTTCTTCGTCATCGTGGTCAGCCTGTTCCCGCTGGGCGTGGGCCCGCAGTTCGACTTGCTGCGCCGCATGGCCCCGGGCGTGGTGTGGGTGGCGGCACTGTTGGCGTCGATGCTGGCGCTGGGCCGGCTGTTCGCCGACGACCACGCCGACGGCACGCTCGAGCAAATGCTGCTGTCGCCCACGCCGCTGCCGCTGCTGGTGCTGGCGAAGACCGCCGCGCACTGGCTGGCCTCGGGGTTGCTGCTGGTGCTGGTCAGCCCGCTGCTGGCGCTGCAGTTCGACCTGGGTGCGCAGGCCGCGCTGGTGCTGATGGCGTCGCTGCTGCTGGGCACGCCGGTGCTCAGCCTGCTGGGCGCGATCGGTGCGGCGCTGACGGTGGGCCTGCGCGGCGCCGGCGTGCTGCTGTCGCTGCTGGTGCTGCCGCTGGCCACGCCGGTGCTGATCTTCGGCGCCGGCGCGGTCGACGCCAGCGTGGCCGGCCTGGGCGTGGACGCGCATTTCTCGGTGCTGGGTGCGATGCTGCTGGTCGGCTTGGTGCTGGCGCCGCTGGCGGCCGCGGCGGCGCTGCGCATCGCGCTCGAATAGACCGAGTGCCACCGCGCTAGACCCCGGTCAAGGGCAAACCCGCAGAGCAAGGCAAAATGCGGGGCTCATGTCCTGGACCCGCTACGCCGCACCGCAACGCTTTTATCCGCTGGCCGGACGCGCGCTGCCGTGGTTTGCCGCGGCGGCGCTGCTGCTGACGCTGGCGGGCCTGTACATCGGGCTGGTGCTGGCGCCCACCGACCACCAGCAAGGCGACTCGTACCGCATCATCTTCGTGCACGTGCCTGCGGCGTGGATGTCGATGATCTGCTACCTGGCGCTGGCCTTCTGGGCCGCGGTGGGGCTGATCTTCAACACCCGGCTGGCGTCGATGCTGGCGGTGGCGCTGGCGCCCACCGGCGCGTGGATGACCTTTCTCGCGCTGTGGACCGGCGCGCTGTGGGGCAAACCCACCTGGGGCACCTGGTGGGTGTGGGACGCGCGGCTGACTTCGGAACTGATCCTGCTGTTCTTGTACATAGGCTTCATGTCGCTGCACGCCGCGATCGACGACGAGCGCCGCGCCGACCGCGCCGCCGCGCTGCTGGCGCTGGTGGGCGCGGTCAACGTGCCGGTCATCTATTTTTCGGTGCAGTGGTGGAACACCTTGCACCAGGGCGCGTCGGTCAGCCTGACGCAGGCGCCGAGCATGGCGCGGGTGATGCTGGCCGGCATGCTGGTGATGACGCTGGCCTTTTGGATGTACTGCATCGCCGCGGTGCTGGCCCGGGTGCGCGTGATCATCCTCGAGCGCGAACGGCATGCACGCTGGGCGCGCCCGCTGCTGGAGGCGGCATGAGCGCACTGCGGCTTACTGGTGCGCACCCGGTGCCGCGCAGCACGCAGGCCGCACCGTGAACTGGAGCAGCTTGGCCGAGTTCGCGCACATGGGCGGCTACGGGCTGTACGTGTGGGGCTCGTTCGGCATGTGCGCGCTGGTGCTCGCCGCCGAAACCTGGGGCCTGCGCTCGCGCCGGCGCAACCTGCGCCAGCTGCCGCTGGACGAAGCCGACGACCTGGAGCATCGACCGATCCATGAAGCCTAGATCCCGACGCGCGCTGGCCATCGTTGCCGGGCTGGCCACGCTGGGCGTGGCGGCGATGCTGGTGCTGAACGCCTTTCGCAGCAACCTGGTGTTCTTCTTCAGCCCGTCGCAGATCGCGGCCAACGAGGCGCCGCGCGACCGCGCCTTCCGCATCGGCGGGCTGGTGGAAGAAGGCAGCGTCAAGCGCGACGGCAGCAGCCTGACGGTGAACTTCGTCGTCACCGACATGGCGCAGCGCGTGCCGGTGTCGTACACCGGCATGCTCCCCGACCTGTTCAAGGAGGGCAAGGGCGTGGTCGCGCAGGGCAAGCTGGGCGCCGACGGCGTGTTCCGCGCCGAGCAGGTGCTGGCCAAACACGACGAGAACTACATGCCGCCCGAAGCCGCCGAGGCGCTGGAAAAGGCGCGCCACGGCCAGCTGCCCAAGGACATGAAGGTGAGGCAGCCATGATTCCCGAGTTGGGCCACTTCGCGCTGATCCTGGCACTGGCGATGGCGCTCGCGCAAAGCGTGCTGCCGCTGCTCGGTGCGGCCAACGGCAACGCCACATGGATCGCGCTGGCGCGGCCCTCGGCGCGTGCGCAGTTCGGCTTCATGCTGATCGCCTACGCCTGCCTGACCTGGGCCTTCATGACCGACGACTTCTCGGTGGCGCTGGCGGCCAACCATTCCAACAGCCTGCTGCCCAGCGTCTACAAGTTCACCGCGGTGTGGGGCAACCACGA
>CAYZGL010000142.1:0-11683 GCA_964477985.1 uncultured Rubrivivax sp. | reverse complement strand
CCGTGCACGACGGCTTGCTGATGGCCCTGCAGGCGCTGGCGCACACCCGGCGCATCAAGGTCGGCATCTCGGTGCTGGTGGCGCCGCCGCGCAGCCCGATGAACGTGGCGCTGGCCGCCTGGGACCTGCAGAAGTTCTCGGGCGGGCGCTTCGAACTCGGCCTGGGCACGCAGATCCGGCAGAACGTCGAGGGCCGCTACAGCGCGCGCTGGCTGCCGCCGGCGGCCGCCATGCGCGAGTACGTGGGTGCGCTGCGCGCCATCTTCCGCAGCTTTCGCAGCGGCGCGCGGCTCGAGTACGTCGGCGAGCACTATCGCTTCACGCGGCTGCAGCCCTTCTTCAACCCGGGGCCGATCGACGCGCCCGATGTGCCGATCATGCTCGGCGCGGTGGGACCGAAGATGCTTGCGCTCGCCGGCGAGGTGGCCGACGGCCTGCATGCCCATCCGACCAACACGTCGGGCCGTTACCTGCGCGAAGTCGTCCTGCCGCGGCTCGGTGCCGGCGCTGCGAAGCGCGACGCATCTGTGCCGGCGCCGCTGGTCTGCGCCTGCACGCTCGTGGCCACCGGCCCCGACGCCGCCACCGTGGCGCGCGAGCGCGAACGCCTGGCCGGCATGCTGGGCTTCCTCTTTTCCACGCCCGCCTACTGGCCGAGCCTGCAGATGTTCGGCGGGCCCGCCCTGGGCGAACAGCTGCTGCAGCTGACGCGGCAAGGCCAGTGGCAGCAGATGCGCAACCTGCTCACCGACCCCGTGCTCGACGAGTTCCTGGTCTGCGCCACCTACGACGAACTGCCCGACGCCCTGGCGAGCCGCTACGCCGGTCTGGCCGGACGCATCACGCTGAGCGCGCCCGAACACAGCGCCGACGACGCCGCCCACGCGCGGGCAATCCACGCCATCCGGCGCCGCGTCGCGGCCGCAGCACAGGGCGGCGCGCACGCGCCGTCTGCAGCAAGCGGCTCGGCGTGTGCGTCACGATGAACACCGCGGCCCGTCGCCCTGCGCGCCAGGCGCGACGCCCAGGCACGACGCTCACGCGGTCGCCGGGGTGAACCAGACCGTCACCGTCAGGCCGCAGCGCCGCTCGGGGTCGGAATACTCCAGCTGCACCCCAGCGCCCAGGCGCTGCGCGAGCGAGCGCACGATGGCCAGCCCGAGGCCCGATCCGGGCGCGTCGCTGCCGGGCACGCGGTAGAAGGGCTCGAAGACGCGCTCGTGCTCTGCGGGTGCGATGCCGGGGCCGGTGTCGCGCACGCGCAGTCCGCAGCGGCCCGGCTCGATCGCCACCGACAGGTCGACCCGCCCTCCCTCGGGCGTGTAGCGGATCGCGTTGTCGACCAGGTTGCGGGTCAGCGTGAAGAGCTGATCGCCCGATGCGTCGACCTCGGCGTCACGCTCGCCCTCGACCCCGATGTCGATGCGCCGGACTTCGGCCAGGGGGATCAACTCCTCCAGCACGCGGCGAAACGCGGCCTGAATGGAGGTCGACGACGAACCGCCGGCGGGCATCGGCGGCGGCCCTTGCGCCTGAGCGCGCGCCAGCGCGAGCAACTGTTCGATCAGACCTCGGCTGCGCTCTATCCCCTGGTACAGGACATTCACGCGTTCGCGCGCGTCGTCGGACAGTTCGGACTCGGCCAGCCGCTCGGCCTGCAGCAGCAGCGCGGTGAGCGGCGAACGCAACTCGTGCGCAGCATCGGCGACGAAGCGGCGTTGCCCCGCAATGGCCTCGCCGACGCGCACCAGCAGACGGTTGATCGCACGCACGAAGGGCTGCACCTCGGCAGGCACATCGACCTCGGCGATGGCGCGCAGATCGCTCTCGCTGCGTCCGTCCACCTCCTCGGCCAGACGCGTGATGGGCCGGAAGATCTGCCGCACCAGGCGCGAGAGCACCAGCAGCAGCACCGGCACCAGCAGCACGAAGGGCAGGACCGTGCGCATGGCGCCATAGCGCGCCAGCTCACGGCGCAGGCGCGAGTCCTGGGCGACCGCGAACCGCTCGCCTGCTGCGGTGGTGCGCACCAGCACCCGGAACTCCTCACCGTGCAGCTTCAACGTGCGCAGGCCGTCGGGCAGCGTCGACGCAAGCGGCAGGCGGCTCGGCCGCAGGGCGGACCCCGCATCCGGCAAAGGGCCCCCCAGTTGCTGGACGATGACGCGGCTGTCGTCCTCCTCGCCTTGCACGTGAATGTCCAGCGGCCCGGCCGGTGCACGTGCGCGCTGCGCTTCGACCAATTGCGCGACGCGGCGCAGCACGTCGTCCTGCAGCTCGCGCGCCTCGTCGTAGGCGGCAAGAAAGGCCAGCGCGCCGGCGCCCAGCGCCATGACGGCGACGGCCAGCGCCACGACCGTCGACAGACGCCGCTGGACCGAGCCCGCTACGCGCCCTTGGCGACCATCCATCCGACCCCCCGGACGTTGCGGATGACGTCGGCACCCAGTTTGCGCCGCAGGGCGTGGATCAGGTACTCCACCGCGTTGCTCTCCACTTCTTCGCCCCAGCCGTAGATGCGGTCTTCGAGGTCGCTGCGCGAGAGGATGATGCCGGGTCGCACCAGCAGCGCCTGCAGCAGCGCAAATTCGCGCTGCGTCAGCCGTACCGGCGCGCCCGCGCTCACGCAGGCTTCGTGCGTCGCCGGGTCGAGCGAGACCCTGCCGTTGCCCAGCAAGGCACCTGCCTGCCCGCCCTTGCGGCGCAACACGGCGCGCGTGCGCGCCAGAAGCTCGCGCGTGTGAAACGGCTTGAGCACGTAGTCATCGGCGCCGCCGTCCAGTCCGCGCAGCCGGTGCTCGAGGTCGTCACGCGCGGTGATGACGATCAGGGGCACGGGGTTGTTGCGAGCGCGGATGCCGGCCAGCACCTCCATGCCGTCCGTGCCGGGCAGGCCCAGGTCGAGCAGCACCAGGTCGTAGTGCTGATCGGTGGCGGCGCCCAGCGCCACCCGGCCGTCGCGCACCCAGTCCACGGCGTACGCGGCATCCTTGAGCGCGTCGAGCACCGCGGCGCCGATCATCGGGTCGTCTTCGACGAGGAGCACGCGCACGTCAGGGCTCCCGTGCCTGCGCTGGCGGCGGCGCGAGCGCTCTGCGGTGGCGGTGCAGCAGATCGAACAGCACCGGCATGACGAGCAGCACCAGCGGCAACTGCACCGCCAGACCGGCGATGATGGCCACGGCCAGCGGCTGCTGCATCTGCGCTCCGGTGCCCACGGCAAAGGCCAGCGGCAGCAAGGTGAGGATGGCGGCGATGGTGGTCATCGCGATCGGGCGCATGCGATTCACGCCGGCCTCGATCAGCGCGGTGCGCCAGTCGGTGCCGGCGGCCAGCTCCTGCTGTTCGGAGAAGTAGAAGATCGCCACCTCGGTGACGATGCCGATGATCATCGTCATGCCCATCATGGCCGTGATGTTGAGCTCGATGCCGGTGAGCCACAGACCGACGAAGACCGCCGTCACGGCCAGCAGCGACGTCGCCAGGATCGCCAGCGCGAGGCGAAAGCTCTCGTACAGGAACAGCAGCAGGAAGTACACCAGCGCAGCCGCTGCAGCAAAGACGGCAACCAGCCCGCGGAAGGCGATCTGCTGCTGCCGGTAGACGCCGCCGAGCTCGTAATAGACGCCCGGCGGCAGCACGCCGGGCGCATCCAGCGCCGCCTTCACGTCGGCGATGGTCGAACCCAGATCGCGCCCTTCGATGCGGCCGGTGACGGCCAGCATCTGGCGCAGGTTTTCGCGGTTGATCTCGGGCTCGCCGGTCACGGTCTCGAAACTGGCCACACGGCGCAGCGCAAAGCTGTGCCCGTCCGGTGCGCGGATGCGCAGCGCGCCCAGTTCATCGGCGGTGGCGCGCGTGGCCTGCGGCACCCATACGCGCACCCCGATCACCTTGACCGCGCTGGCCACCTGCGTCGCGACGTTGCCCGAGAGATAGTCGTTCACCGTCTTGGTGACGGCATCCGGATCGACGCCTTCGAGCGCGGCGCGCACGCGGTCGACATGAATCTGCAGCGCATCGCCCGCCGGGTTGATGCCGTCCTTCACGTCCACCACGCCGCTGACCCGGCCCACCCGTTCGGCCACCTGGCGCCCGAGCGCGGGCAGCGCGGTCGGGTCGCTGGCGTAGAGCTTGACTTCGATCGGCTGCGGCACCGAGGTGAGGTCGCCGATCAGGTCCTCCATGAGCTGCGCCATCTCGATCTTCAGCCCCGGCACCGAACTCTCCACCCGGGCGCGGAGGTCGGCCATGATTTCGTCCACCGGCCGGCGCGGGCCCGATTTCAGCGTGACGAAGAAGTCGCCCTGGTTGGCCTCGGTCAGACCGCCGCCCATCTGCGTGCCGGTGCGCCGCGAGTAGGCGGCCACGTCGGGCGTGGCGCGGACGAGCTCTTCCACCTGGCGCAGCAGGCGGTCGGTTTCGGTCAGGGAAGTCCCCGGCGCGCTGTGGTAGTCGAGCACGAAACCGCCCTCGTCCATCGCCGGCATGAAACCCGAGCCGACGCCGCGAAACGCCACCGCCCCGAGCAGGATCAGCAGCAGCGCGCACGCCGGCGCGATCCACGCGTGGTCGAGCAGGCGGCCGAGCAAGGCGCGGTAGCGCGCGTGCACCCAGTCCTGCAACCGACCGCCTTCCTTCTGTCCGGCGTCGCGGTGATCGAGGAACTTGCCGG
This sequence comes from uncultured Rubrivivax sp., assembly GCA_964477985.1. Lineage (GTDB taxonomy): Bacteria > Pseudomonadota > Gammaproteobacteria > Burkholderiales > Burkholderiaceae_C > Rubrivivax. Next base: position 7,008 of record CAYZGL010000142.1, on the reverse strand, counting down.
CGAGGATGGGCACGGCCAGCCAGCTGACGACGAAGGACACCGCCAGCGCCGACGCCATCGTGATCGACAGCGCCTTGAAGAAGGCGCCCGTGACGCCGGTGAGGAAGGCCAGCGGCACGAAGATGATGATGGTCGAGGCGCTGGAGCCGACGAGTGGCCGGAAGAACTCGCGCGCCGCACCCATCACCCGCGCCTGCGGCGTGCCGCCCGCGCCGCGCAACCGGCGCACGATGTGCTCGACCATCACCACCGCATCGTCGACGATCAGGCCCACGGCGGCGGCCATGCCGCCCAGCGTCATGATGTTGAAGCTCATGCCCAGCACCTGCAGCAGCACCACCGTGGAGGCGAGCACCGCGGGCACGACGAGGATGGCGATCAGCATGATCTTGACGTTGCGCAGGAACACCAGCAGCACCAGCGCCGCCAGGCCGACGCCGACCAGGATGGCGTCGCGCACGCTGGCGGCCGCTTCCGTGACCAGCGCGCTCTGGTCGTACCAGTTGGCGACGTTCACCCCCGCGGGCAGCTGCGCGGCGTAGCCGGCCAGCCGCGCCTTCACGTCGCTGGCGATCTGCACGCTGTTGCCGCCGGGCTGCTGGTAGATGTCGAGCAGCACCGCGTCGTGGCCATCGGCGCTGACGCGCACCCACCGTGGCTCGGTGGCGGTCTCGACGCTTCCCACGTCCTCCAGCCGCACCACGCCGCCCGGGCTGCTGGCCAGCACGGTCTGGCGCATCTGATCCAGCGTTGCCAGCCGCGTGTCCGACACCACCAGGTAGAGCTTGTAGCGGTCTTCCAGCCGCCCCACGGCCCGCAGCACGTTCTCGGCCGCCAGCGCCTTGGCGACATCGTCCAGCGTAAGGCCGAAGGCGTGCAGCCGGTCCGGATCGACGCTGACGCGCAATTCCTCCACCGCGCCCCCCTTGACCTGCACGCGCGCCACACCGCCGACGCTGGACAGCAGCGGGCGCAACTGGTACTCGGCCACGTCGCGCAACTGCGTGGGCGTCAACGTGGCCGAGGTCAGGCTGTAGGCGATGATGGGCAGCTTGGTCGGGTCCATGCGCCGCACGTCGGCGCGCGTGCCGGGGGGCAGCTGCGGCAGGATCTGCGCGATCGCCGCATTGATCTGCAGCGCCGCGTTCGTCATGTCGGTGCCCCAGCCGAAGTCGAGCGACACGTCGGCCGCGCCGCGACTGGTGGTCGAGCGCACGTTCTCGACGCCGGGCACGCTGCGCACCGCCTCCTCGACCGCACGCGTGACCTGCATCTCCATCTGCCGCGCCGGCTGGTCACCGGCTTCGAGCGACACGACGACGCGCGGAAACGCCACCTGCGGAAACAGCGACACCGGCAGCTGCAGCGCGGCGAACACGCCGCCCAGCGCCAGCATGGCAAACAGGAACAGGATCGAGCGCCGGTGGTCCTGCGCCCACTGGCTGAAGTTCATTGCGCGTTCTCCCGCACCCGCATGCCGTCGTGCAGCGCGTAGTTGCCCAGCACCACCACGGGCTGCGCGGCATCGAGCGCGCTGCTCTCCACCGCCACCACGAGGCCGGCCTGCAGCACCTGGCGCACGGCGACGCGGCGCGCCTTGCCGTCGGCCACCTGATAGAGATACGCGCCGCCGGCGTCGCCGAGCACGGCGTCGCGCGGCACCACCCAGGCGTTGAGCTTGCCCAGTTCGATGGCGGCGCGCACATGCATGCCGGGAATCAGGAAGCCGGCGCCGGCGGTGCGTGGCACGTCCACCACCACGCTCACCAGCCGGCTCTTGGGGTCGACGATGTCCTGCACCATGGCCACCGTGCCGCGGGCGCTCTGTTGCGAGCCCTGCAGCGTGGCGATCGTCACCGCCATGCCCACGCGCACCAGCGCACGCTCGTCGGGCTCAATCCCCAGCAGCACGCGCAGCGCTTCGGCGCGGCCCAGCTGCAGGATCTGCGCACCCGGCTGCACGCGGTCGCCCTGGGCCACGGCGATGGCCGTGATCACGCCGTCGAACGGCGCGCGCACCGTCGCCTGGGCGGCCTCCCCGCCGAGCTTGCGCTGCGCGGCGAGCGTCGCTTCGGCATCGCGCAAGGCGCGGCGCGCGGCGTCCACCTGCGCCGCGGTGGCCAGCTGCAGCGCGTACAGCTCCTCGTTGCGCCGGAGCTCGGCGCGCGCGAAATCGACGGCGCTGCCCGCTTGCGCGTAGGCGAGTTGCGCGGCCGGATCGGCACCGAGCACCACCAGCGGCGCGCCGCGCCTGACGGGCTGCCCCAGCGTCACCAGCAGCTTCGCCACCTGCCCCGCGGTGGGGAAATTCACGCCCTCCACGGTGCCGGTGGCCACCTCGCCCAGCGCGTCGAGGCGGCGCGGCAGCTCCTGACGGCGCAGCGGCTCGGTCCTGACGAGCGCGCTCACCTGCGGCAAGCCCGCACCGGCCACCTGGCCACGAACGGGTGCGACGAGAGCGAGCCCGCCGGCCGCGACCAGGGCACATGCCGTTGCGGCCGCACACAGCGCGTGCGTCTTGCTCCGAATCATTGGACGGCCCCTCCGGTCGTTGTCGTTGTGTGCGCCAGCGCGCCGCCGATCAAGGTCTGCAGGGCCACGCGCTGCAGCAAGACGGCCTGCTCGAGGTTTGTCCTCTCGATCTGCTTGGCCAGCACCGAGCCCTGCAAGCCGGCGTAGGCCAGGGCGTCGATCTGGCGCATGCGAAATGCCTGCTGCCACTGCGCGGCGGCGCGCGTGAGCGAGGCCAGGCCCTGCTCGGCTTCCTGCAACTGGCGCAGGTTGATGCGCTGCTCGGCGAGCAGCCGGTACACGTCGCCGTGCGCTGCGTTCAGGCGCCCCTGGTACTCCGCATGCAGCTTGTCGCGCGTGGCCTCTTCGATGGCGACGTTGCCGCGGTTGCCGTTGAAGATCGGCAGGCTGAGCGAGACTCCGAAGCCGCTGGTGTCGACGTGGCTGGTGTCGCGCGCGCGCGTGAAGCCGACGGTGAAGGTCGGAAACTGGCCCAGGATGGCCGCGCGCAGGCGCCCGTCCTCGGCCTCGTAGCCGTGGCGCAGCGCAATCAGGTCGGGCCGCCGCTCGGGCAGCTGCGGCAAAGCGGCAAGCACGGCGGCCTCGTCGAGCGCGGGCAGGGCCACGCTGTCGGCCAGCGGCAGCTGCACCTGCGGCGCGAGCCCCAGCAGCGCGTTCAGATCGTGCCGATCGGCGTTGAGCTGCCGCTCCAGGTCATGGATCTGGCGCTGCGCGTCCTGCAGCGCGGCGAGCTGGGGCGCGACGGCGTCGAGCGTGAGCAGGCCTCGGTCGAGCGCGGCTTGCGTGCGCTCGTAGCGCTCGGCGGACAAGTCGCGGCTGTCCTGCAGCACCCGCATCAGACGGCGGCTCTGCACCTGTCTGACGAACAACGAGCGAGCCCGGGCCACGACCAGCCATTCCTGCCACAGCAGGTTGAGGTCGGTCTTGCGCGCATCCGCCGCCGCGGCCCTGGCGTCCAACGGGTGGCGCAGCAGCGCGTTCAGGTCGAACCCCAGATTGAGGTTGAAGGCACTGCTCGCGCCCGGCCCGCCGTTGCTTGGAAAGTCGCGCGTGAGCGACAGCGTGGGATCGGGCAGCAGCCCGGCCGCAAACGCCTGCGCGTGGGCGATACGGACGTCTGCGCGTGCCAGCTTCAGCTCGGAATTGTTGAGCACGGCCAGGATGGCCACGTCGTCCATGTCGAGACGGCCGCCGCGGGCGAACTCGTGCGCCGCCAGTTCCGGCAGCGGCAGCCGGTCGCGATCGACGCTGAGGTCGGCGACGCCGCGTGCGAGGTTCTCGCCTGCGGGCAGCGGCTTGGCCTGGTAGCCGGCGCAGCCGCACAGGGTCACGGCCAGGAGCAGGGCGACCGGGTTCTTCCTCGAATATCCAAGTGTCAACGCCACACCCTCCACGATTCAAGGGCCGGCAGGTCCACGCAACTGCCGATGCCTGCGCCAGCGCGCGAGCCGCCACGCGCCGACGCCCAGCACCAGCACGATCGCCAGTTCCCAGAGCTCGTCGGCGTCCACGGCTTGCAGGACATGCGCGAACGCATGCCCGGTACCGTAGCCCAGGCCGGCGACGAGTGGCGCCCAGATTGCGGCGCCCAGCAAGTTGAGCACGAAGAAGCGCTGCCACGCGACGCGGCTCATGCCGATGGCGATCGGCCCGGCCATGCGCAGGCCATAGAGGAAGCGGATGGCGAGGATGAGAGGGGCGTGCCAGCGCACGAGCAGCGCATCCACGCGCGCCGCGGCGCGAGCAAGGCGTGCAAAGCGCGTCAGCAGCAGCGCGCCCCAGCGCTGGCCGATCCAGTAGTACATCTGGTCGCCGGCGAAGCTCGCCAGCGTGGCCACGGCGATCACCGCCGACAGCGAGAGGTGTCCGCGCGCCGCCGCCGCGCCGGCCAGCAGCAACACCGATTCGCCCTCCAGGAAGGTGCCGACGGCCACGGCCCACAGGCCCCAGTCGTGCACCAGCGTGGCAACGTCCATTCCTGCACCTCGCATCCGCTCGCGCCGGCGGCGCACGGTCACCGACGCACGGCGGTGGCGGCGTCGTCGTCGCGCAGATACTGCTCGACGCCGACCAGGGCCACGATGACGCACAGGAAAATCGCGCTCGTGCGCATCGCTCCCATGCCCAGGCCGCCCTGCGCGGGGGCCTGCGTCAGCAGGTCGCCCATGGCGGCGCCGAAGGGGCGCGTCAGGATGTAGGCGATCCAGAACGTGTAGACCGCGTTGCCGCCCAGCCTCCATGCCGCGTAGGTGACGGCGATCAAGGCGCCGAAGGCCAGCGCCCCGCGTGCAAAGCCCAGCCGCAGCGCCTCGGTCGCCAGATCGCCTGCGGCGGTGCCCAGGGCGAATGTGCACAGGATGGCAGCCCAGTAGAAGAGCTCGCGCCGGCGCGTGACGATGTCGTGGATCGACAGCGTCCGCTCCACCCGGTGCCAGACATGGAAGATGCCGGCCAGCAGCAACGCGAAGATCGGCGTGCTGACGTACAGGCTCAAGCCCAGCCCGTCGGTGAACCAGTCCGTGATCTGAGTGCCGACGATGCTGACCAGCACCACGCTCGACCAGTAGATCCACGGCGTGTAGCGCGGCGTCTGCAGCTGCCGGGCCAGCGCCAGCAGCAGCAGCGTGAACATCAGGCCGCGCGTGGCGGCCTGCCCCCACCCGGCACCGAAGGCGAGGTAATCGGCAGCGGTTTCCCCCACCGTGGTGCACATGATCTTGATGATCCAGAACGCGAGGGTGGCCTGAGGCACCCTGACCCAGCCATCGGCGGCGGCGGCTTGTGCCCGCCCGGCTCTGACGGAAAAAGCATGCACGTGCATCTCCATGAAGGAACCGCTCCCGGCCCATGCCCTGCAGGCAACGAGCGCGCGGCGTGGACGGTCTCAGTCGGCCTTGTCTTCTTGCGACGACAGGACGGTGCCGCTGTCGGCATCGACCTTGACATCGAACACCTGGGTTGCGCCGACCACCTCCACCTCGTAGTGCGAACCCTGCTTCGAGTGCTCGAACTCGGCCTTCGAGGCCTTGCCGCCGGCATGCTGTTCGGCGGCCGCGATGGCCTGGGTGAGGCTGATCTTGGCCTGCGCGGCGGCCAGCGCGTCGTTGCGCGCCACGCTCGAGGCGGCCAGTGCGACGGCACCGGTGGTGGCCAGCGCAACGGTCACGACGGAAAGCTTGCTGTAGCGATGCATGATGGGGCTCCGGTGAAACGCGGTCATTCGCGTGCCCTGGAGCCTGCGTGTGCAGACTTAGCTCTCCCTGAGCAATTCCCCGGCCGCGCGGTGGCGCGCCCGCGCCGGTAGCGGACCAAGCAAAGCGGCACCGCCCGTGCGGTCGTCCCGTCGTCCTGTCATCCGGCTGCCGTCCGCGCGCGTTCACTGCGGGGTCGTGGCCGCAAGCGGCGCAGGCGCGCCTGCGGCCCGACAGCCGAAGACCGCGACGCGACGGGCAAGGCGCCAAATCCAACAACTTCAGGCTGCCGCAGCCGGGCCAGGTGTCCGGCTCGGGCCCCGGAGGCGATCTGAAAACCCTGTACCCCTCCGGCGGGGCCCTCTTCGCCGTCGCGCCCCTGCGCCTGGCCGCCCTGGCCATCGACCCGAACGACCCGCGCCACATGGGCCGCCTGAGCGCGGCCTTCATCGTGCTGCACCTGCTGGTCTGGACGCTGCTGCCGGGTCTGAGCCACCGCGCACCGCCCTGGGACAACATCGAGCAGCTGGTGTGGTCGCAGTCGCTGCAGTGGGGCTACTACAAGCACCCGCCCGCGCCCACGTGGTGGACGTTCTTCTGGGTCCAGCTGCTGGGGCCCAAGGTCTGGGTGACGTTCTTCGCCGCCCAGCTCAGCGTGGCGGGCATGCTCTGGTGCCTGTGGCGCATGGCCCTCGTCGTGACCACGCCGCTGCGCGCCTTCGTCGCGCTGGTGCTGACGGCGCTGGTGGCCTACCACGGCCTGCGCGGCATCATGGCCAACCACAACACCTTGCAGCTGCTGCCGGTGGCGCTGCTGCTGTGGTCGGTGCTCTGGGCCGTGCGCCACCAGGACCGATGGCGCTGGCTGCGCTGGGCCGCGGTCGGCGCCGCGGCGGCGCTGGCACTGCTGTCGAAGTACAGCGCATTGATCTGGCTGGCGGTGATCGGCGCGTGGCTGCTGCAGGACGCGCGCATGCGCGCCGGGCGCGCCTGGCTGCCGGTGGGTCTCGCGGCCTTGGTGGCGCTGGCCGGCGTGGCGCCGCACATCGCATGGCTCGCCCGCTCCGACTTCGCGCCCCTGCACTACGCCGAGCACTCGGTGGAACACGGCATCGGCGGCCACGCCAGCCGCTGGGTGGATCTGGGCTTTTTCGTCACCGCGATGCGCAAGACCGGCCCCACCATCGAACTTGGCGGTGCGATCGTCGGCGCCGGTATCGCCATCATGCATTATATGGGCATGATGGCCTACGAGATTGCCGGCCGGATGGAGTGGGACTTCAGC
>CAYZGL010000141.1:0-11816 GCA_964477985.1 uncultured Rubrivivax sp. | reverse complement strand
CGTCGGCGCCCTTGGTGAAGATGCCGCCGCCCAGCCGCGCGAAGATCGAGATCAGGCTGGAGCCGAAGGCAAAGCCGAGCAGCGGCTTGAGCACCGCCGACAGCTTGGCATCGGCCGGCGCGGCGCCGAGCAGGTACCAGAAGAAGATGCCCACGCCCAGCAGGCCCAGGCCCACCACCAGCATGCCGGTGATGGCGCCGCCCTTGAAGGCCACGTCCAGCGCCGGGCCGATGCCCTTGGTGGCGGCCTGCGCGGTGCGCACGTTGGCGCGCACCGACACGTTCATGCCGATGAAGCCGCAGGCCCCCGACAGCACCGCGCCGAGCACGAAGCCGACGGCGCTGGTGACGTCGAGGAACACCGCGATCAGGATCGCCAGCACCACGCCGACGATGGCGATGGTCTTGTATTGCCGTGCCAGGTAGGCCGCGGCGCCTTGCTGGATCGCACTGGCGATCTCCTGCATGCGGGCGTTGCCCGCGTCCTGCTTCAGGATCCAGCTGCGCTGGACGAAGCCGTAGAGCACGGCCGCAAGGCCGCAAAGCAGCGCTACATAGAGCGCCATCGTGGTCGACATCGAAGTACTTCCTTGTTGTGGTCAGGCTTGCCGGGGTGGGGTTGCGCCCACGGCTCTTCACGCCCGAGGTGGCTGCATACAGCCTGGGCGGGGGTGGTTCGCGGCGCGCATGCTACGGGAAACCGCGAAGCACCCCGCCGCGCATTATCGTGTGCCGCCCGAGGGGCACCCGTCAGCACCTCGCAAGGACGCTTCGTAGAATTCGCGCACCCCTCGAGTCAAAGGTCGTCCATGAGCTTGCACAGCGTCACTCCGGGATCGAACGCGCCCGACGAATTCAACGTGATCATCGAGATCCCGATGAATGCCGACCCGATCAAGTACGAGGTCGACGACAACGGGGCGCTGTTCGTCGACCGCTTCATGAGCACGTCGATGCACTACCCGTGCAACTACGGCTACATCCCGAACACGCTGGCCGACGACGGCGACCCGGTCGACGTGCTGGTGATCACCCCGGTGCCGCTGATCTCCGGCGTGGTCGTGACCTGCCGGGCACTGGGGCTGCTCAAGATGCAGGACGAGGCCGGCGGCGACAACAAGCTGCTGGCGGTGCCGATCGACCGCATCCTGTCGATCTATTCGCAGTGGAAGAGGCCCGAGGACCTGAACCCCTTGCGCTTGAAGACCATCCAGCACTTCTTCGAGCACTACAAGGATCTCGAGGACGGCAAGTGGGTGAAGGTCAAGGGCTGGGAAGGCCCCGACAGCGCCCGCGTCGAGGTCTCGGCCGGCATCGCCAACTTCGGCGCCAGGATGCGCGGCGCCCGCTAGGGCCGGCGAAACGGGTCGCGCTCGCGCAGCTCGTCGACATAGGCGCCCACCGCGGCGTCTTCGTGCTGCAGATGGCGTGACACCGCGTCGGCGAACGCCGGGTGGCGCAGCCAGTGCGCCGAGTGCGTGAGCACCGGCAGCAGCCCGCGCGCCATCTTGTGTTCGCCCTGCGCACCGCCTTCGAAGCGGCGGTAGCGCTGCGCGATGCACCAGGCCAGCGGCTGATAGTAGCAGGCCTCGAAGTGCAGCAGCGGCACGTGCTCGGTGCAGCCCCAGTAGCGCCCCCAGGCGTGGCCGCGCTCGGGGTCGATCGCCACCAGCGAGCAGGCCACGCGCCGGCCGCCGCGCTCGGCGACGAACATCAACCAGTGCCGTGCCATCGTGCGCTGCATGCGTGCGAAGAAGTCGCGCGTCAGGTACGGCGCCGACCCGTGCGCGGCGTAGGTCAGCGTGTAGCAGTGGTGAAAGTAGTCCCACAGCGCGCTGTCGATCTGCGCGCCTGCATGCACGCTGAAGACGATGCCGGCGCCGGCGACGCGGCGGCGTTCCTGCGCGATCTTCTTGCGCTTGTCGCGCTGCAGGCTGGCCAGGAACTCGCCGAAATCGGCATAGGGCCGCGGCTCGCGATTCAGCCAGTGGAATTGCACCGTCTGGCGCGACGACCAGCCGGCCGCGGCCGCCGCGCGGCGATCGGCTTCGTCGGCGAAAAGCAGGTGCACCGAAGACAGGCGGCTGCCCTCGCAGGTCTCGCGCAGCGCCTGCAGCAGCCAGCGGCGCGCGGTGTCGTCGCGCGCGAGCAGCCGGCTGCCGCTCACCGGGGTGAACGGCACCGCGCACACGAGCTTCGGGTAGTACGCCAGCCCGTGGCGCCGGTAGGCATCGGCCCAGGCCCAGTCGAACACGTATTCGCCGAAGGAATGGCTCTTCGCGTACAACGCGCAGGCCCCCAGCAGCGTGTCGCCGCGATGCAGGCACAGCAGGCGGTTCGCCCAACCCGTGGCGGCGGTGGCGCTGCCCGACGCATGCAGCGCGTGCAGGTATTCGTGGCGCATGAACGGCGTGGGCGAGCGCTGCAGCGCCAGCAAAGCGTTCCAGGCGTGCGCATCGACCTGCGACGGCTCGTCGTGCGGCTGTACGGTCAAGGGCGTGGCGGGCATGGTGCGATGGATCGGTGCGGCGCGCGCGTGTGCGCGCGTTGATCCATGATTAAATCGCGGCCACGCAACGCTCGCCGCAAGGATCGGCCATGAAACAGATCACTGCCATCATCAAACCCTTCAAGCTGGAAGAAGTGCGCGAGGCGCTGGCCGACGTGGGCGTATCGGGGCTGACCGTCACCGAAGTCAAGGGCTTCGGCCGGCAGAAGGGCCACACCGAGCTGTATCGCGGCGCCGAGTACGTGGTCGACTTCCTGCCCAAGATGAAGATCGAGGTGGTCGTCAAGGACGACGACGTCGAGCGATGCATCGAGGCCATCGTGCGCGCCGCCAAGACCGGCAAGATCGGCGACGGCAAGATCTTCGTCACGCCGGTGGAGCAGGTAGTGCGCATCCGCACCGGCGAGACCGACGAGGCCGCCGTCTAGGCGTTCGGATCCCGGCGCCCGGTCTAGGTGCCCGAGTAGTCATCCGGCGCGGTGGCGTTGGCCGCCAGACGGCACAGTCGCTGCAGCAGCGGCTCGGCGTTGGCGTCCACCTGCAGCAGCGCTCGATGCGGTGCGCCGAGGAATCCGGCCGCCGTCGTGTGGGCGACGAAGGCCAGCAGCTTGTCGTAGTAGCCGTCCGTATTGAGCAGCCCGAGCGGCTTGTCGTGGTAGCCGAGCTGGCGCCAGGTCCAGACCTCGAACAGTTCCTCCAGCGTGCCGATGCCGCCAGGCAGCGCAAGGAAGGCGTCGCTGTGCTCGGCCATCAGCCGTTTGCGCTCGTGCATGGTCTGCACCACGTGCTGCTCGCTCAAGCGCGGGTGGCCCAGTTCGCGCTGCATCAGCGATTGCGGGATCACGCCGATCACCCGCGCACCCGCCGCCAGCGCGGCGTCGGCCAGCTCGCCCATCAGGCCGGTGCTGCCGCCGCCGTAGACCAGCTGCCAGCCCAACTGCCCGATGCGCGTTCCGACCTCTCGCGCCGCGGCGGCAAACTGCGCACGCTGGCCGGACCGCGAGCCGCAGAAGACGCACAGGCTGACCGGCCTGGAAGGCGGCTGCGGGCCAGCGCGCGGTGAATGCGGGTTGGGCGTCACGACGCGTCAGCCATGTCGCCGCGGCGGTGCGGGACACTGCACCAGGCGGGTGCCGCTGAGCAGGTCGTGCCAGTACTGATGTTGCCGGTTCAGCCGCGACGAGGCGGCGTAGGCCAGCACGCCGACGGTCAACGCGGCCGCCACCCCGGCGCCGCTGCGTACGCCGAACGCGTAGCTCCATGCCAGTGCGGGCAGGAACCAGATCCAGCTCAGCAGGTAACGCAGCACGGCACGCGCGGCGGGCACCTGCAAGCCGTCTTTGGTCAGAAGCCGGATATGCCAGGTCTTCATGGCCACCGTTTGCCCGCCGTGCGACCAGAACCAGCCGAAGTACAGGCCGAGCACGGCGAACACGAACAGTTGCAAGCCGTGCAGGCCGTGCAGCGCATGGCGCTGTTGCGTCGCCACCCCGTAGGCCAGGCCGGCGAGCATCACCACGCCGAACAGCAGCACGCCTTCATAGACGAAGGCGGCCAGCCGGCGCCGCAGGCTCGGCGCGGGTGCGCGTGCCGCGCTGCGGTCGGCCGCCGTCATGGCGCAGCGGATGCCGCCGCCTCGGGCCGGTGGGCTTGCGGCAGCAGCGTGCGGCGGTCCAGCGCAGCGCCGTCGACATCGGCCTTCGCCAGTCTGGACGGGGTGGACGCCGGCGGCGTGGCGGCCCGCGAAATCAGCGTGGTGCTGGCGCCGGGCTTGGCCTGCACTACCGTCGGGGCAACCACCTTGGCGGCCGGCTGCGCGGCTGCGTCGGCGCCAGCCAGGCGCGTCGGCGAGGCTGCCGTGCTCTTCGCCACGGCGACTTTGGGCACCGTCCTTGCCTTTTCGGCCAATGCGCGACGCTCCTCGGCAGGCAGCGCCAGGTAGGCGTCCCAGCGCTCCTGACGTTGTTTGGCGCTGATCTGGCGCAGTTCCTGATACTGCAGCCGCACGCGCCCGCGCTCGTCGGGCGTCATGCGCGCCCACTCGGCCATGCGCTCCTGGATTCGCTGGCGTTCCTCGGGGGGCATTGCGGGGAACCGGGCGGCGATCTCCAGCCACTGCTGCCGGCGGGTGTCGTCGATGCCCTGCCAGTCACTCTTCAGCGGCGCCAACGCCGCTTGCTGCGCGGGGCTCAGCGTGGTCCAGGCGGCCGACGCGGTGGGCGCTGCGGTGCCAGGCGGCCGCAGCTGTTGCGCACGAGCGTCCAGCCAGAGCACCGCCATGATGGCCAGCAGCGCGCCCACGCCGAGCCGGCTCAGTCGAAGGCGCTGGCTGCGCGCGCTGCTGCTCACGGCTCGGGCTGCTTCAGGAAAGCGGCGAACCCAGGATCGCCGTAGGCCTCGGGCGGCAGATCGTCGGAAAGCAAGGCCGTGTCGACATCCGCCGCAGCGCGGATCTCCGCCTGCTCGTGCAGATGCTGGATCGCCAGCAAGCCCACGACGAGCACCATCAAAGGCAACAACGAGGCCAAGCGCAGCCAGCCCGACGGTGAGCCCCCCAATGAGACCGTGCCTCGCGCGGCGCCGACGATCTGCAGCTTGGGGCTCGCGACCGACCGGGCGGCCCGCACCTGGCGAGCCCTGGCCAGGGCCTGCTCGCGGCCCACGCGCAAGCGCTCGGTGATGTCGTGCCCGAGAAGGTCCGACTGCTGGTCCAACCGGGCGACGATGCGCCGCGCAAAACGTGCCTCGATGTCGCAGCAATCGGTGCGCCGGCAGGCGGTGGTTGGATTCATGGCTTCAATCCCTTGGCAGACAATGCCTTCGCCAACGCATGAACCGCTCTGGAGCAGTGCGTTTTCACACTGCCCTCGGAGCAGCCCATCACTTGCGCAGTCTCTGCGGTGTCCAGTTCCTCCCAGTAACGCAGCAGAAACGCCTCGCGTTGACGGGTTGGCAACGCCGCCAGTTCGGAGTCGATCAAGGCCAGCGTCTGTGTGCGCGACAACTGCAGTTCCGGCGCTTGCGCCACCCAGTCGCTGTCCACGCTGGCAATGCTTTCCAGCAGGCCCGGGTCGCCATCGTCGGCATTGGCGTGCAGGTCGGAGAAGTTCTGCACGGTCGCGCGCCGCACCTTCTGCCGGCGGAACCAGTCCATCGTCGCATTCGACAGGATTCGGCCGAAGATCAGCGGCAGTTCCGCCGCCGGGCGGTCACCGTAGCTCTCGGCAAGCCGAATCATGGCCTCCTGCACGATGTCGAGTGCGGCATCGTCGTCGCGCACGGCATATGCGGTGCGCTTGAAGGCCCGCCTTTCGCAACCTCGAAGGAAATCGGACAGTTCTTTGTCGGAGGCCAAGGCTGGGCGGGTGGTGGATCCCCGCAAGGCGGGCCGGAGCGATTATTCCACCCGATACGGCGATGGCATAATCCGCGCTTCGCACGATGAGCTCCCATGCCGGGAGCCCGATGGCCCGACCCGGGCATCGGAGATCCGGCTTCGCAGCTTTCCGATTCCGCCTCACGAGGGCGCGAGGAGGGGCACCGATCGTTTTTCGTCAGAGAAAATCGCAAAGGGTCAGACATGGACATTTCCCCCGCGGAACTCAAGCGCGCCGCCTCGGCGCACCCCCCCTCGGACACCCCTGTCGAGCTGAACGGCTCGGACATCCTGGTGCGCTGCCTGCAGGCCGAACAGGTCAAGTACCTGTGGGGCTACCCCGGCGGTGCGGTGCTCTACATCTACGACGCGCTGTACAAGCAGGATTCGATCCAGCACATCCTGGTGCGCCACGAGCAGGCGGCAGTACATGCCGCCGATGGTTACGCGCGTGCCACCGGCGAGGTCGGCGTCGCGCTGGTGACTTCCGGCCCGGGCGTGACCAACGCCGTGACCGGCATCGCCACCGCCTACATGGATTCGATCCCGCTGGTGATCATCACCGGGCAGGTGCCCACCCCGGCGATCGGCCTGGATGCCTTCCAGGAGTGCGACACCGTCGGCATCACCCGCCCGGTGGTCAAGCACAACTTCCTGGTCAAGGACGTTCGCGACCTGGCGACCACGATCAAGAAGGCCTTCCACATCGCGCGCACCGGCCGGCCCGGGCCGGTGGTGGTGGACATCCCGAAGGACGTGTCGCTGAAGACCACGGCCTTCCACTACCCCGAGCGCATGGAGATGCGCTCGTACAACCCGGTGAAGAAGGGCCATGGCGGGCAGATCCGCAAGGCCGTGCAGTTGCTGCTGGGCGCCAAGCGCCCGTACATCTACACCGGCGGCGGCGTGATCCTCGGCAACGCGTCGAAGGAGCTGCGCCAACTGGTCGAACTGCTGGGCTACCCGTGCACCAACACGCTGATGGGCCTGGGCGCGGTGCCGGCCGGCGACCCGCGGTTCCTCGGCATGCTCGGCATGCACGGCACCTACGAGGCCAACATGACGATGCAGCACTGCGACGTGCTGCTGGCGGTCGGGGCGCGCTTCGACGACCGCGTGATCGGCAACCCCAAGCACTTCGCTTCGGTGGAGCGCAAGATCATCCACGTCGACATCGACCCCTCGTCGATCTCCAAGCGCGTGCGCGTGGACATCCCCATCGTGGGCGACGTGAAGGACGTGCTGCAGGAACTGATCGCTCAGCTGTCCGAGGCGCCGCAGCGGCCCGATGCCGCTGCACTGTCGGCCTGGTGGCAGCAGGTCGACGGCTGGCGCAAGCGCGAGTGCCTGGCCTTCAAGCCCAGCACCGAGGTCATCAAGCCGCAGTTCGTGGTGAAGAAGCTGTGGGAGCTGACGCGCGGGCGCGACACCTACATCACGTCCGATGTCGGCCAGCACCAGATGTGGGCGGCGCAGTACTACGGCTTCGACGAGCCGCGGCGCTGGATCAACTCCGGCGGCCTGGGCACGATGGGCGTGGGGCTGCCGTATGCGATGGGCATCAAGCTGGCCAAACCCGAGTCGGACGTGTTCTGCATCACCGGCGAGGGCAGCATCCAGATGTGCCTGCAGGAGCTTTCCACCTGCAAGCAGTACGACACGCCGGTGAAGATCGTGTCGCTGAACAACCGCTACCTGGGCATGGTGCGGCAGTGGCAGCAGCTCGACTACGGCGGGCGCTATTCGCACAGCTACATGGACGCGCTGCCCGATTTCGTCAAGCTGGCCGAGGCCTACGGCCATGTCGGCCTGCTGGTGGAAAAGCCCGCCGACGTGGAAGGCGCGTTGCGCGAGGCCATCAAGCTGAAGGACCGCACCGTCTTCCTCGACATCCGCACCGACCCGACCGAAAACGTCTGGCCGATGGTGCAGGCCGGCAAGGGCATCTCCGAGATGAGGCTCGGCTCCGAGGACCTGTAGCGCGGCGCGGCCTCGCGCCCGGCACGCCGGCGCTACCCGCGCCGGCTCGCTCAGGGCACGACGGCCGGCCGCGACACTGCTTCGGACATCGCCCAATTTTCAACTCGCATCGCGTGGCCAAACCGCGGCGGCCCACCGGCCCCCGAGGGCGAAGAGCGCGCAGGACGAACCCCCATGAAACACATCATCGCCGTGCTGCTGGAAAACGAACCCGGCGCACTGTCCCGCGTGGTCGCGCTGTTTTCGGCGCGCGGCTACAACATCGAAAGCCTGACGGTCGCGCCCACCGAGGATCGGTCGCTGTCGCGCATGACCATCGTCACCACCGGTTCCGACGAGGTGATCGAACAGATCACCAAGCACCTGAACCGTCTGATCGAGGTGGTCAAAGTGGTCGACCTGACCGAAGGCAGCTTCACCGAGCGCGAACTGATGCTGATCAAGGTGCGCGCGGTCGGCAAGGAGCGCGAGGAGATGAAGCGCATGGCCGACATCTTCCGCGGGCGCATCGTCGACGTCACCGAGAAGAGCTACACGCTCGAGCTGACCGGCGATGCCGGCAAGCTCGATGCGTTCCTGCTGGCCATCGACCGCACCGCGATCCTCGAGACCGTGCGCACCGGCACCAGCGGCATCGGCCGCGGCGAGCGCATCCTCAGAGTCTGAACCCGGGCCGGCCACGGCCCTTCGATGCACACCTTTCAACGGAGAGCAACATGAAGGTCTACTACGACAAGGACGCCGACCTCAGCCTGATCAAGGGCAAGAAGGTCACGATCGTGGGCTACGGCTCGCAAGGCCACGCGCATGCGCAAAACCTCAGCGACAGCGGCGTCAAGGTCACGGTCGGGTTGCGCAAGGGCGGGGCGTCGTGGGCCAAGGTCGAGAAGGCGGGCCTGAAGGTCGCGGCCGTCGGCGATGCGGTCAAGGACGCCGACGTCGTGATGATGTTGCTGCCCGACGAGCAGATCGCGGCCGTCTACCGCGACGACGTCGAGCCGAACATCCGCGAAGGCGCGTCGCTGGCCTTCGCGCACGGCTTCAACGTGCACTACGGCCAGGTCGTGCCGCGCGCCGACCTGGACGTGTGGATGGTCGCGCCCAAGGCGCCCGGCCATACCGTGCGCGACACCTACAGCCGCGGCGGCGGCGTGCCGCACCTGATCGCGGTGCATGCCGACAAGTCGGGCAAGGCGCGCGACCTGGCGCTGAGCTACGCCGCGGCCAACGGTGGCGGCAAGGCCGGCGTGATCGAGACCAACTTCCGCGAGGAGACCGAGACCGACCTGTTCGGCGAGCAGGCGGTGCTGTGCGGCGGCACGGTCGAGCTGATCAAGGCCGGCTACGAGACGCTGGTCGAAGCCGGCTACGCGCCCGAGATGGCCTACTTCGAGTGCCTGCACGAACTCAAGCTGATCGTCGACCTGATCTACGAAGGCGGCATCGCCAACATGAACTACTCGATCAGCAACAACGCCGAGTACGGTGAATACGTGTCCGGCCCGAAGGTCATCACCGCCGAATCGAAAGCGGCGATGAAGAAGATGCTGGCCGACATCCAAAGCGGCGAATACGCGAAGAGCTTCATCCTCGAGAACCGCGCCGGCGCGCCCACGCTGCTGAGCCGCCGCCGCCTGATGGCCGAGCACTCGATCGAGGTGGTGGGTGAAAAACTGCGCGCGATGATGCCGTGGATCAAGGCCAACAAGCTGGTCGACAAGAGCCGCAACTGAATCCCGACACGCCTGCGCCGATGAACGACGAGCCCGCGTCGGCACTGGAGTCGGCGTTCGAGGGCGAGATGCCCGTGCGGCCGCGCCGCCGGGGCATCTACGTGCTGCCCAACATGATCACGCTGGCCGCGCTGTTCGGCGGCTTCTACGCGATCGTGATGGCGATGAACGCTCGCTTCGAGCACGCCGTGATCGGCGTGTTCTGCGCGATGGTGCTCGACAGCCTGGACGGGCGCGTGGCGCGCATGACGCACACGCAAAGCGCCTTCGGCGAGCAGATGGACAGCCTGTCGGACATGGTCAGCTTCGGTGCCGCGCCGGCGTTGATCGTCTATGAATGGGCGCTGAAGGGGCTGGGCAAGCTCGGCTGGGTGGCGGCCTTCGTCTACTGCGCGTCGGCCGCGCTGCGCCTGGCGCGTTTCAACACCAACATCGGCGTCGTCGACAAGCGCTACTTTCAGGGGCTGCCCAGCCCGGCGGCGGCGGCGCTGGTGACCGGCTTCATCTGGGTGATGGACGACGCCGGCTTCAAGGGTGCGGCGCGCATCGAGTGGCTGACCTGGGGTGCGCTTGCGGTGACGCTGTTTGCCGGCCTGACGATGGTCACCAATGTTCCGTTCTACAGCTTCAAGGACATCGGGCAGCGGCGCTCGGTGCCCTTCATCGTGCTCGTGCTGGTCGCGCTGGGCATCGCCGCAGTGAACCTGCATCCACCGCTGGTGCTGTTCGGCGCCTTCTGCCTGTACGGCCTGTCGGGCTACGCGGTGTATGCGTGGCGCAAGACCAAGGGCAGGCCGGTCAGTGTGATCGCCACCTCCACCGACGAGCCTGACGAACGCGGGCTTCATTGAGCGCGGCCGCGTGGTATATTGAGCCCACGATGTTCAGCCGCCCCGCCATTTCGCTACTGCTTCTAGGAGTGCTTCGGGCGCGCTGATCTGCCACATCCGTACATTCTTCGATCAACGGCCCGTCAGCTCACGCAACGGGCCGTTTTTCTTTGTTCAGCTTGCGTGCAGTGCCACCTGCCCACGAGGTTCAACCATGACGATGCTCTCCCGACCCGACAGCAAGTACCGCGCCTTCGCACCAGTGCGCCTGGCCGAGCGGCGCTGGCCTGACGCAGTGATCAGCGCGCCGCCGCAGTGGTGCAGCGTCGACCTGCGCGACGGGAACCAGGCGCTGATCGAGCCGATGGACCCAGCGCGCAAGCTGCGCATGTTCGAGATGCTGGTGCGCATCGGCTTCAAGCACATCGAGGTCGGCTTCCCCTCGGCGTCGCAGGCGGACTTCGATTTCGTGCGTCTGCTGATCGAGAGCAAGCTGATCCCCGAGGACGTGACCATCCAGGTGCTGACGCAGGCGCGAGAGGAGTTGATCCGCCGCACTTTCGAGTCGCTGGCCGGCGCGCCGCGCGCCATCGTGCACCTGTACAACGCGGTGGCGCCGGTGATGCGCCGCGTGGTGTTGGGGCTGGACGAGGACGGCATCGTCGATCTCGCGGTGCGCCATGCGCGGCTGCTGCAGCACCTGGCCAATGACCAACCCGGCACGCGCTGGACCTTCGAGTACTCGCCGGAGATGTTTTCGGGCACCGAGCTCGCCTTCAGCAAGCGTGTGGTCGATGCGGTCACGGCGGTGTGGCAGCCGACGCCCGAGGCCAAGTGCATCGTCAACCTGCCGTCGACGGTGGAGCACAGCACGCCGAACATCTTCGCCGACATGATCGAGTGGATGGACCGCCACCTGGCGCGGCGCGACGCCATCGTGCTGTCGGTGCACCCGCACAACGACCGCGGTACCGGCACCGCGGCGGGCGAATTCGCGCTGATGGCCGGTGCCGACCGCATCGAAGGCTGTCTGTTCGGCAACGGCGAGCGCACCGGCAACGTCGATGTCGTCAACATCGCGCTGAACTTGTACACGCAGGGTGTGGCGCCGGGGCTGGATTTCTCGAACATCGACGAGATCCGCCGCTGCGTCGAGCACTGCAACCAACTGCCGGTGCATCCGCGCCATCCCTATGTCGGCGAGCTGGTCTATACCTCATTCTCCGGCTCGCACCAGGATGCGATCAAGAAGGCCTTCGCAGCGCGGCGAGAGGACGATGTCTGGGACATGCCCTACCTGCCGATCGACCCCAAGGACCTGGGACGCAGCTACGAGGCGGTGATCCGCGTCAACAGCCAGTCGGGCAAGGGCGGCATCTCCTACCTGCT
>CAYZGL010000140.1:0-12099 GCA_964477985.1 uncultured Rubrivivax sp. | reverse complement strand
TCTTCGATTCCAGCTCGGTCAGCACCTTGCGCCGCTCGGCCAGCACGCTTTCGATCACCAGCCGCGCGCCTTCGACGTCGGGCTTGTCCAGCGCGGACAACGAGCCCGGCGTCTGCTGCAGCAGCAGCTGGTTCTGGTAGAAGGTGGCGATGTTGCCGAAGGCCCCCACCGCGGCCTCGGGCGTGCGGAAGTGCGGGATCTGCGCCTCGCTCAGCAGCTGGCGCGCCTGGCCCACCGCGGCGTCACCCATCCAGCACGCCAGCAGCGGCTTGTGCATGGCGCGCTGGCTCGCGGCCACCGCCTCGGCCACCGCGGCGGCGTCGATGCCGGGCTTGGGCGCGTGGATCGCGAGCACGCCGTCGACCTGCGCGTCGGCGTTGGCCGCGGCGATGGCCGCGCGGTAGGCGTCGGCGCCGGCGTCCTCCGACACGTCGATCAGCTCGCTCAGCGACGCCAGCGCGCTCAGCTGCGGCGCCAGCGCCGCCGCGCCTTCGGCCGACAGCCGGCCCAGCTCCAGGCCGATCTCGGCCGCCCAGTCGGCCGCCAGCACGCCGGGGCCGCCGCCGTTGCTGATCACCGCCAGGCGTTTGCCCACCGGCCGGTAGCGCGAGGCCAGGCACTTGGCGGCCGAGAACAGCTCGACGAAGGAGCGCACCCGCACCGCACCGGCGCGGCGCAGCGCGGCGTCGAACACCTCGTCGCTGCCGACGATGGCGCCGCTGTGCGTCTGCGCCGCGGCGTTGCCGTCGGCGCGCCGGCCCGACTTCAGCACCACCACCGGCTTGGAGTGCGCGGCGGTGCGCAGCGCGCTGATGAAGCGCCGCGCGCTGGCGATGCCTTCCATGTAGACGATGATGCTGTGCGTGCGCCCGTCGGCGGCAAGAAAGTCCAGCGCCTCGGCGATGTCCAGGCCGGTGTGCGCGCCCACCGACACCACCGACGAGAAGCCCACGCCGTTGTGCCGTGCCCAGTCGACCATGGCCACCGTCAGCGCGCCCGACTGCGACACCAGCCCCAGCGTGCCGGGTGCGGCCAGCGGCCCGAACACGCTGGCGTTGAGCTGCAGCGACGGGCGCTGCAGCCCCAGGCTGTTCGGGCCCAGCAGCGCGATGCCCTCGCGCCGCGCCAGCGCCTTCAGCGCGTCGGCCGGCTCGGGCCCGATGCCGGTGCCCACCACCAGCGCGGCGCGGCAGCCCATGCGCGCGGCCAGTTCCAGCGCGGCGGCGATCTCGGCCGGCGGCAGCGCGATCAGCGCCAGGTCGGCACGCGCGCGCGCCAAGTCGGCCAGCTTGCCGCTGCTGTCGATGTCCAGGAAGTGCAGCTCGCCGCCGTAGCGCTGCGCGCGCAGCACCTCGTGCAGCTGGCGCGCCTGCCGCGTCTGCGTGGCCGCGTCGTCGGCACGGCCGGCGAACACGGCGATCGACTGCGGGGCGAACAGCGGGGTCAGGTAGTGCTTGTCCATGGCTGAGGGCGATTGTGCGTCCACGCGACCGCAGCAGCACGGCGGTGCAGCAGTGCAGCGGGACGACACCCCGTCGCCGCGCCAGCGGCCCGCCCGCGGTCGTGTGCAGTTCGCGTCAGTCCGCGGCCGAGCCTTGCGGCGCAGCGCGCGCCGCCAACTCGGAGCGCAGCCGCTTCAGCCGCGCGCGCGGGTCTTCCCTGGCGCCGCCTTCGTCGAGCTTCATCTCGGCGATGAAGCGGCTGGGCACGCCGGCCACGGTGTCGCGGCCGCGCTTGCGCCGGCGCAAGCTGCTGACGATCAACGAGCGCCGCGCGCGCGTGATGCCCACGTACATCAGGCGGCGCTCCTCTTCCAGCCGGGTGGCGCGCGTCGCCGCATCCAGCGTGTCGTCGTCGGTCTTGAACGGCAGCAGGCCTTCGTTGCAGCTGGCCAGTTGCACGTGCGTCCATTCCAGCCCCTTGGCGGCGTGCAGCGTGGACAGCGTGACCACGTCCTGCTCGTCGCCGCGCTCGGCCAGGCTGATGATGATGCTGATGGTCTGCGCCACCTGCAGCACGCTTTGCGCTTCGCGGTCGCTTGCAGCGTCGCCGCCGCAGCGCCGCGCGATCCAGTCGACGAAATCGAGCACGTTGGCCCAGCGCGCGGCGGCCAGCTTGTCGCTGTCGGCGCCGTCGTGCAGGTGCTGCTCGTAGCCGATCTCCTTCAGCCAACCCAGCAGCAGCGCCTGGGCCTCGGCCTGGCCGGTGGTGTGGCGCGCACGCTGCTCCAGATCGGTCACATAGCGGCCGAACTCGTGCAGCGCGCCCAGCGCCTTGGCGCTCAGTTGGGCAGCCAGCGTCGCTGACGACAGCGCCGCGAACAGGCTGGTCTTCCACTGCGACGCGAAGTCGCCCAGCCCGGCCAGGGTCGTCGCGCCGATGCCGCGCTTGGGCGCGCCCACCGCACGCAGGAAGGCCGGGTCGTCGTCGGTGTTGACCAGCAGCCGCAGCCAGGCGCACAGGTCCTTGATCTCGGCGCGGTCGAAGTAGCTCTGGCCGCCCGACACCTTGTACGGCAGCTGCGCGGCGCGCAGCTTTTGCTCGAACACCTTGGCCTGGTGGTTGGCGCGGTACAGCACCGCGAAGTCGGCGAACTTCAGCGTGGCGTCGGCCGCACGCAGCGACTGGATGCGTGCCACCGCGCGCTCGGCCTCGTGCGCTTCGTTGTCGCACTCGACCACGCGCACCGTTTCGCCGTCGCCGAAGGCGCTCCACAGCGTCTTTTCGAACAGCTTCGGGTTGGCCGCGATGACGTGGTTGGCCGCGCGCAGGATGTGGCCGCTGGAGCGATAGTTCTGCTGCAGCGCGATCACCTTCAGCCTGGGAAAGTCCTGCGGCAGCCGCCGCAGGTTGTCGATGGTGGCGCCGCGCCAGCCGTAGATGCTCTGGTCGTCGTCGCCCACCGCGGTGAAGGGCGTGGTGTCGCGCGGGTTGTCGCGCGGGTTGTCGGCTCCGTCGCCGTGCTGCACCAGCGCCTTGAGCAAGTCGTACTGCACTGCGTTGGTGTCCTGCACCTCGTCGATCAGGATGTGGCGGAACTGGCGCTGCCACTTCTGGCGCGCCGCCGCGTCGCGCTGCAGCAGCTTCAACGGCAGGCCGATCAAGTCGTCGAAATCCACCGCCTGGAAAGCCGCCAGCCGCTGCTCGTACACGGCCATCACGCGCGCGGCCACCGCTTCGTCGTCGCTGGCGGCGGCGGCCGCGGCGCGCTGGCTGTCCAGGCCCTGGTTCTTCCACAGGCTGATGGTCCACTGCCAGCGCCGGGCCAAGGCGTTGTCGCTGCAGCCGCCAGCGTCGCGCAGCACCCCCAGCACGTCGTCGCTGTCGAGGATCGAGAACTGCGGCTTCAGCCCGACGGCCGCGCCGTCGGCGCGCAGCATGCGCACGCCCAGCGAGTGGAAGGTGCTGACCGCGAGGTCCTTGGCCGCGCGCGCGCCGACCAGCGCCTTGGCGCGCTCGCGCATCTCGGCCGCGGCCTTGTTGGTGAAGGTGATGGCGGCGATGTTCTTCGGCTCGATGCCGCTTTGCAGCAGCCGCGCGATCTTGTGCACGATGACGCGCGTCTTGCCCGAGCCGGCGCCGGCCAGCACCAGGCACGGGCCGCCCAGGTGATGCACCGCCTGCAGCTGCGCGTCGTTCAGCGAATGGGGGGCTTCGGCCATAAGCAAGGGCTTGGGCACGGGGTTGGGCACGGGGCTGGGCACGGGCAAGGGGCGCGCATCATAGTCAACGCAGCCAGAACCACACCAGCGCCAGCGTGCCCAGGCTGACCGGCACGCCGATGCGCGCATGCTGCTTCCAGTCGATGGCGATGCCGGCCTTGCGCGCCAGGTCGACGACGATCAGGTTGGCGATCGAGCCCACCAGCAGCAGGTTGCCGGCGAAGGTGCTGACCAGCGCCAGCATCGTGCCCGCCGCCGGGTCCTGCAGCTGCGGCAGCAGCAGCATCACCGCCGGCACGTTGGACACCAGGTTGGACAGCACCACGCCCAGCACCAGCAGCGCGCCCGGCTCGTGCAGATGCACGCCGCGCGCCGCCAGCCAGGCCACCGCCTGCGACGCCAGCCCGGTGCCCTCGAAGGCGTGGTTGACGACGAACAGCCCGATGAACAGCAGCAGCAGTTGCCAGTCCACATAACCCATCACGTCGGCCGAATGCAGCCGCCGGCTCAGCAGCAGCACGCCGGCGCCGATCAGCGCCGCGACCTCGCGCGGCCAGCCGGTGAACAGGAAGACGAGCAGCAGCGCCGCGGCCACCAGCAGGCCCTTGGCCGTTTGCAGCGCGTCGAAGGGCGGCTCGGCGCCGGGCGGCGGCGGCGCCGCCACCGGCACCGCAGCGCAGCGCGGCGCCGGCAGCAGGCTCAGCCACAGCCACAGCAGCAGCAGGCTCGAGCCCACCGGCGCCAGCGCCAGGAGCAGGTAGTCGGCGAAGTGCAGCTGCATCACCGAGCCGATCAGCATGTTCTGCGGGTTGCCGATCAGCGTGGCCGCCGAGCCGATGTTGGCGGCGCAGGCCAGGCCGATCAGGAAGGGCAGCGGGTTCAGCCCGCGCTGCAGGCTGGCGCGCGCCACCACCGGCGTCATCGCCAGGCACACGACGTCGTTGGAGAACACCGCCGACAGCGCGCCGGCCACCGCGATCAGCACCGCCAGCAAGGCGCTGCGCGGCAGCGGCAGCGCCGCCACGCGCCGCGTCACCGCGGTATAGAAACCGCCCAGGCTCATCTGCGCCGACACCACCATGAAGGCGAACAGCAGCACGATGGTCGGCAGGTCGACCGCGCGCGCCGCGTCCTCGACCGATTCGCCGGTGACGGCGATGACCGCGATCGCCCCCAGCAGCGCCACGCCCGAGCGGTCGAGCTTGAGCCGCGGCAGCCCGCCGAGGAACATGCCGAGGTAGACCACCGCGAATACCGCGATCACGCCCCAGTCGGCGGCATCGTGGCCCAGCAGCTCGAGTTCGGGCAGCGCGGGCAGCGGCGGCAGCGGAAGCACCATGGCCGGCCTTCAGGGCGCGCTGCAAAGGCAGTGCAGCACCAGCGCATAGGGCTGGCGCTGCAGCGTCGACGCGGCCAGCCAGGCCAGGTCGTGCTGCAGCGGCGCCGCGCCGGGCAGGACCGCGCCGCCCAGCCAGCCGCCCCAGCGCGATGCCAGCTGCTGCGCCAGCTGGCGCGCCGCGCCTTCGAAGACGGTGCCGCCGAACAGTTCGACCAGCCGCTGCAGCCGCCCCGGCTCGCGTTCCAGGTAGGTGACGCGGAACTCGCCGCTGTCGGCGCCGGCCAGCTTGCCGCGCTGCGCCGCGGCGCGCAGCGCATCGGCGTAGCTGCCCAGGCGGTCGACCAGGCCGTGCTGCAGCGCCTGCGCGCCGCTCCACACGCGGCCCTGCGCCACCGCGTCGATCTGCGCCGGCGTTTGCCGGCGCGCCGCCGCCGCCTTGGCGACGAACTGCGCGTACAGGTGGTCGACGCTGCTTTGCAGCAGCGCGGCAAGGCGCGGGTCCAGCGCGCGGCGCGGGTCGTAGGCGCCGCCCAGCCAGGTGGTGCCGACGCCGGCGGTGTGCACGCCCAGCTTGGCGAGCCCTTGTTCGGCGCTGGGCAGCAGCGTGAACACGCCGATCGAGCCGGTGATCGTCGCCGCATCGGCGATCACCTCGTCGGCGGCGGTCGCGATCCAGTAGCCGCCCGAGGCGGCGACGTCGCCCATCGACACCACCACCGGCTTGCCGGCGGCGCGCGTCAGCTCGAGTTCCTGGCGGATCAGCTCGGCGCCGAAGGCGCTGCCGCCGGGCGAGGCCACGCGCAGCACCAGCGCCTTGACCTGATCGTCCTCGCGCGCCTGGCGGATCAGCGCCGCGGTGGACAGCCCGCCGATGCGCCCGGGCGGCGCCTCGCCATCGCCGATCTCGCCTTCGGCCACCACCACCGCCAGCGCCTCGCCGCCGTGCCGCGGCTTCAGCCGTGCCAGATAGTCTTCGAAGCCCACCTGGCGGAAGCTCTTGGCCGCGTCGTCGCGCGCGCCGCGTTCGATCAGCAGCGCGCGCATCTGCTCGCGCGTCTTCAGCGCATCGACCAGCCCGCCCTGCAGCGCCAGCCGCGCCAGGTCGCCGTCCACCGCCGCAAGGCTTTGCGGCAGCGCGTCGATGGCGCGCATCAGGCTGCCGGCGTCCAGGCCGCGCGCTTGCTCCACCGCGTCGGTGTAGTTGCGCCACAGCGCGTGCAGCAGCTGGGCGTCGGCCTCGGCGGCGGCGGGCGAGGGACCGTTTTCGGTGAAGGGCTCGGCCGCGCTCTTGTAGCGGCCCACGCGCAGCAGGTGCACCTTCACGCCCAGCTTGTCCAGCGCGTCGCGGTAGTAGCTGCGGTAGCGGCCCAGGCCTTCGAGCTGCACCATGCCCATCGGGTGCAGCCACACCTCGCCGGCGGCGCTGGCCACCAGGTACTGGCGCTGGTCGAAGCGCGAGCCCCAGGCGACCACCGGCTTGCCCGCGGCCTTGACGCGCTGCAGCGCGGCGGCGACCTCGCGCAGCGAGGCCAGCCCCGCGCCCTGGAAATCGTCCAGCAGCAGCAGCACCTGGCCGATCTGCGCGTCCTTGGCGGCGGCATCCAGCACCTGCAGCACGTCGCGCAGTTGCACCTGCTGCAGCGCGTCGCCGCGCGCACGGTCCAGCGCGACGTCACGCCAGTTGCCGCTGGCCTGCTCGACCAGCGCGCCGCGCAGCTGCAGCACCAGCACCGTCTTGTCGTGCAGCGCCGCCGGCCCGCTGGTGGCGAAGGCCCAGGCCAGCGCGCCCAGCAGCGCCAGGAACAACAGGTTCAGCAGCAGCCGGCGCGTGCCGTCGACCAGCCGCCACAGGCGGCGCACGCTGCGCAGCAGCACACCGGGGCGGGCGGCACTCGACGCCGTACGGGCAGTAGGGGCAGGCATGCGCTCTCCGTGCGGCAGCAAGGGGCCACAGCATAGGGGCAGCCGAGCGGCGCGCTGGCCTGGGGCGGCAGCGGCGCCGTCGCCGTCGCCGTCGCCGTCGCCGCGCAGACTTTGCGCGCACCGTGCACCGGCACGCTCACAGGCTCATGCGTCAACGCCGGGCCGCTCCCAAGTTGACTCATCCCCTCGGGGAGCCTGGCGCGAAGCGACAGGTCTGGGGGCGCTCTCAGATCGCCATCGGGTCCACGTCGACGGCCCAGCGCAGCACGCCGCGGTGGCGCGGCTTGAGCGCCTGCAACTGCGGCAGCCACGCGGCCAGCAGCCGCTGCAATGCGGCGCGCGACGCCGATTCGGCCAGCATCTGCAGCCGCTCGACGCCGGCCACGCGCGCCAACGACGGCGGCACTGCCGGGTACAGCCGCACGCCGAGTTCGTGCGCCAGCGGCGCGGCCAGCGCGGCGGCGGCGTCGACGAAGGCCTGGGCCGCCTCGGCCGCGCGCGCCTCGGCGCGCAGCAGCGCCAGGTGGCTGAACGGCGGCAGCGAGGCGGCGCGGCGCTCGGCCAGCTGCGCCCGGGCGAAGGCGTCGAAGTCGTGCGCCGCCAGCGCGGCGTACAGCGCGTGCCGCGGATGCCAGGTCTGCACCCACATCTGGCTGCGCGCCGCGTGCTCGGCGTCGCGCCCGGCGCGGCCCGCCGCCTGCATCAGCAATGCGAACAAGCGCTCGGCGGCGCGGAAGTCGCTGGCGAACAGCGCCGCGTCGGGGTCGACCGCCGCCACCAGCGTGACGCCGCGAAAGTCGTGGCCCTTGGCGATCATCTGCGTGCCCACCAGCACGTCGACCTCGCCGGCGTGCACCGCCGTCAAGCGCGCCTGCAGCGCGCCCTTGGCGCGCGTGCTGTCGGCGTCGATGCGCGCCACTCGCGCGCCGGGCAACGCCAGCCGGATCTGCTCTTCGAGCTTTTCGGTGCCGCGGCCCAGCGGCGCGATGTCCAGGTTGCCGCATTCGGGGCACGCGCGCGGCACGCGCTCGGCGCAGCCGCAGTGGTGGCAGCGCAGCGTGCGGTCGGCCTTGTGGAACACGCGCCAGGCGCTGCAGTGCGCGCAGCCGCTCTTCCAGCCGCAGGCGCCGCAGAACAGCACCGGCGCATAGCCGCGGCGGTTCAGCAGCAGCAGGCTTTGCTCACCGCGCTCGATGCGTTGTTGCAGCGCGTGCTGCAGCGCCGGCGCCAGCGCCGGCAGCGCGCCGCCGGCGCCGCGCGGCACGCCGTTCATGTCGAGCAGCCGCACCGCCGGCAGCACGCCGCCGCCGATGCGCTGCGCCAGCACCAGCCGGCGGTAACGGCCGCTTTGCGCGTGCGCCCAGCTCTCCAGCGACGGCGTGGCCGAGCCCAGCAGCACCGGCAGCGCCTGCGCGCGGGCGCGGTACACCGCCAGGTCGCGCGCCGAGTAGCGCGCACCCTCCTGCTGCTTGAACGAGGGGTCGTGCTCCTCGTCGACGACGATCAGCCCCAGCCGCGGCAGCGAGGCGAACACCGCCAGCCGCGTGCCCAGCACCAGGTCGGCTTCGCCCAGGTGCGCCAGCAGCCAGTGGCGCAGCCGCTGCGCCGGCGTCAGCGCGCTGTGCAGCGACACCAGCCGGTGGCCGGCGAAGCGCTCGGCCAAACGCGCCTCGAGTTGCGGCGTCAGGTTGATCTCGGGCACCAGCACCAGCACCTGCCGCCGCTGCGCCAGCGCCTGCGCGGCGCAGCGCAGGTAGACCTCGGTCTTGCCGCTGCCGGTGACACCTTGCAGCAGCGTCGGGCGCAACGACGCTTCGGGCAGCGCCAGTTGCTGCAGCGCGCGCGCCTGCTCGTCGCTGAGTGCGGGCATCACCGCTGCGGCCGCGGGCGGCGCGTGCGCGCTCGGCGCCGCCCGGCGCAGCCGCTCGAGCCGGCGCGCCAACGGCGCATCGTCGAGCTTGCGCAATTCGGGCGGCAGCACCGACAGCGCGACCTCGCCCAGGCTGCGCTGGTAGTAGCCGGCACTGAACTCGACCAACTGCCGCCACGCCGGCCCCAGCGGCGGCAGGCTGCCCAGCGCCGCATCGATCGCTCGCAGCTGCGCTTCGGGCGGCGCCTGGCCGATGCGGCGGTGCCAGACCACGCCGGCCACGCTGCGCCGGCCCAGCGGCACGCGCACCAAGGTGCCCGCCGGCAGCACACCGGCGCTGCGGTAGTCGAGGGTGGCCGCCAGCGCCGCGTGTTGCGGCGCGGCGACAACCACTGGCAACACGGCCGAATCGCTCACCTTCGCACCGGCCGCGTTTGCGCGAGAAAGCTCGAGTTGAACCGAGAGATGGGCGCTAACCCGATGATTGGAAAGCCCTTTCTCCGCTGTCCACATCTGCTGTGAATAACTTTGTGGGCAAGCTGCTGCCGGATCCGCCAAGCTCTTGATTTGACGAGGGCCCGGCTTCCCTGCCCCATTTCGCAGCAGTGCTGCGAAGTCATGTAAATCAACGACTTAGCCCTCATCGGGAAAAATCCCGATGGCTTACCGGCCGAGATGCAACGCAGGGCGGTTTCTGGGGATAAGTCAAGCCCTGAGCACTCACTTACCGGCTCGCAGGCGCGCTTTGGCGTCGCGCACGGCGCGCCTCACGGCAATGCCGGTGCGCGGCGGCCGCGTTGCTGCCGCGAATGGCCATGCACGGCTTCGACCAAGGCCGCCACATGCTCGGGCGGGGTGTGCTGGCTGATGCCGTGCCCGAGGTTGAAGACGTGGCCATCCCAGCCGCCGTCGGCGCGCTGCGGCGGCCCGAAGGCGTCGAGCACGGCGACGGCCTGCGCCCGCACCGCCTCGGGCGGCGCGAACAGCACCGCCGGGTCGAGGTTGCCCTGCAGCGCCACGCGCCCACCGACCGCGGCGCGCGCCGCGCCCAGATTCACGGTCCAGTCCAGCCCCACCACGTCGGCGCCGCAGTCGGCGATGGCCTGCAGCCACGGCCCGCCGCCCTTGGTGAAGACGATGCGCGGCACGCGCCGGCCTTCGTTTTCGGTCGTCAGCTGCGCCAGCACCTGGCGCGTGTAGTGCAGGCTGAAGCGCTGGAACGCGCCATCGGCGAGCACGCCGCCCCACGAGTCGAAGATCATCACCGCCTGCGCGCCGGCGGCGATCTGCGCGTTCAGGTAGGCCGCCACCGAGCGCGCGTTGATCTCGAGGATGCGCTGCAGCAGGTCGGGCCGCGCGTACAGCATGGTCTTGACCAGACGGTAGTCGTCGCTGCCGCCGCCTTCGACCATGTAACACGCCAGCGTCCACGGGCTGCCCGAAAAGCCGATCAGCGGCACGCGCGCCACCCGGCGCCCCTGCGCGTCGGTCGTGTGCAGCGCCTGGCGGATCGCCGCCACGGCGTCGAACACGTAGCGCAGCCGGTCCATGTCCGGCACCGCCAGCCGCGCCACGGCGGCCTCGTCGCGCAGCGGGTGGGCAAAGCGCGGGCCTTCGCCTTCGGCAAAGGACAAGCCCAGCCCCATCGCGTCGGGCACGGTCAGGATGTCGGAAAACAGGATCGCCGCATCCAGCGCGTAACGGTCCAGCGGCTGCAGCGTGACTTCGGTGGCGTACTGCGGATTCGTCGCCAGCCCCATGAAGCTGCCGGCGCGCTCGCGCGTGGCTTTGTATTCGGGCAGATAGCGCCCGGCCTGGCGCATCAGCCACAGCGGCGTGTACTCGGTGGGCTGGCGCAGGCAGGCGCGCAGGAAGGTGTCGTTTTCCAGCAGGGGCGGTGGCGTGGGCATGGGCGGGATTATCGGCGGCGCCCCGCGCCGCACCTTGAACGGCGGCACACGCCGGGGCCGCTTCGCCCGCGGCACTCACCAGCGGCGCGGCGGCGCGCTCACCTGCGGCAGCGGCGCGCCGGCCAGCCAGGCGTCCAGCCAGGCGCCGCGATCGGCGGCGTGCGCCGCCTGCCACAGCAGATCCGGCGCGAGCACCCGCGTCGCCGGTGCCGCCAGCGGCAAGCGCCACAGCAACTCCACCGCCAACTCGGCCAGGCGCTGCGCGCGCAGCGGCTGCTCGCGCTGCGGCACCATCCACGCCAGCTGATCCAGCCACGCCGCGGCCGCGCGGCGCGCCAGGCCCGCGGCGCGCACGCCGGGCGCGGCCTGCGCGGCGCGCACGAACAGCAGTTGCTCGAAGCCCAGCGCGGCCACCTGCGCTTCGTCCAGCGATGCCAGCCCGCACTTCAGCGCCTGCGGCAACAGCGCGGGCGCGTGCGGCACCAGCACCAGCAGCCGGCGCACGCCGCCGGCGCGCAACGGCGCCGCAAACTCGGGCAGCTGCGCTGGTTGCGGCTGCACGAAGGCGTCGTCGCGGCCGTTGTTGCGCCGCGCACGCTCGAAGACCACGACCGCGCTGTCGGCACGCAGCGGCCGCCCCAGCGAGGCCTGCGGCAGCGGCTCGAAGCCGCGCAGCGCCGAGGCCACGTCCCTGGCCACCAGCGCCTGCACGCGCTCGAAGCGGCCGCAGCCCAGCGCGCGCGCCAGCAGCGCCGCGCCGAGCACGCCGCCGCCGCCGACCACCAGCAGCGTCGATGCACGCTGCTGCAGCGCCCGCGGCGCGGCGCTCGCCCCGCGCAGGGCCTGCGCCAGCTTGTCCATGGCCGCACTGTACGCAGCCCAGCGCGCTGCACGCAGTAGCATGCGCGGTCGATCACCACACACAGAGGCAGCATGAACACGGGTCGCCGCATGGCTGGGTTGCTCGCGCTGCTGGCATCGTTGATGCTGGGCGGCTGCGGCTACAACGACTTCCAGCGCCTGGACGAGCAGGTCAAGGCGTCGTGGGCCGAGGTGCTGAACCAGTACCAGCGCCGCGCCGACCTGATCCCCAACATCGTCGCCACGGTCAAGGGCGAAGCCAACTTCGAGCAGGAGACGCTGACGAAGGTGATCGAAGCGCGCGCCAAGGCCACCAGCATCCAGGCCACGCCGGAACTGATCAACAACCCCGAGGCCTTCCAGAAGTTCCAGGCCGCGCAGGGCGAACTGGGCAGCGCGCTGAGCCGGCTGATGGTGACGGTGGAGCGCTACCCCGACCTGAAGGCCAACCAGGCCTTCCAGGACCTGCGCGTGCAGCTCGAAGGCACCGAGAACCGCATCACCGTGGCGCGCAACCGCTACATCAAGGCGGTG
>CAYZGL010000139.1:0-12312 GCA_964477985.1 uncultured Rubrivivax sp. | reverse complement strand
TGGTCAGGGGCTGCATCGAGCTGGGCCTGACCATCATCCCGCGCGGCGGCGGCACCGGCTACACCGGCAGCGCGGTGCCGCTGAGCTGGATGAGCGCGGTCATCAACACCGAAAAGCTCGAAGGCTTGGGCGCGGTCGAATGGCAGCGCATCCCCGGTGTGGATCATGAAGTGGCGACGATCCGCAGCGAGGCCGGCGTGGTCACGCAGCGCGTGGCCGACGCCGCCGACGCCGCCGGGCTGGTGTTCGCGGTCGACCCGACCTCGGCCGAGGCCAGTTGCATCGGCGGCAACATCGCGATGAACGCCGGCGGCAAGAAGGCGGTGCTGTGGGGCACCGCGCTGGACAACCTGGTCAGCTGGCGCATGGTCACGCCCGACGCCAAGTGGCTGGAAGTCACCCGGCTGGACCACAACCTGGGCAAGATCCACGACGCACCGGCGGCGCGCTTCGAGCTGAAGTACTTCGACGCCGGCGGCAAGACGCTGGAGCGCAGCGAGCAGCTCGAGATCCCCGGCGCCACCTTCCGCCGCGAAGGTCTGGGCAAGGACGTCACCGACAAGTTCCTCGCCGGGCTGCCGGGCATCCAGAAGGAAGGCTGCGACGGGCTGATCACCAGCGCGCGCTGGCTGCTGCACCGCATGCCGGCGCACGTGCGCACGGTGTGCCTGGAGTTCTTCGGCAACGCCAAGGACGCGGTGCCGAGCATCGTCGAGATCAAGGACTACCTGTTTGCCGACGCTGCAAGGGGAGGAGCGATCCTCGCGGGACTGGAGCACCTGGACGACCGCTATTTGCGCGCGGTCGGCTACAGCACCAAGAGCAAGCGCGGCGGCCTGCCGAAGATGGCGCTGTTCGGCGACATCGTCGGCGACGACGCCGACGCGGTGGCGCGCGCCACCAGCGAGGTGGTACGCATCGCCAACTCGCGCGGTGCCGAAGGCTTCATCGCCGTCAGCCCCGAGGCACGCAAGAAGTTCTGGCTCGACCGCAAGCGCACCGCGGCCATCGCCCGCCACACCAATGCCTTCAAGATCAACGAGGACGTGGTGATCCCGCTGCCGCGCATGGGCGAGTACACCGAGGGCATCGAGCGCATCAACATCGAACTGAGCCTGCGCAACAAGCTCGAGCTGGTCGACGCTTTGGACGCCTTCTTCGCTCGCACTGCGCTGCCGCTGGGCAAGGGCGACGACGCCGCCGCGCTGCCCAGCACCGAGCTGTTGGGCGACCGTGTGCAGCAGGTGCGCAGCCTGCTGGCCGAGGTGCGCGAGCTGTGGCGCTTCTGGCTGGCGCAGCTGGATGTGGTGCAGCCCGATGAACATGGTCAAGCCGGGCGCACGCTGTTCGCCTTGCTGCAGGACCACACGCTGCGTGCGTCGTGGAAGACGCAGATCCTGAAGCCGCTGCAGGCCATCTTCTTCGGCGCGCCCTTCGAGCCGATCGTCGGCGAGTGCCGCCGCATCCACGGCGAGGTGCTGCGCGCCCGGGTGTGGGTGGCGTTGCACATGCACGCCGGCGACGGCAACGTGCACACCAACATCCCGGTCAACAGCGACAACTACCCGATGCTGCAGACCGCGCACCACACGGTGGCGCGCATCATGGCGCTGGCGCGCAGCCTGGGCGGCGTCATCAGCGGCGAGCACGGCATCGGCATCACCAAGCTCGAATTCCTCGACGAAGCCGAGCTGCGGCCCTTTGCCGACTACAAGGCGCGCATCGATCCCGAGGGCCGCTTCAACAAGGGCAAGCTCATCAGGGCCCCCCAGGCATCGCAAGCGATGCCGGCCCCCCAAGGGGGCGCGCCGGGCTTGGGGCGGCCCGGCGCCCGGCCAAGCGCCAGCTGCGGCGGCGATGCGCGGGCGTCGGACCTGAGCGCCGCCTACACCCCCAGCTTCGGGCTGATGGGGCACGAGTCGCTGATCATGCAGCAAAGCGACATCGGCGCGATCAGCCACAGCATCAAGGACTGCCTGCGCTGCGGCAAGTGCAAGCCGGTGTGCGCCACGCACGTGCCGCGCGCCAACCTGCTGTACAGCCCGCGCAACAAGATCCTCGCGACCTCGCTGCTGGTCGAGGCTTTCCTGTATGAGGAGCAGACGCGCCGCGGCGTCAGCCTGGCGCACTGGGAGGAGTTCGAAGACGTGGCCGATCACTGCACCGTGTGCCACAAGTGCTTGGCGCCGTGCCCGGTGAACATCGACTTCGGCGACGTCACCATGAACATGCGCAACCTGTTGCGCAAGATGGGGCGCAAGAGCGTGCGCCCCGGCAACGTGGCGGCGATGTTCTTCCTCAACGCTACCGACCCGCGCGTCATCAAGGCGATGCGTGCGGGCATGGTCGGCATCGGCTTCAAGGCGCAGCGCATCGCCAACGGCCTGTTCCAGCGCCTGGCGCGCAAGCAGACCGAAGCGCCACCGGCGACGCTGGGCGCGGCGCCGGTGAAGGAGCAGGTGATCCACTTCATCAACAAGAAGATGCCGGGCGGCCTGCCCAAGAAGACGGCGCGCGCGCTGCTGGACATCGAGGACAAGGACTACGTGCCGATCATCCGCGACCCGCAGACCACCACGGCCGAGACCGAGGCGGTGTTCTACTTCCCCGGCTGCGGCTCCGAGCGCCTGTTCAGCCAGGTGGGCCTGGCCACGCAGGCCATGCTGTGGCATGCCGGCGTGCAGACCGTGCTGCCGCCCGGCTACGTGTGCTGCGGCTACCCGCAGCGCGGCAGCGGCCAGTTCGACAAGGCCGACAAGATGATTGCCGACAACCGCGTGCTGCTGCACCGCGTGGCCACCACGCTGAACTACCTGGACATCAAGACCGTGGTGGTCAGCTGCGGCACCTGCTACGACCAGCTGCAGGGCTACCACTTCGACAGCATCTTCCCGGGGTGCCGCCTGATCGACATCCACGAGTTCCTGCTGGAAAAGGGCATCAAGCTGCCCGGCGACGGCGGCTACCTGTTCCACGACCCCTGCCACAGCCCGACCAAGCTGCAAGAGCCGCTGAAGACGGTGCAGGCGCTGGTCGGTGCCAACGTGGTGCAAAGCAAGCGCTGCTGCGGCGAGAGCGGCACATTGGGCGTGACGAGGCCCGACATCGCCACACAGGTGCGCTTCAGCAAGGAAGAACAGCTGAAGCGCGACGAAGCCACGCTGCGCGCCAGCGGCGCGGTGCCGGCGCAGGGCAACCTGAAGATCCTGACCACCTGCCCGAGCTGCCTGCAGGGCCTGAAGCGCTACGAGGACGATCTGTCCAGCGGCTTGCTCGAAGCCGACTACGTGGTGATCGAGATGGCGCGAAAGATCCTGGGCGAGACCTGGCTGCCCGACTACGTGGCGCGCGCCAATGCCGGCGGCATCGAGCGCGTGCTGGTGTGACGACGGAAGGACGACGATGGCAGGACTGCAACCCCACACCCCGGCCGTGACCGCGCTGACGCTGCACCAGGCTTCGCGCGTGCTCGAGATCGGCTTCGACGACGGCAGCGCGTTCCGCCTGCCCTTCGAGTTGCTGCGCGTGTACTCGCCGTCGGCCGAAGTGCAGGGCCACGGCCCCGGGCAGGAGGTGCTGCAGACCGGCAAGCGCGAGGTCGGCATCGACGAATTGCAGCTGGTGGGCCACTACGGCGTGCAGCCGCGGTTTTCCGACGGCCACGACAGCGGCATCTATTCGTGGGACTACCTGTACCGGCTCGGCCGCGAGCAAGTCAGCTTGTGGCAGCGCTACGAGCAGCGGCTGGCCGACGCCGGGCTGGAGCGCGACGCGCCGATGATCGATGCGGCGCCAGCCAAGTCGTGCGGGCATTGACAACGACCTCGAGGGGCACCCAGTGAGCCAGACCCATTTCGGCTTCGACACCGTGGACGAGACGCACAAGGCCGAGCGCGTGCGCGGCGTGTTCGATTCGGTCGCGTCCAAATACGACCTGATGAACGACCTGATGTCGCTGGGCGCGCACCGCGCGTGGAAGGCCTACGCGGTGGCCGTGGCCAACGTGCGTGCCGGCGACAAGGTGCTGGACATCGCCGCCGGCACCGGCGACCTGACGCGCGCGTTCGCGCGCCGCGCCGGCCCGAAGGGGCTGGTGGTGCACAGCGACATCAACGAAGCGATGCTGCGCGCCGGGCGCGACCGCCTGCTCGACGACGGCCTGCTGCTGCCCAGCCTGGCCTGCGATGCCGAGCAGCTGCCTTTCGCCGGCGAGCGCTTCGACCTGGTCAGCGTTGCCTTCGGGCTGCGCAACATGACGCACAAGGAACGCGCGCTGGCCGAGATGTGCCGCGTGCTGCGCCCGGGCGGGCGGCTGCTGGTGCTGGAGTTCTCGCAGGTGGCGCAGCCGCTGCGCAAGCCCTACGACTGGTATTCGTTCAACGTGCTGCCGCGGCTGGGGCGGCTGGTCACGGGTGATGCCGACAGCTACCGCTACCTGGCCGAGTCGATCCGCATGCACCCGCCGGCGCAGGAACTCAAGGAGATGATGCGCGCGGCCGGCTTCGGCCATGTCGACGTGCACAAGCTCACGGCCGGCGTGGTGGCGCTGCACCTGGGCGTGAAGTGCTGAGCGCGGGCCGGCCCGGGGTGGCCGGGCGGCGCGTACACTGCCGCGCGCCCTGTCGCGCCCCCTGTCGCGCCCCTGGCACACCGGCCTTTCGCTCCATGCCGATCACGATGCCCCGACCCGGCCGCTTCGCCACCCGCGCGACGACGGCGCTGCTTGCCGCCACCGCGCTGTGGCTGGCCGGATGCGAGAACAAGGCCGACGTCGCCGCGGCGCCGGCAGCGGCCAAGGTCAACGGCGAGGCGATCCCGCTGTCGCAGGTCGAACAGCTGCTGCAACAGCAACGCCTGAAGCCCGAACAGGCCGACGCCGCGTCGCGCCAGCTGCTGCAAAGGCTGGTCGAGCAGCAGCTGGCGCAGCAAAAGGCGGTGGAGCTGAAGCTCGACCGCGAGCCGCGCGTGGTGCAGCAGCTCGAAGCCGCGCGCCGCGAGGTGCTGGCGCGCGCCTACTTCGACAAGGTCGGCGAAGCCGCGGCCAAGCCCACGGCGCAGGAAGTGGCAGCCTTCTACCAGGCCAACCCGGCGTTGTTCGAGCAGCGCCGCATCTACAACCTGCAGGAAATCGACATCGAGGCGCGGCCCGAGCAGGTCGCGGCGCTGAAGGCGCAGCTCGAGCAGGCGAAGAACGTCAACGCGCTGGTCGAATACCTGAAGGCGAACGGGCTGCGCTTCAACGCTGCGCAGGCGGTGCGCAGCGCCGAGCAGCTGCCGACCGCCAGCCTCGGCACCTTTGCGGCGATGAAGGACGGGCAGGCCGTGCTCAACGCGACGCCCAGCGGTGCGCAGTTGATCGTGCTGGCCGGCTCGCGCGCGCAGCCGGTGACGCTGGAGCAGGCCGCGCCGGCGATCGAGCAGTTCTTGCTGAACGCGCGCAAGCGCGAGCTGGTGGCCAAGGATCTGAAGGCATTGCGCGACGCGGCGCGCATCGAATATCTCGGCAAGTACGCGGACGCGGCATCGGCCGCCGCCACGGGCGCGGCCGCGGCGTCGCCCACCTTCGCCCCGGCGGCTGCGGACGAGGCCAGCGCCGCGCACAAGTAAGGCCGTGCGGCGGCAGCACGCCAAATGTGGCGCGCTGCCGTGCCGTCCGACGCGGCGGCGGCACCTTCGGCACGCCGATAATGCGATGCCACAGCACGAGCTGACAGCCGCGGCCCGGCCGCTCCCAACCCCATGAAGATACTGGTCACCGGCGCCGCCGGTTTCATCGGCATGCACGTGTCGCAGTTGCTGCTGGCGCGCGGCGACACGGTGCTCGGCCTGGACAACCTGAACGACTACTACAGCGTGCAGCTCAAGCGCGACCGCCTGGCGCGGCTGACGCCGCTGCCCAACTTCCGCTTCGTGCAGCTGGACGTGGCCGAGCGCGACGGCATGGCCGCGCTGTTCGAGCGCGAGCGCTTCGACCGCGTGGTGCACCTGGCGGCGCAGGCCGGCGTGCGCTATTCGCTGGTGAACCCGCACGCCTACGTCGACAGCAACATCGTCGGTTTCATGAACGTGCTCGAGGGCTGCCGCCACACCCGTGTGGCGCACCTGGCCTATGCGTCCAGCTCCAGCGTGTACGGCGGCAACACGAAGATGCCGTTTTCGGAGCATCACAACATCGACCACCCGGTCAGCATGTACGCGGCCACGAAGAAGGCCAACGAGCTGATGGCGCACACCTACAGCCACCTGTTCGGCCTGCCGACCACCGGCTTGCGCTTCTTCACCGTCTACGGACCCTGGGGCCGGCCCGACATGGCGCTGTTCCTGTTCACCCAGGCGATGCTCGAGGGCCGCGCGATCGACGTCTTCAACCACGGGCGCATGGTGCGCGACTTCACCTACATCGACGACATCGCCGAGGGCGTGGTGCGCGTGCTCGACCGCGTGGCCACCGCAGACCCCGGGTTCGATGCGGCCGCGCCCGATCCGGCGCGCAGCAATGCGCCGTACCGCGTCTTCAACATCGGCAACCACGACCCGGTGCCGCTGATGAGCTTCATCCAGGCCATCGAGCAAGCGCTGGGCAAGACGGCGCAGAAGAACTTCCTGCCGCTGCAGGACGGCGACGTGCCCGCCACCCATGCCGACGTGTCCGAGCTGGCCGAATGGACCGGCTTCCAGCCCGGCACCCCGGTGCCGGAAGGCGTGGCGCGCTTCGTGCGCTGGTACCGCAGCTACTACAACGTTTAGGGAAAGCAATCTCATGACCACCATTGCCGTCATCGGCCTGGGCTACGTCGGGCTGCCGCTCGCCGTCGAGTTCGGCAAGAAGCACCCCACGCTGGGCTTCGACCTGGCCGCCGACAAGGTCGCCGCCTATGCCAAGCACATCGACCCCACCGGCGAAGTCAGCAGCGCCGACCTGCGCGCGGCCGACCAGCTGAAGTGCAGCACCGACCCGGCCGTCATCGCGCAGGCCGACTTCATCGTCGTGGCCGTGCCCACGCCGGTGGACGACGCGCACCAGCCCGACTTCACGCCGCTGGTCAAGTCCTCCGAAAGCGTGGGCAGGCACCTGAAGCGCGGCGCCACCGTGGTGTTCGAGTCCACCGTCTACCCCGGCGCCACCGAGGAGGTGTGCATCCCGATCATCGAGAAGCATTCGGGGCTGAAGTGGAGAAAAGACTTCTTCGTCGGCTACAGCCCCGAGCGCATCAACCCCGGCGACAAGGAGCGCACGGTCACCAAGATCGTCAAGGTGGTGTCGGGCGACACGCCCGAGACGCTGGAGCGCGTGGCCGAGGTCTACGGCTCGATCATCAGCGCCGGCGTCTACAAGGCCAGCAGCATCAAGGTGGCCGAAGCCGCCAAGGTGATCGAGAACACGCAGCGCGACCTGAACATCGCGCTGATGAACGAGCTGTCGCTGATCTTCCACCGCATCGGCATCGACACGCTCGAAGTGCTGAAGGCGGCCGGCACCAAGTGGAACTTCCTGCCCTTCCGCCCGGGGCTGGTCGGCGGCCACTGCATCGGCGTCGACCCGTACTACCTGACGCACAAGGCCGAGATGCTGGGCTACACGCCGCAGGTGATCCTGGCCGGGCGGCGCATCAACGACGGCATGGGCAAGTGGGTGGCCGAGCAGACGGTCAAGCAGATGATCGCCGCCGACCTGTCGGTCAAGGGCGCGCCGATCGTCGTGCTGGGCATGACCTTCAAGGAGAACTGCCCCGACATCCGCAACAGCAAGGTGATCGACGTCGTGCGCGAGCTGCAGAGCTACGGCGCCGACGTGCGCGTGCACGACCCGCTGGCCGAATCGGCCGAATGCGAGCACGAATACGGCGTGGCGCTGACGCCGTGGGACGCGCTGCCGCAGGCCTCGGCCATCGTCGCCGCGGTGTCGCACAGCGAATACGCCGAGATGGGCGTGGCCGGCGTGCTGCGCAAGCTGCGCCCGGGCGGCGTCTTCGTCGACGTGAAGAGCGCCTACGACCCGGCGGCGCTGCGCTCCGCCGGCGTCAACGCCTGGCGGCTGTAGTCAGGCCTCGCTGCGCGCGCCCACGTTCCTCAGCCGGATGTGCAGCTCGCGCAGCTGCGCCTCGTCGACGCTGCTCGGCGCACCGGTCAGCAGGCACTGCGCGCGCTGCGTCTTCGGGAAGGCGATGACGTCGCGCAGCGATTCGGCGCCGGTCATCAGCATCACGAAGCGGTCCAGCCCGATGGCGATGCCGCCATGCGGCGGCGCGCCGTACTGCAGCGCATCGAGCAGGAAGCCGAACTTGGCCTGCGCCTCCTCGGGCCCGATGTTCAGCGCGCGGAACACCTTGCTCTGCACCTCCTCACGGTGGATGCGCACCGAGCCGCCGCCGAGTTCGACGCCGTTGAGCACCACGTCGTAGGCCTTGGCGATGCAACGCCCCGGGTCGGTTTGCAGCCAGTCCTCGTGGCCGTCCTTGGGTGCGGTGAAGGGGTGGTGCACCGCGTTCCAGCGCCCGGCCGCCTCGTCGTGCTCGAACATCGGGAAGTCGACCACCCACAGCGGCTCCCAGTCGCCTTGCAGCAGGCCGTGCGCCTTGCCGAAGTCGCTGTGGCCGATCTTCACGCGCAAGGCGCCGATCGCGTCGTTGACGATCTTGGCCTTGTCGGCGCCGAAGAACAGCAGGTCGCCGTCGGCCGCGCCGCTGCGGCGCAGGATCTGCTCCAGCGCGGCGTCGTGCAGGTTCTTCACCACGGGTGACTGCAGGCCGGACCGCAGGTCCGCTGCGCTCGGGCCCTTGGCGACATCGTTGACCTTGATCCACGCCAGCCCCTTGGCGCCGTAGATCTTGACGAACTCGGTGTAGGCGTCGATCTCGCTGCGGCTCAACTCGGCACCGCCGGGCACGCGCAGCGCCACCACGCGGCCGTCGCTCTGGTTGGCCGGGCCGGCGAAGACCTTGAAGTCGACGTCGCGCATCACCTCGGTGAGTTCGGTCAGCTCGAGCTTGACGCGCAGATCGGGCTTGTCCGAGCCGTACCGCCGCATCGCATCGGCGTACTTCATGACCGGGAAGGCGGGCAGCTCGACGCCGATGGCGTGCTGGAAGGTGCTGCGGATCATGCCCTCGAACATCGTGCGGATCTCCTCCTCGCCGAGGAAGGAGGTCTCGATGTCGATCTGCGTGAACTCGGGCTGGCGGTCGGCGCGCAGGTCCTCGTCGCGGAAGCACTTGACGATCTGGTAGTAGCGATCGAAGCCGGCCACCATCAGCAGCTGCTTGAACAGCTGCGGGCTTTGCGGCAGCGCGAAGAAGTCGCCGTCGTGCACGCGGCTGGGCACCAGGTAGTCGCGCGCGCCCTCGGGCGTGCTCTTGGTCAGCATCGGCGTTTCGATGTCGATGAAGCCGTTGGCGTCGAGGAACTTGCGCACCTCCATCGCCACGCGGTAGCGCAGCATCAGGTTGCGCTGCATGCTCGGGCGGCGCAGGTCGAGCACGCGGTGCGTCAGCCGCGTGGTCTCCGACAGGTTCTCGTCGTCGATCTGGAAGGGCGGCGAAATGCTCGGGTTCAGCACCTGCAGTTCCTGGCACAGCACTTCGACCTTGCCGCTGGTGAGGTTGGCGTTCTCGGTGCCGGCCGGGCGTGCGCGCACGCGGCCGACCACCTTCAGGCAGAACTCGTTGCGCACGTGTTCGGCGGTGGCGAACATGGCCGCGCGGTCGGGGTCGCACACCACCTGCACCAGGCCTTCGCGGTCGCGCAGGTCGATGAAGATCACGCCGCCGTGGTCGCGCCGCCGGTGCGCCCAGCCCATCAGGGTGACGGTGCGGTCCAGCTGCGCTTCGCTGACCAGGCCGCAATAGCTGCTTCTCATGCTCGGTTGCTCCATTCGCATTTCAGTGGGGGCGGCAGCGCCGGCCAGACCCGCGCGCACGGCGGCCGCCGCGCAGCGGATCTTCAGCCTTCAGGGCGGGCGGCGCGCTGCGCCAGCGGTACCCGGCTGGGCGGCGCGACCACGCCCATCGAGATGATGTATTTCAGCGCCTCGTCCACGCTCATGTCCAGTTCCACCACGTCGGTGCGCGGCATCATCAGGAAGAAGCCCGAGGTCGGGTTGGGTGTGGTCGGCACGTACACGCTGACGTAGGTGCCGGAAAGGTGGTGCGCGACCTCGCCGCCGGGCTTGCCGGTGACGAAGGCGATGGTCCACGAGCCCTGGCGCGGGTACTGCACCAGCACCGCCTCGCGAAAGGCGTTGCCGCTGCTGGAAAACAGCGTGTCCGACACCTGCTTGACCGAGCTGTACACCGAACGCACGATCGGGATGTTGTGCAGCAGCCGGTTCCATTGGCGCAGCGACCATTGGCCGAAGATGTTGGTGGCGAACACGCCGGTCAACAGCAGGCCCAGGCCCATGGCCAGCACCCCCAGCCCGGGCACGCGGCGCAGTTGCTCGATGCTCGCGTGCGCCGATGTAGGCAGCAGCGCCTGCGGGGCCGACAGCAACCAGGCGAACAGGCTGTCCATCGCACCCAGCAGCCAGCTCAGCACCCACACGGTGATGGCCAGCGGCGTCCACACCAGCAAGCCGGCGAGCAGGTACTTCTTCACGCCGCGTCCGATGCGGCCGGCGGGGGTTTGTCGCTGGCCGCTGCAGGGGCTGCCGCCGGCGCCGGCGCGTCGGGCGCCGCCGCGGCGCCGCCCGGCTTGGCAGCGGCCGGGTCATCCGCTGCCGGCTTCGGGCCGCCGCGAAAGTCGGTGGCGTACCAGCCCGAGCCTTTCAGCTGGAAGCCCGCGGCCGTCAACTGCTTCACGAAGCGCGGCGCGCCGCAGGCGGGGCAGGCGGTCAGCAGCGGATCCGATACTTTTTGCAGCACGTCCTGCCGGTGTCCGCAGGATTCGCAGAGGTAGGCGTAGATCGGCATGGGGTCGGCGGCAAAGCAAAACCCAAAATTATAAGTTTCGGTGGCCGCGTGTGCGTTGCTCGTGCGTGGACGCGCAAGCGCTCAGCCTGCGGACCACTGCAGCCAGGCCCGCATCAGCAGCGCGCCGGCGAGAAAGCCGCCCCCGCCGTACAGCAGCGCCTGCAGCAGCCGGTTGGTGCGCCGCTGCTCGGCCAGCAGCGCGAGCAGCGCGGTCGACTCCGCCGCCGACTGCGTCGGTGCCTGCAGCGTCTGGTGCAGCAGCCGCGGCAGTTCGGGCAGCAGTTGCGCGTAGCGCGGGGCCTCGTTCTTCAGGCGGTCCAGCAGCCCCTGCCAGCCGACCTGCTGGTGCATCCAGCGTTCGAGGAAGGGCTTGGCCGTGCTCCACAGGTCCAGCTCCGGGTCGAGCTGGCGCCCCAGGCCCTCGATGTTGAGCAGGGTCTTTTGCAGCAGCACCAGCTGCGGCTGGATCTCGACGTTGAAGCGGCGCGAGGTCTGGAACAGCCGCATCAGCACCTGGCCCAGCGAGATGTCCTTCAGCGGCCGGTCGAAGTGCGGCTCGCACACCGCGCGGATCGCGTTTTCCAGCGCGTCCACGCGCGTGCCCGCCGGCACCCAGCCCGATTCGATGTGCAGCTCGGCCACGCGCTTGTAGTCGCGGCGGAAGAAGGCGATGAAGTTCTGCGCCAGGTATTCCTTGTCGCTCTCGGTCAGCGTGCCGATGATGCCGAAGTCCAGCGCCACGTAACGCCCGAGCGTGGCCGGCGCGACGCTGACCTGGATGTTGCCCGGGTGCATGTCGGCGTGGAAGTAGCCGTCGCGGAACACCTGGGTGAAGAAGATGGTCACGCCGTCGCGCGCCAGCTTGCGCAGGTCGACGCCGGCGTCGCGCAGCCGCTGCGTCTGGCTGATCGGCACGCCGTACATGCGCTCCATGACGATGACGGTGGAGGTGCACAGGTCCCAGATCATCTCCGGCACCAGCACCAGGTCCAGCCCCTGCATGTTGCGGCGCAGCTGCGCGGCGTTGGCGGCCTCGCGCACCAGGTCCAGCTCGTCATGCAGGTAGGTGTCGAATTCCGCGACCACCTCGCGCGGGCGCAGCCGCTTGCCGTCCGTGCTCAGGCGCTCCACCCAGCGAGCCAGCGTGTGCAACAGGGTCAGGTCGTCCTCGATCACCTCCAGCATGCCCGGGCGCAGCACCTTCACCGCCACCTCGCGGCCGTCCTGCATCGTGGCGAAATGCACCTGGGCGATGGACGCGCTGGCCACGGCCTCGGCATCGAAGCTGGCGAAGAGCTCGGTGACGGGCCGGCCGAAGGCCTTTTCCACCAACGCCGCGGCCTGCGCGGCCGGGATCGGCGGCACGCGGTCCTGCAGCTTGGCCAGTTCGTCGGCCACGTCCAGC
>CAYZGL010000138.1:0-12420 GCA_964477985.1 uncultured Rubrivivax sp. | reverse complement strand
GTTCCCGGCGCCGCGGCGGTTTTGGACGCCGAGCCCGCAGCATAGCCGGACTGGTACGCGGCGTTGGTATTGGCCGTTCCGGTGGCCACGCCGGCGGCATAGGCGCTCTGCGACTGCGCCGCGCTGCTCGACGACGCCATCGCCGCGCCGGCGGCCATGCCGACCACCGCGCCCGCGGCCGCGGCGCAGCCGTAGCAACCGGTGGAGTAGTACGGCACCGCCACCGGCGGGTGGTACACCGGATACGCTGGATAGTGGGCGTAGGCCGGCGGGTGGTAGTAGGTCGCACCGCCGGGATAGGTGTGGTAGGCGCCGTAGCCAGCCTGGCCGTAGGTCTTGCCACCGTACATGTTGGTGTGCTCGGCGCCGCCGTAGACCGAATGCGCGGTGTTTCCGCCATAGACGTTGGTGTGCTCGGTACCTTCGCCGGCGACATGCTGCGTGCTGCCGCCCCAGCGGTTCTCGTGGCTGGTGTCGCCCCAGCTGTGCGAGGTGCGGCCGCCGAAGCGGTTGGCCGAGGCCCAGGCCGAAGCCGGGTTGCTCCACGCGCCGAGCAGGCTGCCGCACAGAAGGGCGACGGTCGTTGCGGCAAGGGTCTTCATGTCGCGCCTCCTCATTGCGACTTCGGGACCGGCCTGGCGCCGGCCTTGGCACCGGGCAGCGGCCGCTCCGGCCCGGGAACGGCGAAGGCCATCGGCTGGCCGGCCTTGGCCTGGGCGGTGCCGAAGGTGTCCGCGGCAAGGGCGCCGTCGAGCTGCCAGTCGGTGATCTCCAGGTCGTGGCGCAGGCCGCGCGGGTCGGCGCGGAAGAGCGCGCGGATGCGCCGCGGCAGCTTGTCGTCGGTGCCGATCCACAGCTGCATGAACACATCGTTGTTGGCCCAGACGACCATGTCGGTCTTCGTACCGCCGACCACCGCCGACGGGCCGACGACATAGGCCAGGATCGCGCCGTCGCTGATCGCCGCATACGGGTCCGGCAGCAGCAGGTCGGTGAACGGAAAGTAGATCGCCGCCGACTGATAGGCCTGCTTCAGC
Organism: uncultured Rubrivivax sp.; assembly: GCA_964477985.1. Lineage (GTDB taxonomy): Bacteria > Pseudomonadota > Gammaproteobacteria > Burkholderiales > Burkholderiaceae_C > Rubrivivax. The sequence goes on along the minus strand of CAYZGL010000138.1, from coordinate 11,383 downwards.
GCCGCCTCGAGCGTGGCCGGCGCCGGCGCCACCGCGACCAGGTTCGCCGCCGGGTCGAAGGCGACCATCTCGCGGCCGTCGACGATGAACTCGCTCGGCGGGCCGTCGCCAGGGATGACCACCTTGAGCTTGTCGGGCCGCTGCATCACCACCTCGTGGCGCACCGTGTAGACGATCGGCGGCCCCAGACGGCTGGGGTACTCGTAGGACGCGACGGCGGTGAAGCTCATCGACTTCGCCGCGGCGAGCCGTTCGCTCGCCGCCCTCAGCAGCGCGACCGCGCGTTCCTCGATGATCGGTTGCTGCGGCGTGCGTGCCGCCGCTGCGGCCGCCTTCCTCGTCGCAGCAGGCGCTGCGGCGGCGACCCCCGCCGTCGCGACAGCGGTGGCAACCGCGAGCAGCCGCAGGCAGGCCACGATGGCGCCCATCGGGTTCACGGGATCATCCCGCATTCGAACATCTTGTTGGCGATCGGCCCGGCTACCTTGTCCATGAACGCGGTGCGCATCTGCGGGTCGCTCTTCAGCAGGCCGATCACGCGCTGTTCCTGCTCGGACTTCGGCTGCTGCGTTTGCTGCCACAGCTGCTCGCAGCTGGACGACTGGTACTTCTGGATCACCTTGTCGGCCACCATGTTCATCAGCGGGTAGTCGGCCAAGGCATGGCCGACGGCAAAGGCCATCGGCACGGCCACCCACAGGCTTCGTTGCAACAGCTGGTTCATCTCGACTCCTTCCTGTTGGCTTCGGGCACTTCACTTGACCTCGACAACGTCGAGGACCGCGCATGGACTCCGGTCGCGACCGGCGGTGCTTCTGGATTCGGTCGCGCAACTATCCGCGCCGCTCGGTCGGCGGGCTACTGGACCTTGGTCCCAACGGCACGCAGCGTGCGCTCGCCGGCCTGCAGGTAGCTCAGATACGCCTGGAATTCCGGCGACTGGCGCAGCAGCACGCCGGCCGCGCTGCGCAGGCGATCGACCGCCTCGGGCGGCACCGCGAAGGACGTGGGCAGCTGGCGCAGGTAGTCGCGCTCGCTCGCATCGGCGAGCTGGTCGAAGGCGATCTCGATCACGTGCAGGTCGATGTCGGGCATGTGGCGCTGCGCGCGGAACGCAGGCCCTTCGGGCAGCGGGCCAGCGGCGCGCATGGCCTTCGCGGCACGCCAGCGCGCGGCCGTGTCGCGCAGCAGGTCGATCGACTCGTAGGAATAGAAGTCGATCGGCACGCCGGTGGCCTGCAGCAGCACCTCGAGGCTGCCGGGGGCGGACTCGCGCCGGTCCCAGCCCAGCTTGGGAGTGGGCATGGCGTTGACGATGACGATGGCAATGCTGCGCGTGCCCTCGAATCGGGTGGGCAGGCCGGCGATGCTGCGCGCCTCGATTTCGTCCAGCAGCGCCTGCACCTCGCGCGTGGCCAGGTTGTCAGACACGCCGCCGTCCACCAGGTGCAGATAGGGGCGCTGCTCGGCGTCGCGGTAGGCCAGCAGGTTCTGCAACTCGCGCTGCGCCCGCGACGCGGCGCGCGACGCACCCGTGTCCTCGGGCGCGCCGGCATCGAGCCAATCGGGCAGCGCCAGATTGCAGCGCCCGCCGTAGTTGTCGAAGGTCACCGGCGACAGCAGCACCGGCACCGCCGAGGACGCCGCCGCGGCACGCGACAGGCGCACGGCCGACAGATCCGAGCAGAGCACGTCGAACATCGCCTGCGTGAAGTAGAAGCGCGCGCCGGTGGTGATCTCGGTGGCTGCCGCGACGACCATCGGGCCGGGACGCTGCACCAGGTCGGCGAAGGTCGCGCCGTCGAACAGGATCTCGTCGTAGTAGTCCGCCGCGAGCTCCGAGCGGCCCCAGGCCGTCGACGACAGCGGGCCCCAGTAGCCGGGCAGGAAGAGCCGCAGGATCAGTTCACCCTGGACGTCGCGCTTGAGGAAGCGCCGCTCGTAGTCGTCGAACAGGCGCTCGCCATAGAGCGCGTAGGCCAGCGCGGTGAAGCTGCCGCCCGAGACGCCGGTGTCGCGCTCACCGCGTCGAGCAGCGAACCCGCAGGGGCCGAAGGCGACGCCGGGCGCGGCGTGGCGCGCAGGGCCTCGAGCGCGCCGTAGGAAAAAGCCGCGGCGCGCGTGCCGCCCCCGGAGAACGCCAGCACCATCAGATCGGCCGGGTACTGGCTGCCGGCGCGCGCCGCGTAGCTGTAGCCTTGGGTCGGCTCCGCGCGCTCGATCGATGGGTTGACGGGCCGGGTCGCGCAGCCTGCCAGCAGGGCCACGGCCGAGATCAGGGCAGCATGCGCCCACACGGGGGTCCAGAGGATCAGTTCAGATCGGCGTCCTTCCAGACCTTGGCGCTGCCGATCGACAGCAGGTCTCCGGTCAGGCCGGCCTTGGTCAGCGTGTAGGCCTGGACATCGCCCAACACGCCGGCGCTGCTGCCGCCGCCGACGGACTTGCCGCCGCCGCCGGCACCGGCTTCGGCGCCGCCGCCGAAGGTCCAGCCGTTGTCGATGAACTGCTTCATCCGCGCCTCGGTGTTGAAGACGATCAGCATGTCGCTCTCGGCGGCGCCGATCTGGAAGCCGACGCTGCCGGCGCCCATCTTCATGAAGACGTCCTGCTTCGTCTTGTTGTCGTGAACGATGCCGGAGCCACCGCTGCCGCCGACGAGGAAGCTCAGCCCGTAGGTGGTGAACACCGCGTAACCCGGCGCCTTCGCCAGCGCGGCCTTCAGCTCGGGCTTCTTGGCGTAGAACTTTTCGAGCGTGGCCGCCGCGACCTTGCGCACCTCGGCCTGCTTGGCGGCCTTGTCCTGCGCGAGCGCGTGGCCGGTGAGCAGCGACAACGAAAGCGCACCGATACTCAGGTACTTGATCAATTTCATGGCGGACTCCAGGTGGTAGGCGCAGAACTATCCGTGCGGCACGATCCGCGGGCTACTGGACCTTGGTCCCAACACGCATCGCCGCCACGCCCAGTGCGAGGTGCAGCAGCCCGACCAGCGCGGGGATCACTGGCGCCGGCGCCAGCATCGCCGCATGAAGGAACACCACGCCCGCGCCGAAGTTGTAAGCCAGCAGCCCGGGCTGCAGCGCCTGCCGGTGTGCGGGGCGGCGGCGAGCCAGCCACCAGCCCAGGCCCAGCGCCAGCGCCGCACAACCGAGCAGGCGCGTGACGACGGCTGCGCCGGATCCCGGGTCCTGACCGAGCAGCCAGCCGAGCAGCGGCGGATGAGCGAACACCGCCGCGCCGACGCCGATGTCGCCCAGGCCGACCAGGCCGTACAGCCGGGCCGCGTGCCCGCCACGTGACGCTTCGTCCATCCCGTTCCTCCCGCCATTCCGGCGCGCACTATCGATGCAGCGCGCCGGCGACGGAACTGGACCAAGGTCCCAATGCAGCGCCTGCGCGGCCGAACCCGCTTTGGCGTTGCCTATACTGGGCCGCGCAACACGCCGCAGACCCACGTACCGCACGATGCCGCCGCTCAACGGGGTCGACTTGGCCTGGATGGCGATGGCCGCGGCCGGCCTGACGCTGGGGCTGATCCATCTGTTCGTCTGGGCCCGGCAACGCGCGCGGCTGGACTTCCTGGTGTTCTTCGTGCTCGCCACCGCCGCGGCAGCCTTCGGCGCCTTCGAGCTGCAGATGATGCGCGCCGCCACGCCGGCGGCCTGGGCCACGGCGGTGCGCGCGAGCCATGTGCCACTGGCCCTCTTCGTCGTCGCCACCGCGGTCTTCGTGCGCCTGCATTTCGGTACCGGCCGCCTCGGCCTGCTGGCCGCGATCGTCGTGCTGCGCGTCGCCACGCTGGTGCTGAACTTCACGACCGGCGTCAATGTCAACTTCGCGCAGGTGGTCGGGCTCGGGCACGTCGGCTTCTGGGGCGACACGCTGGTGTCGGTGCCGATCGGCACGCCGGGACGCTGGACCAGGGTGCCGCAGCTGAGCAATCTGCTGCTGCTGGTCTTCGTCGCCGATGCGGCGCGGACACTCTGGCGCCGTGGTGATGCCCGGGCGCGGCAGCGCGCCTGGCTGGTCGGCGGCAGCGTCGTCGCCTGCGTCGCGGCCACCGGCATGATGGCAGCGCTGACGGTCTACGGCGTGCTGCATCTGCCGACGATCCTGCTGCCGGCCTTCCTGGTGGTCCTGCTGGCCATGAGTCTCGAGCTCAGCGGCGACGTGCTGCGCGCCGCCGGTCTGGCGCAGGCACTGGCGGCGAGCGAGCAGCGCCTGCGCGCGGTGGTCGAGGCCACGCCGAGCGCGATCCTGCTGGTCGACGCTGCGGGGCGCATCCTGCTCGCCAACCCGCAGGCGGAACGCAGCTTCGGCCTGGCCCGCGAGCAACTCGTCGGCCGTGCGATCGACACGCTGATTCCCGAGCGTCTGCGCGCCGGCCACGCGCAACTGCGTGCGGCCTATGCGGCCAAGCCCGAACTGCGGCTGATGGGCGCCGGCCGCGAGCTGGCCGCGCTGCGCGCCGACGGCAGCGAGTTTCCGGTCGAGGTCAGCCTGGCGCCGCTGGGCTCGGGCCGTCAGGACCAGGTGCTGGTGGCGCTGGCCGATATCAGCCAGCGGCGCCGCAGCGAACTGGAGGCCGCGCAGCAGCGCGCCGAACTAGCCCATCTGTCGCGGGTGGCGATGCTGGGCGAGCTGTCGGGCGCGCTGGCGCACGAGATCAACCAGCCGCTGGCAGCGATCCTCAGCAACGCGCAGGCGGCGCTGCGCTTCCTGACGCGCGACCCACCCTCGCTGCAGCCGGTGGGCGAGGCGCTGCAGGCCATCGTCACCAACGACCGCCGCGCCAGCCAGGTGATCGAGCGTCTGCGCGCGCTGCTGCGCAAGGGCGAAGCGCTGCGCGAGGCGGTGGACCTGAACGAGCTGGTCGACGAGTCGCTGCGCCTGCTGCGCAGCGACCTGGCGCAGCGCGGCATCGAAGCCGGCGTCGAGCTGCAGCCGGCCATGCCGGCGGTGATGGGGGACCGCGTGCAGCTGCAGCAGGTGCTGCTGAACCTGATCGTCAACGCCGGCGACGCGATGCAGGCACTGCCGCCGCCGCGGCCGCTGCGCATCCGCACCTGGGCCGGAGACGGCAGCGTGCGGATCGAAGTCGGCGACCGCGGTCCGGGCATCGCGCCGGCCGATGCCGAACGCGTGTTCGACGCCTTCTATTCGACCAAGGCGCAGGGGCTGGGCCTGGGGCTGGCGCTGTGCCGCACCATCGTGCAGGCGCACGACGGCCGCATCGGCGCCGGGCAGAATGAAGGTGGCGGGGCCAGGCTCTGGGTCGAGTTGCCGGCCCGCGGCGAAAACATGCCATGACGAGAGGACGGGTCTGCGTGGTCGACGACGACGCGCTGGTACGCGACGCGTTGCTGCGTCTGCTGCAGTCGGCAGGCCACACGGTGCAGGGCTTCGAATCGGCCGCGATGTGCCTGCAGCAGCTGCAGGCCGGCGAACCTGCCTGCCTGGTGCTGGACCTGGCGATGCCCGGCATGGATGGCCTGCAGCTGCAGCAGCTGCTGCAGCAGCGCGCACCGGACCTGCCGGTGGTGTTCCTCACCGGCCGCGGCGACATCGCCGCCAGCGTGCGCGCGATGAAGCACGGCGCGACCGACTTCCTCACCAAGCCGGTCGACGACGAGCTGCTGCTCGCAGCCGTCGACGAAGCGTTGGTGGAGGCCGACCGGCGCCAGGGCCTGCAGCTGCGCAGCACGGGTCTGACGCAACGTCTGGCCACGCTGACAGCACGTGAGCGTCAGGTGCTGGACCTGGTGCTGGCTGGCCGGCTGAACAAGCAGATCGCCGCGGCGCTGGGCACCAGCGAGAAGACCATCAAGTTCCATCGCGGCAACCTGATGCACAAGATGGGCGTGCGCTCGGTGGCCGAACTGGCGCGCTGGGTCGCCGACGCCGGGCTGCCGGCGGCGCCGTCCGGGACCAAGGTCCAGTAGTCCAGCCACCGGCCACGCGCTACCGTCGCTCGCATCTGGATCGGCGGCGCCGCATCGCCGCAGGGGAGCGCACCCGCATGGCCAGCCCTTCGCACTCGGTATCGGTCGTCGACGACGATGCCGAAGTGCGTGCGGCGCTGGCGCGGCTGGTGACCTCGGCGGGCTACCAGGCCCGGGCGTACAGTAGCGGCGACGAGTTCCTGCGCGATGTCGAGTCGCACCGGCCGCATTGCGTGGTGCTGGACCTGCAGATGCCGGGGGCCAGCGGCCTGGATGTGCTGCAGGCACTGGCGCAACGGCGCATCGGCGTGCCGGTGGTGACGATCACCGGCTACGACTCGGACAAGGCGCGCGCGACCGCCCGGCAGCTGGGCGCGCGGGACTATCTGTGCAAGCCGGTGGATGGCGAGTCGCTGTTGGCCGCCATCGCGTCGGTGGTCGATTGATGCTGCCGAGAAGAACGGGGACGAACATGTTGAACTGCTCGAAGCTCGCCAGCCTTTCCTGGGGCCTCGTGGCGCTGCTCGCAGCCTGCGACCGCAAGGCGCCGGAGGCCGCGGACACCCAGTCCGTGGCCGCCGCGTCCGCACCTGCGGCGGCAGCGCCCGCGGCATCGGCAACGGCGTCGGCGCCCGTCGTGGCGTTCGCGCCGGAGACGGCACTGCAACCCAATCCCGAACGCAACGCCTACTTCGGCGAGACCCACCTGCACACCAGCTGGTCGGTCGACGCCTGGGTCATGGGCAACCGCATTACCGGCCCCGCCGACGCCTACAAGTATGCGAAGGGCGAGACCATCAAGCATCCGATGGGCTTCGACATCAAGATCGACACCCCGCTCGATTTCATGGGCGTGACCGATCATTCGGAATACGTCGGCATCACGCGCGAGGCCAACACCCCCGGCTCGCTGGTCAGCAAGCTGCCCCAGGCACAGCCGATGATCATGAAGGACCCCAACAGCTCGGAGGAGCAGAACCGCGTCTTTTCCTACCTGCTGAGCCTGACCAACGGCCCGCCGGTGAAGGCCTTCATGGACCCGAAGATCACCTCCACCGTGTGGAAGGAGAACGTGAAGATCGCCGACGAGGCCAACCAGCCCGGCAAGTTCACCGCCTTCTGCTCCTACGAATGGACCTCGATGCCGGGCCAGCGCAACCTGCATCGCAACGTCTTCTTCCGCGCCTGCGAGCACGTGCCGGACTACCCGTTCAGCTCGCTCGACTCGTACAAGCCCACCGAGCTGTGGAACTGGATGGACGCGCAGCGCAAGGCCGGCAACGAGCTGCTCGCGATCTCGCACAACGCCAACGTCAGCGACGGCTGGATGTACCCGACCGAGGTCGACAACACGACCGGCCGACCGATCGACGCCGCCTGGGCCGAGGCGCGCATGCGCAACGAGCGGCTGGTCGAGATCAAGCAGGGCAAGGGCCAGTCGGAGACCCATCCGCTGCTGTCGCCGAACGACGAGTTCGCGGGCTATGAGCTGTACGAAGCGATCCTCGGCCTGCCGGTCGACGAGGGCCGCATCGACCGCCTGCACGGCAGCTACGGCCGCCAGGCGCTGAAGGACGGCATCGCGATGCAGGACCAGCGCGGCTACAACCCCTACAAGTTCGGCATGGCCGGCGGCTCCGATTCGCACAACAGCGCCAGCCCGTATCGCCAGGACAACTTCTTCGGCCTGCACGCCGATGCCGATGGCACGGTGCAGCGCCGCTTCGCCGGCGTGCTGATCGGCGGCACGATGGACGTGCGGCTGGAGAACCCCGGCGGGCTGACCGGGGTCTGGGCCGAGGAGAACACGCGCGCCTCGATCTGGGACGCGATGTACCGCAAGGAAACCTTCGGCGTCAGCGGCCCGCGCATCAAGCTGCGCTTCTTCGGCGGCTGGGACTACAAGAAGGACGTGGTGAACGCGCGCGACTGGGTCAAGCAGTCCTACGCCGGTGGCGTGCCGATGGGCGCCGACCTCGGGCCGATGCCCGCGGGCGGCAAGGGCACGGCGCCGAGCTTCGTCGTCTGGGCGGTGAAGGACCCGAGCTCGGGCAACCTCGACCGCCTCCAGGTGGTCAAGGGCTGGACGCAGAACGGCCAGAGCTTCGAGAAGGTCTACGACGTGGTCTGGGCCGGTGACCGCAAGCCCGACAAGTGGTCGGGCCGGGTGCCGGCGATCCGTAACACCGTCGACCTGGACACGGCGACCTACACCAACGACGTCGGCTCGGCCGAGTTGAAGACGGTGTGGACCGACCCGGACTTCGACCCCAGCCAGCACGCCTTCTACTACGCCCGCGTGCTGGAGATCCCGACGCCGCGCTGGACGCTGATCCAGGCGGTGAAGTCGCGCCTGCCGCCGCCGGACATCGTGCCGCTGACGGGCCAGGAGCGCGCCTGGTCGTCGCCGATCTGGTACGCACCGTCGGCCGAGGCGCGCAAGGCTGCGGCACCGGGCCTGACCGTCGCCGAGCTGAAGAAGAAGGGGGCCACGGCGCTGAACGACGCGCAGCTGAAGGCGCTGATCGTCGGCAAGGCGTTCTGGCTGCAGAACAACGTCACCGGCGAGCAGTTCAGCCAGAACTTCACCACCGAAGGCAACACGATCGTGTTCCGCGTCGGCGCCAACGCCACGACGCCGAGCGCGACCGGCCGACAGGCGCAGGAAGGCTACGAGGGCGCGACCAGCCGCTACCAGATCCAGGGCGGCAAGCTGATCACCTGGGTGGCGCAGGAGCCGTACTCGCTGGTGTTCTACAAGCTCGGCGACACGACCTACGCCGCGCGCAGCAACGAGTTCGGCTATGCCAACTACGAGATCATCGCGGCGCCGCAGTTCGCACAGAACCCGCTGAACGCGATGGCCAACCAGTTCTCGCTGGAGCTCGGCCTGACCGAGGAGCAGCGCGGCCAGATCGTGCCGTTCCTGAAGCAGGAGGTGACGAAGCTCGGCGAGCTGAAGAAGGACAAGTCGCTCACCGCGCTGCAGAAGGTGCAGAAGCTGAAGGAATTCGCCGACACGGTCGACGGGCACATCAAGCCGCTGCTAAATGCCGAACAGCAGCAGAAGTTCGATGCCCTGCGCACGGCGCTGCGGCGCCAGATGGCCGAGCAGGTGGTGGAGAAGGCGGCCGACAAGCTGAAGCAGACGATTCGCGACTTCCACTGGAACGGCTGAGCGGGCTCGCAAGCGATGAAGGCCCTGTGGCGCGAGCCGCTGCTGCACTTCCTGCTGATCGGCGCCGCGCTGTTCGGCCTGTACACGCTGCTGCCGACGGGCCCGGCAGCAGCACCGGCGTCGCGGGACATCCGGCTGTCGGTGGACGAGCTGAACCAGCTGGTGCTGCTGTTCCAGTCGCAATGGCGGCGACCGCCGACACCGCAGGAACTGCAGCAGATGGTCGAGAACAAGGTGCAGCAGGAGGTGCTGTACCGCGAGGCGCTGGCGCTGGGCCTGGACAGGGACGACGAGATCGTCAAGCGTCGCATGGCGCAGAAGATGCAGTTCCTGGCCGAGGACGTGGCCGCGGCGCGCGAGCCCTCCAGCGACGACCTGCGGCGCTGGTTCGACACGCGCCAGACGCTGTTTGCGCAACCGCCGCGCCTGGGTTTCCGGCACCTGTACTTCGCGTCCGACCGGCGCGGCGGGCGTACGCGCGACGATGCGCAGGCGGCGCTGGCCCGGCTCGCCGGCCAGCCCGAGGACACGGCGCTGGCGGCCGGGCTGGCCGACCCGTTCATGTTCCAGGACTACTACCGCGACCGCACGCCCGAGTTCCTGGCCAAGGAGTTCGGCCCCGGCTTCGCGCGCGCCGTGCCGGCGCTCGCGCCCGGGTCGTGGCAGGGGCCGGTCGAGTCCGGCTTCGGCTGGCACCTGGTCTACGTCGACACCGTGGTCCCCGGCCGCGCGCCGGCCTTCGAGGAAATCGAAGCCGAGGTCCGGCAGGCCTGGCTTGCTGAGCAGAAGGCGCAGGCTTCGCAGGCGGCCTACCAGGAGATGCGCGCCAAGTACACGGTATGGCTGCCCGCCGCGCCCGCGGCGGCGTCGGCGTCGGCGCGATGAACGTCCGGCGCGCCCTCGCCTTGATGCTGATGGCTTGGCTGCTGGCCGGGCCGGCAGTGCATGCGCACGAGGCCCGCCCGGCCTACCTGGAGCTGAAGGAACGGGCCGCAGGCCAGTACGACGTGCTGTGGCGCACGCCGGTGCTGGCCGGCATGCGCCTGCCGGTGGCGCTGAAGCTGCCCGAAGGGGTCAGGAACCTGGAAGAACCGGCGGTCCAGGAGCTGAGCGATTCGCTGCTCGAGCGGCGTGCGGTCGACGCCGGACCCGAGGGCCTGGCCGGCCGTCGCATCCAGTTCCCCGGGTTGCAGCTGACGATCACCGATGTGCTGGTGCGCGTACAGCGGCTCGACGGCAGCAGTTCGACCGAGATCGTGCGCCCGGGCCAGCCGTGGTTCGAGCTGGCGCCACCGCGCGGCGTGCTGCAATCGGCCGGCGTGTTCCTGATGCAGGGCATCGAGCACATCCTGCTGGGCGTCGACCACCTGCTGTTCGTGCTCGGCCTGCTGGCGTTGGTGCGCTCGCCCTGGATGCTGGTCAAGACCATCACCGCCTTCACCGTGGCGCACAGCCTCACGCTGGCGATTGCCACCTTCGGCGTGGTCAGCGTACCGGCCGGGCCGCTGAACGCCGCGATCGCGTTGTCGATTCTGTTCCTCGCGCCGGAAATCGTGCGTGCGCGACAGGGCGGGACCAGCTTCACGATCCGCCATCCGTGGGTCGTGGCCTTCGCCTTCGGGCTGCTGCACGGCTTCGGCTTTGCCAGCGGACTGGCGGCGCTCGGCCTGCCGCGCCCCGAGATCCCGCTGGCGCTGCTGATGTTCAACCTGGGCGTGGAGATCGGCCAGCTTGTCTTCGTGGCGCTGGTGCTGCTGATGGCGCGGGCCTTCGTGGTGCTGCAGCTGCATTGGCCCGCTGTGCTGGCGCTGCTGCCAGCCTACGTGGTCGGCTCGCTCGGTGCGTTCTGGACGATCCAGCGCGTGTTCTTGATGGTGGGAGCCCGCTGATGAAACACCGCTGGCTCGCCGCCATGGCTGCGGTCGTGCTGGCCCTGTTGGCGAGCCCGGCCGCCGCCCATGTCGAGGCCGCTCAGGCGCAGGGGATGCTCAGCGGCCTTGCGCACCCGGTGTCCGGGCTGGACCACGTGCTGGCGATGGTCGCGGTCGGTCTGTGGGGCGCGCAGCTCGGGGCGCCGGCGCTGTGGCTGCTGCCGCTGGCCTTTCCGATCGTGATGGCGCTGGGCGGTCTGCTCGGCCTGCTCGGCATCCCGCTGCCGGGGGTCGAGATCGGCATCGCCGCGTCGGCACTGCTGCTGGGCGGTGCGGTGATGAGCGGGCGCCGTGTGCCGCTGTGGGCCGCGCTGGCGCTGGTGGGGCTG
>CAYZGL010000137.1:0-12478 GCA_964477985.1 uncultured Rubrivivax sp. | reverse complement strand
GCCGGCTACGGCTTCTACCTGCTCAAGGGCAAGCCGGTGTTCCTGTGGAACCTGATCGACCTGGAGCGCGTCCGCTGGGAAGCCCCCGAGGCGCTGACCCCCGGCCGCCACACGGTCGAGTTCGACTTCAAGTACGACGGTCTGGGCTTTGGCACCGTCGCCTTCGGCAGCATGAGCGGCGTCGGGCAGGGAGGCACCGGCACGCTGAAGGTCGACGGCAAGGCGGTCCAGACGCAGCAAATGAAGAAGACGCTGCCGGTCATCCTGCAGTGGGACGAAAGCTTCGACATCGGCTCCGACACGCTGACCGGCGTGAACGACGCCGACTACAAGCCGCCGTTCGCGCTGACCGCGAAGCTGAACAAGCTGACGATCAAGCTGGACCGGCCGCAGCTGAGCAAGGCCGACATCGCCAAGCTCGAAGCGGCGATGAGGGCGGCCAAGGACTGAAGCGCCGGCGCGCTGCAGAGATGGACGAGTTCGTGGCTGACCGATGCCGCGGCTGCGTGGCTTCTGGCGCAGGCCGTGTCGCGATGGCCCTGGGCGGCCTGCTCCTGGCAGCCGCCTGCGCGCAACCGGCCGCGGCGCAGGCGGCATCGCCCTACGCCGTGCTGGAGGGCCGCTGGGTGCGGCCCGACGGCGGCTACACCGTCACGATCCGCGCGGCCGATGCCGCAGGCCGGCTCGACGCGGCCTACGCCAACCCGAACCCGCTGCCCTTCTCCAAGGCCGAGGCCAGGCTCGACGGCAGCACCGTCTTCGTCTTCCTGGAACTGCAGGCCGGCGGCTACAACGGCTCGACCTACAGCCTGCGCTACGACGCGGCACGCGATGCGCTCGACGGCGTGTACTACCAAGCCGTCGCGCAGCAGAAATACGCGGTGCGCTTCCTGCGCGCCGGTCCCGCTGCGGCCGGCAGCCGATGAACGACTCGATAGGACCGCAGCCGCGGATCGCAACCGTGCTGACCGAAGGAGGTGAACCGACATGAGAACAATGATCGACATGGCGGGCCGTGCGCTGGCGGTGCTCGGCGCGATGTTCGTCCTGGCCGGCAATGCGCTCGCAGCCGACGCCAAGCCCAACATCGTCTTCTTCCTGGTCGACAACGTCGGCTGGGGCGACTTCGGCGTCTACGGCGGCCAGGTCGCCACCCCGCGCATCGACAAGCTGGCGAGCGAGGGCATCCGCTTCAACAACTACAACGTCGAGGTGCAGTGCACGCCGACGCGCTCGGCGATCATGACCGGGCGCCACCCGGTCCGCTCCGGCACCTTTTCGATCCTGCCGCCCCCCGGCGGCAAGTCGGGCATGACACCGTGGGAGTACACGATTGCCGAGCTGCTCTCGGACGCCGGCTACGCGACGGCGCTGTACGGCAAGTGGCACCTCGGCAATACGCAGGGCAGGCTGCCCAACGACCAGGGCTTCGATGAGTGGTGGGGCATCCCGGACAGCTGGGACGAGGCGGGATACACGTCGTACGCCCTGTACAACGAGATGGTGAAGAAGATCCTGGCCGAGCGGAAGGTGTCCGAGTTGCTGGACGTGCCGCCGCACATCCTCGAGGGCCGCAAGGGCCAGCCGTCGAAGCCGGTCATGCCGCTGGACATGACGGTGCGGCCGATCGTCGACCGCGACTACCTGGTGCCGAAGACCATCGACTTCATCAAGCGCAATGCGGCGGCGAAGAAGCCTTTCTTCGTCTATCTCGGCTATTCGGAGATGCACCCGCCGGCGGTATGCGCGCCGGAATTCGTCGGCAAGTCGCCCAAGCGCGGGGGGATGTACGCGGACTGCATCGCCGAAATGGACCACCGGGTGGGACAGGTCCTGGACGCGATCAAGGAAGCCGGCGTCGAGGACAACACGATCGTCGTCTTCAGCAGCGACAACGCGGGAGATGGGCTCGCTGCCGGCGCGGGACTCGCCGGCGGCTCCAACGGCCCGTGGCGAGGGAACTTCTTCTATACGCCGTTCGAAGGCAGCATGCGCGTGCCGGCGATGGTGCGCTGGCCGGGCAAGGTTCCCGCCGGCGTCGTGACCGAGCAGATGCTCGGCGCAGTCGACTGGCTGCCGACCCTTGCCGCGTTGGCGGGCGCCTCGAACCTGGTGCCGAAGGATCGCCCGATCGACGGCAAGGACACGTCCGCGTTCATGCTGGGCAAGAGCGAGACGACCGGCCGCGACACTTACATGTTCTTCGGTACCGACGGCGAGCTGATGTCGGTGAAGTGGCAGTACTACAAGATGATCCTGCGCTACACACCGGGGCCTGGCCCCGAGGCCATCAACCAGGGCTACGTGACGGCGCAACTGCCGATGTTCTTCGACCTGTCGAGCGACCCGCACGAGGACTACAACCTCTGGAGCGCGACGCTGACCATGGGCTGGGTGTTCCTGCCGATGCTCGAGACGATCGGCGCGTACGAGAAGACCGTGCAGGAGTATCCGAACATCAAGCCGGGCCAGGAGTTCACCGGCTATCCGAAGAAGTGAACGCCGATGCGCGCAGCGCCAACCGGACCAGAACCCTCCTGTCCATCATCCTTGCACCCCATCCGATGAAACTGCCCATCCGCCCCATTGCCGTCCTCGCGGCCTGCGCCTTGCTGGCGATGCCTCGATGGCTCCCGGCCCAGAGCGCAGTTCCCGAAAGCATCAGTACGCCGAACAGGGTGGAGACGGCGATCGGCACGCTCGAATTCAAGGACGGCGTGCCGAGCAAGGCGAGCGCGCAGAAGGCTTACGACCACCTCGACTTCACCTTCGCTTATCGCGCCTTCATGGACAACATGGCCGGCGTCAGCATCCATGCGGCGATGAAGGGCCTGCAGGACATCGGCGTGAAGGACAACGAGGTCCTGGTCTTCTCCCAGCTGATGGACGCCAAGTCGCTGTTCCTCACGGCCAATGCCGACACGATCTATGTCTTGGGCTACGTGGATCTGTCCAAAGGCCCCATCGTGATCGAAACGCCACCCAAGTTTCTGGGTACCGTGCAGGATGCCTGGTTCCGCTGGGTCATCGACCTGGGCGTGCCCGGCCCCGACCGCGGGTTGGGTGGCAGGTATCTGATCGTGCCGCCCGACTACAAGGGCGCGCTGCCGGAAGGCGAATTCAATGTCGCGCGCGCCCGCACCAACACGATCTTCTGGTTCGGCCGATCGTTCCTGGAAGGCGGCCGCGATCCGAAGCCGGTCGTCGAAGGGATCCGCAAGTTCACCAAGGTCTATCCCTACCAGCCCGGCGGCCTCGGCACGCCGATCGCCGCCTTCCTCGCCGGCAATGCCCGCCTCGGCAGGATCGAGCCGCCGCCCCCGACCGTGTTTCACGAAGGCAGCGGCAAGGTGATGAACACGATTCCGCCCAACGACTGGTCGTTCTTCGAGATGCTCAACCAGGTCGTTCAACGCGAGCCGGCCACGTCGCTGGACCCCGAGTTGATGGGGCCGATCGCAGCCCTTGGCATCGTCAAGGGCAAGCCGTTCAACCCGGACGCGCGGATGAAGAAGATCATGACCGACGCGCTGGCGCTGGCCAACGCCAGCGCGCGCACGCTGTTCATGAGCCCGCGCGACCCGAGCTGGTTCTACTACCCCGGGTCCGCCTGGTTCAACTATCTGTTCGTCACCGGCCACGAGTTCGAGACGCCGATCCCCTTGGTCACCCGGGAGGGCGTGAAGCCCTTCGCGCCGACGGGCTTTCGCACCATGGACGCGCGCACGAATTTCTTCTACGGGATCACCGGGATCACGCCCGCCATGGCCATGCGCGTCCCCGGCATCGGGTCGCAGTACCTGCTGGCGGTCGTGGACGCGGACAAGAATTACTTCGACGGCGCGAAGACCTACAAGGTCACGTTGCCCAAGGGCATCCCCGAGGCCAATTTCTGGTCCTTCACCGTCTACGACAACATGTCGCGGTCGATGCTCGACACGCCGCAGCGCTACCCCCGCGCCGGCAGCCAGAGCTATCCGTCGCCCGCGGCCGAGCCTGCTGTCGACGGCTCGACCACGGTCTACTTCGGCCCGAAGCAGCCCGACGGCGTCCCGCGCGGAAACTGGATCCAGACGATGCCGGGCAAGGGTTGGTTCTTGGTCCTGCGCCTTTACAGCCCGCTCGAGCCGTTCTTCGACAAGAGCTGGCGCCCCAGTGAGATCGAGTTGGTCCGGTGAGCTGACCATCGCTGACTGCTCGAGCGCAAATGGGGACTCGCTCCCCGGTCAAGGAGTAGGTGGCCCATGAGGGATGGCAGTCGAAATCACGCGGCCTCGGCAGCGGCCGCAATCGCCTGCGCCGCCGCATTCGCGCCGTCGATGCCTGCGCGCGCCGACCAGGGCGGGGTGCCGTTCTGGATGTCGGGCCAGTTCGCGAGCCTCGCCGCGGTGCCGGCCACGCCGGGCTGGTCGCTGCCGGTGCAGGGCTACTACTACGACGGCAACGCGTCGGCCAGCAAGTCGTTCCCGCGCGGCGACAGCGTCGCGGCGGGGCTTTCGTCGCGCATGCCGCTCGTGTTGCTCCAGCCCAGCTACGCGCCCGAGCAGAAGGTGCTGGGCGGCCAGCTCGCGCTCGGCCTCGGCTTCGGCTACGGCTGGAACACCACCGACGCGGACATCACGATCTCGCCGCGCGGCAAGGAGTTCGGCCGCAGCGACTCGGTGTCGGGCGGCACCGACCTGTATCCGATCGCGAGTCTCGCTTGGGCCAGCGGCGTGCACAACGGAATGGCGTACCTCACCGGCGACATCCCGGTCGGCGCCTACGACGCCAAGCGCCTGGCGAACATCGGCATCGGCCATGGCGCGATCGACGCGGGCGGCGGCTACACCTACCTCGACCCGCAGGACGGGCGCGAGTTCTCCGCCGTGCTCGGCCTGACCTACAACTTCGAGAACACCGACACCCACTACAAGAACGGCGTCGACTCGCACCTCGACTGGGCGGCGTCGCAGTTCCTGTCGGCCCACTGGCAGGTGGGCGTTGCCGGCTACGTCTACTACCAGCTCAGCGGCGACAGCGGGTCGGGTGCCAAGCTCGGGCCGTTCAAGTCACGCGTGGCGGCGATCGGGCCCGAGCTGGGCTACGCGTTCACCATCGGCGGGGTGCCTGCCTACGCCAACCTGCGCGGCTACTGGGAGTTCTGGGCGCAGAACCGGCTCGAGGGTTACGCGGTGTTCGCGACCCTGTCCATCCCGCTCGGCGCAGCTTCGAAGAAATAGCGGATGAGCTTCGCGGCAGCGAGTCGTGGGGTGGGAATCGACCAGACCGCTGCTGCGCACGATCGCGGCAGGCACGCCCTGGCTGTCCAGGAAGGCGGCCACCGCGGCGCCCGCGCCTGCGTCAGCGGGACGCTGCTGGGAAAGCGCGTACGCGGCTCGACGCCGCTGGACACGCTGTCGGTGGAGTTCTTGATCGAGCACGCCCTTGTGGCGGCGGCGCCCAAGGGCACGGGCGACCTGTTCGCCGCCACCCTGGCGGCCCGCCTGTTGGTCGGCACGTCGCTGGCCGAGGCGCCCAGGCGGCCTGCGACGCCTTGGTGCAGGCGCTGACGCCTGCGCGGCGCTGCCCCGAACTGCTGCCAGGCGTACCCGGCGGCTGAAGTGGTGCCATGGGCTCGGCGCTGCCACACCGGCGGCGCGGGCGATCGAACGCGATCGTTATTTTATCGACCAAGCGCTTGCTCGAATTATCGGCCCGGACTATGCTTCGCCCATGACGCAAGCCGCCTCACGCGCAAAAAAAACTTCGGCAACGCGCCGTGGCCGGCCGCGCAAGAACGTGCAGGAGCGTGCCTACAGCGACCGCCGCGCCGAGCTGCTGCTCGAGGCCGCGCGGCTGTTTCGCGCCAAGGGCTACCACGGCACCACCACGCGCGACATCGCGGCCGCCGTCGACATGCAGAGCGGCTCGCCGTTCTACTACTTCGAGAGCAAGGGCGAACTGCTCAGCGCCGTGATGCAGGCCGGCATGGCCATCGCCAGCGAACACCAGGAGCGCGTGCTGGCGGCGATGAACCCGGGCGCGACCCCGCGCGAGCAGTTGCAGGCGCTGGTCGCCGGGCACCTGCAGGTGCTGTTCGATGTCGGCCGCGACTTCATGCCGATCCTGGTCTACGAATGGCCGTGGCTGACGACCAGCCAGCGCGCCGCCGTCGCGGCCCAGAAGGACGCCTACGAGGCGGCCTGGATGCCGGCGCTGACCGGCCTGCACACGCGCGGCGAACTTCGCTCGCGCCCCGAAGTGGCGCGCTTCTTCATCTTCGGCGCGCTCAACTGGACCATCCACTGGTTCCGGCCCGAAGGAGCGCTGACGCTGGACGCCCTGGTCGAGGAGGCGATGAAGCTGTTCGTCGACCCGAGCCCAAAAGCCGCTGCTCCCCAGCCCTGGCGCACAAGCAACCCCGATCCCCATCCGGAGAACCTGTTGACATGAGTGCGTATGTTTCCCAATGGAATCCCGCGTCCGAACAGGCCCAGGCGCGGCGCGCGGTCATGGTCGAGCGCTTGCAGAGGCTGCGCGAGATCGAGCAGCGCGCCGCCGTCAAGTCGGGCACGTCGGCGCTGCGCTTCCACAAGCGCCACCAGCTCCTGCCGCGCCAGCGCGTCGCCCTGCTGCTGGACCGGGGCGCCCCGTGGCTGCCGCTGGCCTCGCTGGCCGGCTTCTTGCAGGATGGCGCCGACCGCGATCATTCGGTGCCGGGCGGCAGCGTGGTCGCCGGCATCGGTTTCGTCAGCGGCGTGCGCTGCATGGTGGTCGCCAGCGACGCCGGCATCAACGCCGGTGCGCTGGTCCCCGCGGGCCTGTACAAGGTGCTGCGCGTGCAGGAGATCGCGCTGCGCGAGCGCCTGCCCTTCATCCATCTGGTGGAAAGCGCCGGTGCCAACCTGGCGGAGTACCACGTGGAAACCTTCATCCGCGGCGGCGCGCTGTTCCGCAACCTGGCGCGCCTGTCGGCTGCCGGCATCCCGGTGATCACCGTGCAGCACGGCTCGGGCACGGCGGGCGGGGCCTACATGCCGGGGCTGTCGGACATCGTCATCATGGTCGAGGGCCGCTCGCGCGCCTTTCTGGCCGGCCCGCCGCTGCTCAAGGCGGCCACGGGCGAGGTGGCGACAGAGGAGGAACTGGGCGGCGCCCAGATGCACGCCACCGTCTCCGGCCTGGGCGAATACCTGGCGCGCGACGACCGCGACGCGCTGGGCATGGCGCGCCGCGTGGTGGCCGAACTCGACTGGGATGCCGGGCGGGCGCCGGCGCGCGGCTTCACCGAGCCGCCCTGGCCGGCCGAGGATCTGCTGGGCCTGATGCCGCCGCACCACCGAGAGCCGGTGGACATGCGCGAGGTGGCGGCGCGGCTCGCCGACGGCGGCGAACTGCTGGAATTCAAAAGCGGCTGCGGCATGGCCACGGTGTGCCTGCAGGCGCACATCCACGGCCACGCGGTCGGCATCATCACCAACAACGGCCCCATCGATATTGCGGGTGCCAACCGGGCCACGCACTTCATCCAGTGGATGTGCCAGCTCGGCCATCCCATCGTCTACCTGCAGAACACCACCGGCTACATGGTCGGCAAGGACATGGAACAGGGCGGGATGATCAAGCACGGCAGCAAGATGATCCAGGCCATCACCAGCGCCACGGTGCCGCAGATCACCATCCAGTGTGGTGCCAGCTTCGGCGCCGGCAACTACGGCATGTGTGGCCGCGCCTACGAGCCGCATTTCCTGTTCACCTGGCCGAGCGCCATCACCGCCGTCATGGGCGGCGAGCAGGCCGCCGGCACCATGCGCATCGTCACCGAGGCGGCGCTGGCGCGCCAGGGCAAGCCGGTCGATGAAGCCGCGCTGCAAAAGCGCTTCGACCAGATCGTCGCCATTTTCGAGCGCCAGCAGGACCCGTTCACCACCAGCGGCCTGTTGCTCGACGACGGCGTGATCGACCCGCGCGACACGCGCGCCGTTCTCGGCTTCTGCCTGGACACCGTCCTCGAAGCCGCTGCGCGCCGGACGCGCCCGATGCAGTTCAGCGTCGCCCGCATGTAGACAGGACCCATGCCATGCGATTGACTCACGAGCACGAACAAATCCGCGACACCCTCGCGCGCTACATCGGCGAGCACATCAACCCCCACGTCGACGAATGGGAGCAGGCCGAGATCTTCCCGGCCCACCAGGTGTTCAAGGGCCTGGGCGAGCTGGGCCTGCTGGGCCTGACCAAGCCGGTGGAATACGGCGGCATGGGCCTGGACTATTCGTACAGCATGGTGATGGCCGAGACGCTGGGGCGCATCCGCTGTGGCGCCGTACCCATGGCCATCGGCGTGCATACCGACATGTGCACGCCGGCGCTGGCGCGCTTCGGCAGCGATGCGTTGAAGCGCGAGTTTCTGGCCCCCGCCATTGCCGGCGACACGGTGGGCTGCATCGGTGTCAGCGAGCCGGGCGCCGGCAGCGACGTGGCCGGCATCAAGAGTCGCGCACGCAAGGACGGCGGCGACTACCTGATCAGCGGCCAGAAGATGTGGATCACCAACAGCCTGCAGGCCGACTGGATGTGCATGCTGGTCAACACCGGCGATGGGCCCATGCACAAGAACAAGAGCCTGGTCATGGTGCCGCTGCGCGATGGCCCGGGCGGCAAGTTGACCCCGGGCATCAGCGTGGCGCAGAAGATCCGCAAGATCGGCATGAATGCGAGCGACACCGGCCTGATCTACTTCGACGAGGTGCGGGTGCCGCAGCGCTGCCGCATCGGCGCCGAGGGCCAGGGCTTCATCTACCAGATGCAGCAGTTCCAGGAAGAGCGGCTGTGGGCGGCCGCCAACGGGATCACCGCGCTGGACGAGGCGATCCGCGAGACGATCGAATACGCGCAGCAGCGCCGGATGTTCGGCGCGACGCTGATCGACCAGCAGTGGGTGCAGTTCAAGCTGGCCGAGCTGCAGACCGAGGTGGAAGCGCTGCGCGCGCTGACCTGGGCCGCGGGCGAGCGCTACGTCGCCGGCGAGGACGTGCTGCAGCGCGCCAGCATGGCCAAGCTCAAGGCCGGACGCCTGACGCGCGAGGTGGCCGACACCTGCCTGCAGTTCTGGGGCGGCATGGGCTTCACCTGGGACAACCGCATCTCGCGCCTGTACCGCGACGGCCGCCTGGCCTCCATCGGGGGCGGCGCCGACGAGGTGATGCTGGGCATCATCGCCAAGACCATGGGCATGGCCAAGCGCTGCGCATGACCGCTTGCATGACGGCGAGACGCCGTGGTTCCCCTTCCCGCCCGCACGAAAGGGCGGGGGTGAGGGTGGCCTCGCTCGGCGCTGCGCCGGTGCACCTCTTCACCCCCAGGCTCTGCCCCAACGGGGCGAGGGAGCAGGAGCCTCTTGGATGCGTTCAATGAAAAAAATCCTGATCGCCAATCGCGGCGAGATCGCGCGCCGCGTCATCGCCACCGCCCGTCGCATGGGCATCGAGACCGTGGCCGTGTACTCGGATGCCGACGCCCGGGCCCTGCACGTGCGCGAGGCCACGCTGGCCTGTGCGCTGGGTGGCACGACCTCGGCCGAGAGCTACCTGCGCGTCGACAAGCTGCTGGCCGCGGCGCGGGCCAGCGGTGCCGACGCCGTCCACCCCGGCTACGGTTTCCTGAGCGAGGACGCCGGCTTCGCCCAGGCCGTGCTCGATGCGGGCCTCACCTGGATCGGGCCGCCGCCGGCGGCCACGCGCAAGCTGGGTGACAAGGGCGCGGCCAAGGCACTGGCCCGCGAGCAGGGCGTGCCCTGCCTGCCCGGCTACGCCGGCCCGGACCAGTCGCACGCCCGCTTCACCGCGCAGGCGCGCGAGATCGGCTACCCGGTCATGGTCAAGGCCGTGGCCGGCGGTGGCGGTCGGGGCATGCGGCTGGTGCGCGGGCCCGATCAACTCGCCGCCGCGCTGGCCAGCGCCAGCTCCGAGGCTCTGGCCGGCTTCGGCAATGGCGAGCTGCTGGTGGAGCGCGCCGTCATGCGGCCGCGCCACGTCGAGGTCCAGGTGTTCGCCGACGCGCACGGCAATGCGGTGCACCTGGGCGAGCGCGACTGTTCGGTGCAGCGGCGTCACCAGAAGCTGATCGAGGAGACGCCGAGCCCGGCCGTCTCGCCCGAGCTGCGCCAGCGCATGGGCGAATGCGCGGTGGCGCTGGCCCGCGCTGCCGGCTACGTCGGCGCCGGCACAGTCGAATTCCTGCTGGAGGACGGCGAGTTCTACTTCATGGAGATGAACACCCGCTTGCAGGTCGAGCACACGGTGACCGAGCAGGTCGCCGGCCTCGACCTGGTCGAATGGCAGATCCGCGTGGCGCGCGGCGCGCGCCTGCCGCTGGCGCAGTCCGAGATCGGCTTGCGGGGTCATGCCATCGAGGTGCGCCTGGTGGCCGAGGACGAGAACCACGTTCCGCACACCGGTCGCATCGGACATTTGCGCGCTCCGGCGGCGGCCGAGTTCGCCCGCGCCCCGCTGCGCTTCGACCACGCGATGGAAGCCGGCAGCGAGGTCACGCCGCATTACGACGCCATGCTGGGCAAGCTGATCGTCCACGCGGCCAACCGCGAGGAGGCCATCGAGTGCATGCTCGCGGCGCTGGCGCAAACCGAAATCCTCGGCCTGCCGACCAACCGCGGCCTTCTCATGGCCTGCCTGGACGATGCGCGCTTCCGGCGCGGTGAGGCTGTGATCTCCTTCCTGGACGAGCACGGCGACCCACTGCGCCGCAGCTTGCTGCGGCGCCAGCGCGAGGCGCACGCCCGCCATGCGGTGGCAGTGGCCTGTGCGCCGGGTGCCGCGTTGCCTTGCCCGTTCGACCTGCCGCTGTGCCTGACGCACCGCGACGAGACGACGGCGCTGGACGTGCGGCCGCGCCCCGGTGGGCTGGAGATCACCGGTGACGCGCCGCGCCTGCTCGAGATCGAGCCTGGCGTCGACGGCGCCCTGCACTGTCGTGAAGGCGGTGTCGCAGTCCGCGTGCAGGCACTGCGGGCGCCGGCGCCCGACGCGCCGCGGCGCTGGCACGCCCAGGCCGCGGGAATCGACTGGTGGTTCGACGACGTCTCGTTCGAGCCGCAGGGTGGCGCCGGCGAGGCACAGGCCGCGGCCGAGCTCAAGGCGCCATTCAACGGCCGGGTCGTGCGCGTCGCCGCCGCAGTCGGCCAGAAGCTGGCCGCCGGCGAGTTCGCGGTGGTGATCGAGTCGATGAAGCTCGAGCACAACCTGGCGCCGCGCGCCGGCGTCACCGTGGCCGAGGTGCTGGTCGGCGTCGGCCAGCAGGTCACGCCCGGCCAGTTGCTGCTGCGCTTCGAAAGCGAACCGTCCTCGAACGGCAACGACGACAGCGACGAGGCTTGAACCATGAGCATGACCCTGACCACGGACGAAATCCGGGAAACGCGCACCGCGCTGGCCGACACGGTCGAGCGCTTTGCCAGAGCCGAAATCGCGCCGCACGCGAGCGCGTGGGACGAGGCCGGGGAATTTCCGCGCCAGCTTTACCGCCGCGCCGCCGAGCTCGGCCTGCTCGGGCTCGGTTATCCCGAGGCACTCGGGGGCAGCGGCACCGATGCGCAGTACACCTTGCGCATGGTCATGACGCGCGGGCTGTGCCGTTGGGGCACCTCGGGTGGCGTGCACGCCAGCCTGCTGTCGCACAACATCGGCACGCCGCCCATCGTGCTGCTGGCCCGTGACGATCTCACACGCGAGGTGGTGCCACCCATCCTCGCGGGCGAGGCGATTTCCGCGCTGGGCATCACCGAACCGGGCGGCGGCTCGGACGTGGCGGCCATTCGCACCACGGCGCGGCGCGTGGCGGACGAATACGTCGTCAACGGGGAGAAGACCTTCATCACCTCGGGCATGCGCGCCGACTGGATCACGCTGGCGGTCCGCACCGACCCCGATGCGCGCGGCGCCAAGGGCCTGAGCCTGCTGCTGGTGCCCGGCGACACCAAGGGGTTGCAGCGGGTCGCACTGAAAAAGATGGGCTGGTGGGCGTCGGATACGGCGCACCTCAGCTTCGACCACATGCGCGTGCCGGCGCGCTGCCTGCTGGGCGAGGAGAACAAGGGTTTCCTCGCCGTCATGCACAACTTCAACGGCGAGCGCTTCGGCATTGCCGCCGCCACGCTGGGTTTTGCCGAGGCCTGCTACGACGAAGCGCTGGCCTGGGCGCAGCAGCGCAAGACCTTCGGCCGCTCGCTGGTCGAGCACCAGGTGGTGCGCCACAAGCTGGTGGACATGCAGCAGCGCATCCGCGCCACCGCCGCCTGGCTGGAAGAGCTGGCGGCGCGCGCCGACGCCGGCGATACCGGGGCCGACTGGGTCGGCGCCGTGTCCATGCTGAAGAACCAGGCCACGCAAACCATGCATTTCTGCGCCGACGAGGGGGTGCAGATCCTGGGCGGCATGGGCTACATGCGCGGCACGGTGTGCGAGCGCATCTACCGCGA
>CAYZGL010000136.1:0-12512 GCA_964477985.1 uncultured Rubrivivax sp. | reverse complement strand
AGGAGGTGGAGTACGCCGAGTACATGAAGGTAATCTCGCCGTGGGAGCGCGAGCACCTGCTGCTGCACGTCTGAGGCTCGCAGCCATGGCCTACCCCAAGCAGCGCAGCACCGCCGACTGGCAAGCGGCCGACGCCGCGCACTTCCTGCACCCCTTCACCGACTTCAAGGCGCTGTCGGCCAAGGGCGCGCGCATCATCACGCGCGCCGACAACATCTACCTGTGGGACAGCGAGGGCCGCAAGATTCTGGACGCGATGTCGGGGCTGTGGTGCGTCAACGTCGGCTACGGCCAGCGGGCGCTGATCGATGCCGCCACACGCCAGCTCGGCGAGCTGCCCTTCTACAACGCCTTCTTCCAGACGGCCACGCCGCCGGCCATCGAGCTGGCCGAGGTGCTGGCGGAAGTGACACCGCCGCAGTTTCGCCACGTGTTCTTCTCGGGCTCGGGCTCGGAGGGCAACGACACCGTGGTGCGCATGGTGCGGCGCTACTGGGACCTGCTGGGCCAGCCCGAGCGCCAGGTGATCATCAGCCGGCGCAATGCCTATCACGGCTCGACCATGGCCGGCGCCTCGCTCGGCGGCATGGCCGGCATGCATGCACAAGGCGGGCTGCCGATCCCCGGCATCGTGCACATCGAGCAACCGCACTGGTGGCTGCACGGCCGCGCGCTCGGCCTGAGCCGCGACGACTTCGGCCGCGTCGCCGCCGGCTGGCTGGAAGACAAGATCCTGGAGCTCGGCGCCGAGAAGGTGGCCGCCTTCATCGGCGAGCCGGTGCAAGGCGCCGGCGGCGTGATCGTGCCGCCCGACAGCTACTGGCCCGAGATCCAGCGCATCTGCGACAAGTACGGCGTGCTGCTGGTCAGCGACGAAGTCATCTGCGGTTTCGGCCGCACCGGGCACTGGTTCGGCTGCGAACGTTTCGGCTTCCGCCCCGACCTGATGACCTTCGCCAAGGGCGTGACCAGCGGCTACGTGCCGCTGGGCGGGGTGATGGTCGGGCAGCGCATCGCCCGCGTGCTGATCGAGCGCGGCGGCGAGTTCAACCACGGCTACACGTACTCCGGCCACCCGGTGGCCTGCGCGGTGGGCGCGGCCAACCTGCGGCTGCTGCGCGAGATGAAGCTGGTCGAGCATGTGCGCGACGAGGTCGGCCCCTGTCTGGCCGAGCAGTTCCAGGCGCTGGCCGCACACCCGCTGGTGGGCGAGGTGCAGACCTGCGGCCTGATGGGCGCGCTGCAACTGGTGCGGCGCAAGGACGACGGCAGCCCCTTCCCGGAGGAAGCCGAGTTCGGCATGGTCTGCCGCGGCCACTGCTTCGCCAACGGGCTGATCATGCGCGCGGTGGGCGAGCGCATGATCGTCGCGCCGCCGCTGGTCATCACGCGCGCGCAGATCGACGAGATGATGGCGCTGGTGCGGCGCTGCCTGGACCTGAGCCTGGCCGATGCGCAACGCCACGGCTGGCTGGGCTGATTCCTGCACTAGCATCGCTCACCTTCGTCGCCGCAAGCCCCTTGCGGCCAACGTCTTCACGATCGGCCTGCACGCGTCAGGCAGCGTCCCATGACGACTTCTCCCCTTTCGGGCGCGCCGCCGTTCCTGCGCATCGAGCACCTGGTCAAGGACTTCGACGGTTTCAAGGCCGTCAACGACGTGTCGCTGGACATCGCCAAGGGCGAGATCTTCGCGCTGCTGGGCTCGTCGGGCTGCGGCAAGAGCACGCTGCTGCGCTTGCTGGCCGGTTTCGAGCGGCCGAGCGCCGGGCGCATCGTGCTCGAGGGCCGCGACCTGGCCACGCTGTCGTCGTACGAGCGGCCGATGAACATGATGTTCCAGAGCTACGCGCTGTTTCCGCATCTGAGCGTGTGGGACAACATCGCCTTCGGCCCGCGCCGCGACGGCCTGCCCAGGCACGAGGTGGCCGCGCGCGTCGAGGCGATGCTCAAGCTGGTGCAGCTGGACAAGTTCGCCAGGCGCAAGCCGCACCAGCTGTCGGGCGGGCAGCAGCAGCGCGTGGCGCTGGCGCGCAGCCTGGCCAAGCGCCCGCAGCTGCTGCTGCTGGACGAACCGCTGGGCGCGCTGGACAAGAAGCTGCGCGAGGCCACGCAGATCGAGCTGGTCAACATCATCGAGCAGGTGGGCGTGACCTGCGTGATGGTGACGCACGACCAGGAAGAAGCGATGACCATGGCCTCGCGCATCGCCATCATGAGCGAGGGCCGCTTGCTGCAGGTGGGCGCGCCGGCCGAGGTCTACGAGACGCCGGGCTCGCGCTTCGTCGCCGACTTCATCGGCAACGTCAACCTGATGGACGGCACGCTGGACGTGGATGCACCCGACCACGTGGTCATCGGCTGCGCCGACTGCAGGCACTACGTCGGCCACGGCATCACCGGCACCGAAGGCATGGCGGTGACCGTGGCGCTGCGCCCGGAGAAGATCCACCTGTCGCGCAAGGCCCCCGACGACGACTTCAACACCGTGCAAGGCACGATCCAGGAACTGTCGTACTTCGGCAGCCACACCGTGTACCAGCTGCAGCTGGCCAGCGGCGCGAAGCTGAAGGTCAGCGCGGCCAACGTGCAGCGCCACCGCGACGACGCCTTCACCTGGGGCGACGAGGTCTGGGCGCACTGGTCGCGCTCGGCGCACGTGGTGCTGACGCAATGAGCGCCGCTCGGCCGCCCCGAAGCCGCTCGTTCCCTTTTCGGGGGACGCCCCGCAGCGCCAAGGGGGCCCAATGAAGCTGCCGCGCGCCAGCGGCCGCCACGCCGTGATCGGCGTGCCGTACCTGTGGCTGGCGCTGTTCTTCCTGCTGCCCTTCGCCATCCTGCTGCGCATCAGCGTGTCCGAGATGGAGGCGGTGCAGTTCAAGGAACTGCTGACCTTGCAGGACGGCGTGCTGCAGCTGACGCTGAAGCTGTCGAACTACGCCTTCCTGGCGCAGGACGACCTGTACCTGCGCACCTACCTGGCCAGCCTGAAATACGCGGCGGCGACCACGCTGCTGTGCTTAGGCCTGGGCTACCCCTTCGCCTACTTCATGGCGCGCGCGCGCTCCACACTTCAGCCCGCACTGCTGATGCTGGTGATGCTGCCGTTCTGGACCTCGTTCCTGCTGCGCGTGTATGCGTGGAAGGGCCTGCTCAGCGAAGGCGGCTGGGTGGCCGAGCTGCTCGCGGCCAGCGGCGTCGACCGTCTGCTGGCCGCGGCCGGGCTGATCCCGGCGCCGGGGCAGCTGATGCACACGCCGTTCTCGCTGGTGCTGGGCATGACCTACACCTACCTGCCGTTCATGATCCTGCCGCTGTACGGCACGCTGTCGAAGATGGACCTGCGGCTGCTCGAGGCGGCGGCCGACCTCGGCGCCACCGCCTGGGTGGCGTTCTGGAAGATCACGGTGCCGCTGTCCAAGGCCGGCATCATCGCCGGCTCGATGCTGGTGTTCATCCCCTGCATCGGCGAATACGTGATCCCCGAGCTGCTGGGCGGGCCGCAGACGCTGATGATCGGGCGCGTGCTGTGGGACGAGTTCTTCGCCAACAACGACTGGCCGATGGCCTCGACCGTGGCGGTGGTGATGGTGCTGCTGATCATCGTGCCGCTGGCGGTCTTCAACAAATACCAGGCCGAGGCGCAGGAGGCGCGGCGGTGAGGCGGTGCAAGCTGCTGGCGGCGCTGCGGGCCGAGCGCCGGGCCGCTCCCAAGCCGGCCCGCGCCCCCTCGGGGGCTGAGCCCGGACACGAACAGCCCGGTGGGCTGTTCGTGCTTGGCGAAGAGCAGGGCCTCCTGGCCCTGCGCGGCCTGCAAGGCCGGCCGACGTACCCGTCGGACGAGGGGCACACATGAACCGCGGGTTCGCGCGCGGCTGGCTGCTCGCCGGTTTCGTCTTCCTGTACCTGCCGATCGTGGCGCTGGTGCTGTTCTCGTTCAACGACTCGCCGGTGCCCAACGTGTGGCGCGCCTTCACGCTGAAGTGGTATGCCGCGCTGGCCGAGGACCGCGAGATCCGCACCGGCTTGTGGCTGAGCCTGCGCATCGCCTTCCTCACCGCCTGCGGCGCGGTGCTGCTGGGCACGCTGGCGGCCTTCGCCTTGGTCAAGTACAAGCGCTTCACCGGCCGCACGCTGTTCAGCGGCATGGTCAACGCGCCGCTGGTGATGCCCGAAGTCGTGGTCGGGCTGTCGCTGCTGCTGATGCTGGTGTCGGTGCAGCGCGCAACGCAGGAGGCCTTCGGCTGGGGCGTGCCCGAGCGCGGGCTGGTCACGATCTGGCTGGGCCACCTGCTGGTGGGCATGGCCTATGCGGCGGTGGTCGTGCAGGCCAGGCTGCAGGACCTGAACCCGCAGCTCGAGGAAGCCGCGCTGGACCTGGGCGCACGGCCGCAGCAGGTGTTCTGGCTGGTGACGCTGCCGCTGATCTCGCAGTCGCTGCTGTCGGCCTGGCTGCTGACCTTCACCATCTCGCTGGACGACGTGGTGCTGTCGGCCTTCCTGTCCGGCCCCGGCTCGACGACGCTGCCGCTGGTGATCTTCTCGCGCGCGCGGCTCGGACTGAACCCGAGCGTGAACGCGGTGGCCACGCTGATCGTCGCGGTGGTGGGCATCGGCGTGCTGACCGCCAGCTGGCTGATCGCCCGTGCCGAACGCAAGCGGCTGCTCGACATCGCCGAGGCCACGCGCGCCTGAGCGCTCCACGCCGCGGGGCACCGATGGCGCCCCGGCCTGCTGCAAAGCGGCTCGGCTGCCGCGAAGGCGGCGGCGTGCGCAAGCACGCCGGGCTGCCCGGTGCGTGGGCCGTGGTGCCGTTCCCGGCTGCAGATGCTGCGCCCGGGCGCCGGCATCGCGCGTAGCATGCGCCGCAACGGCGAAGCTCAGCGCGGGGAGACGCGATGAAAGACTTGAACGAACGGCTGCGTGGCGCCGGCGTGCACACGCTGCTCGCGCAGTACACCGACCTGCACGGCGTGGCCAAGGGCAAGCTGCTGCCGCTGGCCCACCTGGACGATCTGCTGGCCAACGGCATCGGCTTCTCGGGCCCGGCGCTGGCCGGCACCGGCTTGCCGCGCGTGGGCTCGCGCTCGGAGCTGCACGCGCGCGGCAACGCCAGCACGGTGACGATGCTGCCCTGGATGCCCGGCGTGGCGCGCATCGTGTGCGACGGTTACGTCAACGGCCAGCCCTTCGAGGCCTGCCCGCGCCAGGTGCTCAAGCGCGCGGTGGCGCGGCTGGCCGAGCGCGGCTGGCACCTGCGCACCGGCATCGAACCCGAGTTCCTGCTGTTGCGGCGCGACGCCGGCGGCTGGTGCGCAGCCGATGCGCTGGATCTGCTGGACAAACCCTCGTACGACCTGAAGGCGCTGGCGCGGCAGCACGGCTTTCTGCACGAGTTGCAGGCGGCGCTGGGCCAGTGCGGTCTGGATGTGCTGCAGATCGACCATGGCGACACCAACGGCCAGTACGAACTGAACTTCGGCTTCGACGAAGCGGTGGCCAGCGCCGACCACCTGATGCTGTTCAAGCTGGGCGCGCACGCGATGGCCGAGGCGAAGGGCATGGTGTTCTCGCTGATGCCCAAGCCCTTCCCCGACCGGCCCGGCTGCGGCATGCACTTCCATGTGTCGCTGTGGTCCGACTGGAACCCCAAGCGCACCGACAACGCGCACAACCTGTTCGTGCCGCACCGCGCCGACGGCAGCGCCGACCTCGACCGCAGCCTGTCGCCGACCGGGCGCCAGTTCGTCGCCGGCGTGCTGGCGCACGCCGCCGCATTGACCGCGCTGGCCGCACCCACCGTCAACTCGTACAAGCGGCTGCGCGTGGGGCCGTCGCGTTCGGGCACCAGCTGGGCGCCGGCGCACGTGGCGCAAGGGCCCAACAACCGCACCGCGGCGCTGCGCACGCTGCACGGCCGCTTCGAATGGCGCGTGCCGGATGCCACCGCGAACCCCTACCTGGCCACCGCCGCGCTGATCGCCGCCGGGCTGGACGGCATCGAGCGCAAGCTCGAGCCGCCGCCCGACTGCAACGACGACCTGTTCGAGCTGTCGGCGCCGCAGTTGCGCGCGCGCGGCATCGGCTTGCTGCCGCAGTCGCTGGGCGAGGCGCTGGACGCGCTGGGCGCCGACGACCTGATCTGCAATGCGCTGGGCGAGACCGCGACGCAGCAGTTCGTGCAGCTCAAGCGCGACGAATTCGCCGACTACCGCAGGCACATCAGCGACTGGGAATGGCGGCGTTATGCCGAGGCGTTCTGATCGGCCGCCGCGTTGCGGCGCGGGCCGCCGCGGCACGCCCCGCGGCGGCCCCCGTTGAGCGCTCGCGCAGCACCGCCGGTGCCCTGGCTGGCCTATGCCAGCCTGGCCGGCAGCATGGCGCTGGTGGGCTCGTACGTCGGGCTGTCCCGGCTGCTGGTGGCGGCCTTTCCGGTCTTCCTGCTGGCCTGGCTGCGCTTTGGCATCGCCGCCGTGGCGATGCTGCACTGGGTACGCCGCCGCGACGGCGAGCCGGCACTGTCGGCGCAGCAGCGGCGGCTGCTGTTCTGGGAAAGCTTTCTGGGCAACTTCCTGTTCTCGATCTGCATGCTGTACGGCGTGGCGCTGACTTCGGCCGTGGCCGCCGGCGTGGTGATGGCGGCGATCCCCGCGGCCGTGGCGCTGCTGTCGCGCATCTTCCTCGGCGAGGCCGTGCGCGCCCGCATGCTGGGCTCGATCGCGCTGGCCATCGCCGGCATCGGGCTGCTGGCGCTGGCGCGCCGCGACGGCAGCGATGCCGCGCACGGCGCGGCCGGCTGGGGCTACGGGCTGCTGTTGGGCGCGGTGCTGTGCGAAGCCGCCTACGTGGTGATCGGCAAGCGGCTGAGCGCCAGGCTCAGCGCACGGCGCATCAGCGCGTTGATCAACCTGTGGGGGCTGGCGCTGGTCACGCCGCTGGGGCTGTGGCAGGCGCTGCGCTTCGATTTCGGCGGCGTCGCCCCGGGCCTGTGGGCGCTGCTGGGGTTCTATGCGATCGCCGCCAGCATGGTCACGGTGTGGCTGTGGATGCGCGGCCTGCGCCATGTGCCGGCGCAGCAGGCCGGCGTGTTCACGGTGATGCTGCCGATCAGCGCTGCGCTGGTGGGCGTGGTGTTGCTGGGCGAACCCTTCGGCGCGATGCACTGGCTGGCGCTGGCGCTGGGCACGAGCGGGCTGCTGCTGGCCACCTGGCCCGCACGCGGCGCCTGAAGCCGCGGCGCCGCCCGCGGCGATCGCGCTGCGGGCGCTACAGCCCCAGCGCGCGCAGGTCGAGCCGGCCGTCGCGCAGCGGCGGGCACCAGTAATACGCGCCGCTGACCGGCCGCGTGAAGCCGAACAGCGCGTCGGCGATGCCGTCGTCGGCGCCGAGCATGCGCTGAAGCTGCACCTCGAAGGCGTCGAAGGACTTGCCGAAGGCGACGAACATCAGGCCCGAGCGCAAGCCGTCGCACCACGGCATCGAGCGGCGCAGCAGGAAGGCCTCGGGCTCGAAGCTTTCCTGCGCGGTGCGCTTGACGTGGGCCGACGCCGGGGCGTCGTCGAGCTCGGCGTTGTCGCTGCGGCGCCGGCCGATGGCGTCGTCCTGCTGGCGCCGGCTCATGGCCTCGAGGCGCGGCAGGTCGTGCAGCCACTGCTGCACCGCGACGAAGCTGCCGCCATCGAGCCCCGCGCCCTGCCCGGCGACGAAGGCGGCGTCGATCGCGGCCTGGCCGGTGGGGTTCTCGGTGCCGTCCTCGTAGCCGCTCAGGTCCAGCCCGCTGCCAAAACGGAAACCGTCGACCAGTTGTTCGAGCTGCAGCGCGCCGTCCAGCGCCGCCAGCACAGCGCGCGAACGGTGCAGCAGCTCGCCGCGGTCGCTGCCGCGCAGCCAGCACCACAGCGCACCCGGCGTGGCCGGCACGTCGATGGCGGCGCCGACGCGCCCGGCAAAGCTGCGCAGGCCCGGGATGTCGCGCCCCAGCGCACGCACCAGCGACGCGCCCACGCCGACCACCAGTTGCTGCCCGTCGGCCAGCGGCGCCAGCGCGCGCAGCGCCTGGCGGACATCGCTGCCGCTTTGCACGGCCAACGTGAGATAGCGGGCCTGCGCCGGAATGGCGTCCAGGATTCCGGTTTGCGTTTCACTCATCGGCAACTCCGATCGATATCGTGGCAGGACCGCGGCTTCAGACTTCGAGCGGCGCGGTGCGCGGCAGCTCGAGGCAGCGCGCCGCAGCGGCCAGCCGCGCCACCTGCAGCGGCGGCTCGTGTTTCAGCGCGTGATTCGACCACACCTGGCGCCAGCGCCGCGCCCCCGGGGTGCCGTTCCACAGGCCCAGCATATGCCGCGCCGCCGGCATCCACGGCTGGCCCTGGGCGTGCAGCGCTTCCATGTAGCGCAGCATCGCCGCCTCGACGCCGCCGCGACTGGGCGCCGCGTGCGCAGGCTCGCCGAAGAAGGCGTGGTCCCACGACGCCATCGCCCACGGGTTGTGGTAAGCCTCGCGGCCGACCATCACGCCGTCGACTTCACGCAGCTGCGCGGCGATGGCGGCGTCGCCGGCGATGCCGCCGTTGACGACGATGGTCAGCTGCGGAAAGTCGCCCTTGAGCCGGTGCACCAGCGCATGGCGCAGCGGCGGGATCTCGCGGTTGTGCTTCGGGCTCAGGCCGTCGAGCCAGGCATTGCGCGCGTGCACGATGAACACCTCGCAGCCGGCCTCGGCCACGGTGCCGACGAAGTCGCGCACGAAGCCGTAGCGCTCGATGCGGTCGATGCCGATGCGGTGCTTGACCGTCACCGGCAGCGTGCAGGCGTCGCGCATCGCCGCAACGGCGTCAGCCACCAACCCCGGGGTGGCCATCAGGCAGGCACCAAAAGCGCCGCGCTGCACGCGGCCGCTGGGGCAGCCGCAGTTCAGGTTGACTTCGTCGCAGCCCCAGGCCTGCGCCAGCTTCGCGCAGCGCGCCAGCTCGGCCGGCTCGCTGCCGCCCAGCTGCAGTGCCAGCGGATGCTCGGCGGCGTCGTGGCCCAGATGCCGCGCCACGTCGCCGTGCAGCAGCGCACCGGTGGTGACCATCTCGGTGTACAGCCGCGCGCGGCGCGTGATCAGGCGGTGCAACCAGCGGCAGTGGCGGTCGGTGCAGTCGAGCATCGGCGCCACGCTCAGGCGCCATGCACCGTGCTGCTGCTGCGCTTGCAGGGGATCCATCGTGCGATTGTCTCAAGCCGGCGCACGCCGGCCCGGCACAATCCGGCCATGCATCTTGCCGAGCTGACGGTGCGCCTGGCGGCGACGACGCTGTTCGCGCCGGTCGATCGCGCCCAGCTGCGCGCGCTGCTCGGCCGCAGCCCGCGGCGCCGGGCGCAGGCGGGCGAGTGGATCGCCGAGCTGCCGCAGGGGCTGCGCCATCACCTGGTGCTGCTGTGCGGCGCGGTGCGCACGCAGCGCTGCTGGGCCGCGCCCGACGGCGCCGAGCAGTGCAGCGTGCGCCGCGTCGGCGTCGACCCGCTCGGCCCCGGCTTCACGCTGCTGGGGGCCGGCGGCAGCGGGCTGTGCGTGCAGGCGGTCGACCCCACCGAATACCTGGCGGTCGACAGCCGCGAGCTGGAAGACCTGCTCGGCTGGCCGGTGCTGGGCGCCTTCGTGCTGCCCGAGCCGCACCTGAAGCTGTTCCACAGGCTGCCGCTGGACGTCGTCGCGCGGGCCGTCGACCGCCTGGTCGAGCGGCCGGTGGCGGCGGGCGAGACCATCGTCAGGCAGGGCGAGCCTGGCGGCGACTACTACGTGATCCTCGAAGGCGAGGCTCAGGTGTGGGTTGCCGGCGCCGCCGGCGACGCACCGCAGCTGATCGACACGCTGGCCGACGGCGACGGCTTCGGCGAACAGGCGCTGCTGGCCGACAGCGGCCGCGCGGCCACCGTCACGATGAGCACCCCGGGGCGGCTGCTGGTGCTGAGCCGGGCCGACTTCGACGCACTGCTGCGCGCGCCGATGGTCGAGGAGATCGCCGCGAGCGCGGCCAGGGCGATGCTGGTGCGCGGCGAGGCCCAGCTGCTGGACTGCCGCCACGCGGCCGAATACGAGGCCGGCCGCATCCGCGGCGCGCGCTCGCTGCCGCTGGGCAACCTGCGCCTGGGCGGGGTGTTCGCGCTCGACCCCGACGCCACCTACATCGTGTACTGCAACACCGGCCGGCGCAGCCGCGCGGCCGCCTTCGTGCTGTACGAGCGCGGCATTCGCGCGCTGTCGCTGGCCGGCGGCCTGAGCGGCTGGCCCTACGAGACCGACGGCGCGCAGGCCTGACGCCGGCTCGCGCTTGGGTGCGCAAGTCCGGGCAGCCGCAGTTGGCGCAAAGCGGCCTTCGGCCGCTTTGCGCCGACTGCGGCTCGCCATTTCCGTGCGCTCGACGGCGCACCCGGATGCCGCAGCGATGCGCGGCGGGGTTCAGCCGGCTCTTGCCGCGGCACGTGCGGCGTTGAGGGCGATGCCCTCGGCAATGCGCGGCAGCAGTGGCAGCGGCAGGTCGTGGCCCATGCCGGGCACGATGTCGGCCACCGCGCCGGCGATCTTGCGCACCAGGTCGTGCGCCGCGGGTACCGGCACCAGCGGGTCGGCCTCGCCGTGGATCACGCGCGTGGGCGCGACGATGCGCTGCAGCAGCGCAGAGCGGTCGCCGTCGGCCACCAGCGCCAGCAGCTGGCGCGCGGCACCCGCCGGCCGGTACGAACGCGCGAACGAATCCTCGAGACGCTGGCGCAGCCGCTGCGGCTCCAGCGGGTAGGCCGGGCTGCCGATGGCCGACAGCAGCTTCGTCATGTGGGCCATCACCGCCTGGTCATCGTGGCGGCGCGGCCGCGACAGCAGCAGGCGCACGATGCGCGGGTGCGGCGCACGCAGGCCGCGCGCACCCGACGAGGTCATGATCAGCGTCAGGCTCTTCACGCGCTGCGGCTGGTTGGCGGCGATGTGCTGCGCGATCATGCCGCCCATCGACGCGCCGCAGATGTGCGCCTGCGCGATGCCCAGGGTGTCGAGCACGCCCAGCGCATCGGCCGCCATGTCGGCCAGCCGGTACGGCGCACGCACCGGCAGCCGCAGGCGGTGGCGCACGGCCTGCACCATCACGTTGGGCGTGCCCAGCCGGTCGAAGTCTTCGCTCAGACCGGCGTCGCGGTTGTCGTGGCGGATGACGCGAAAGCCGCGTTGCACCAGCAGTTGCACCAGCTCGTCGGGCCAGCCGGTCAGCTGCATGGCCAGCCCCATGATCAGCAGCACCGGCTCGCCGTGCTCGGGGCCTTGCACGTCGACCTCGATCTGCACGCCGCTGGCGATGACTTTCACGCTGGCCTCGGCTGGGTTGTTGGCGCGCGGACTTCAGCGCAACTTCAGCGCGGCTGCAGCGATCGCGCAGCCGGCCGCCCCAGCGCCAGCGCTTCGTTGCCGGCCAGCGCACCGAGCACCAGCAGGCCGCCGCCGAGCACCGCGGCGGACGGCGCTTCGGCGCTGAGCAGCCACACCCACAGCACGCCGAACACGACTTCGAGCAGGCTGAGCAGCGACACCTCCGGCGCGCTGAGCACCCGCGCGATGCGCACCGCCAGCAGGCACGGGATCGCCAGCTGCACCACGCCCAGCAGGCCCAGCAGCGCCAGGTCGCGCCCGGTGGCGGCAAAGGGCAGCGACAACGGCAAGGTGATCGCCGCCGACAGCAGCGCGCCCAGCAGTACCGGCGCCAGCATGTCGGGCGGCGGCGCGGCGCCGGCGCCGCGGTACAGGTGCTGCAGCAGCGTCCAGTTCACGGCCGCGGCGATCGGCACACCCAGTGCCACCGCGGTGCCCAGCAGCTGGCGTGCGTCGCCGGCGCCGAGTTGCGCGCCGTACATCCAGCCGATGCCGCCACCGGCGATCACGATCGCCACCCAGGTGCGCGGCGCCAGCCGGTGGCCCAGCGCGAAACGTGCGCCTAGCGCGGTGAACAGCGGCGCCAGCGCCATCGTCACCAGCACGTTGGCCACGCTGGTCAGCGACAGCGCCAGCATGAAGGCGGTGAACATCACGCACCAGCACGCGCCCGAGATCCACAGCGCGCGGCCGCCGCCGCGCAACGTGCGCCACAGCGCCGCCGGCCCGCGCAGCCAGCCCAGCATCAGCGTCAGTGCCAGCGCGTTGAACAGGCTGCGCCAGAAGGTGGTCTCGAAGCCGCGCGCGCTGTCGAGCTGGCGCGTGACCACGCCGGCGATGCTCCACAGCAGCGTCACACCCACCATCAGCACGACGGCGCGGCGGTGGCTCATGGTTCAGGCCGCCTCGCGGCTGGCCCGCTTGCGCTCGTGTTCCTTCAGGAAGCGCTTGCGGATGCGGATGCTCTTCGGCGTGATCTCGACCAGCTCGTCGTCGGCGATGAACTCCACCGCGTATTCCAGCGTCAGCAAAATCGGCGGCGTGATCTTGATCGCGTCTTCCTTGCCGCTGACGCGGAAGTTGGTCAGCTGCTTGGCGCGCACCGGGT
>CAYZGL010000135.1:0-12570 GCA_964477985.1 uncultured Rubrivivax sp. | reverse complement strand
CCTCGCCTTCTTCGCGGCCGTCGCGGCCGAAGTACTTGTGCAGCAGGTAGACCATCGCCCACAGGTGGCGGCCTTCCTCGACGTTGACCTGGAACAGGTTGCGCAGGTCGTATTGGCTGGGGCAGGTCAGGCCCAGGTGGCGCTGCTGTTCGACGCTCGCCGGCTCGGTGTCGCCCTGCGTGACGATGATGCGGCGCAGGTTGGCGCGGTGCTCGCCGGGCACGTCCTGCCAGGCGGGCTCACCCAGATGGTCGCCGAAGTGGATCTTGCGCTCGGCCTCGGCCGGGTTGAGGAAGATGCCCCAGCGGTAGTCGGGCATCTTCACGTGCGCGAACTGCGCCCAGCCCTGCGGGTCGACGCTGACCGCGGTGCGCAGGTAGACGTCGAAGTTCTGCGAGCCGTCGGGGCCCATGTCGGCCCACCACTGCAGATAGTTGGGCTGCCACTGCTCGAGCGCGCGCTTGAGCGTGCGGTCCTCGGCGAGGTTGACGTTGTTGGGGATCTTGTCGCTGTAGTCGATGCGGCTCATGTTCGGTCCTCAAACGCGGTTCCAGTCGAAAGCGGCCTTCTCACCCTTGCCGTAGACCTTCAGTGCGCCCTTGTCGCCGACTGCGTTCGGCCGCTGGAAGATCCAGTTCTGCCATGCGCTGAGGCGGCCGAAGACGCGGGTGAACAGGTTCTCGGCCCCGTTGAAGCGCAGGTTGGCTTCCATGCCGGTGAGTGCGTCGGGGTTCATCGCCACACGCTCCTCGATCGCCAGCCGGGTTTCGTCGGCCCAGTCGATGTCGTCGGGCGCCGAGGTGACCAGGCCGAGCGCCAGCGCTGCGCCGCCGTCCAAGCCCTGCCCGATGCGCTCGCGCAGCGCGCTCAGCGTCGCGGCGTCGTCGTAGAAGCGGCGCTGCAGCCGGCTGCAGCCGGTGGCCATCGAGTATGTGGAACCCCCAGTCGTCGCGCGCAGCGCGCCGCCGCCCCCCGAGGGGGTCGAGCCGGCTTGGGAACGGCCCGGCGCCGGCTCGCAGCCGAAGTTGAGTTCGCTCAACGCGATGGTCGGCGCGCGCGCGGGCTCGTCGGGCAGCGTCAGCATGTAGCTGCGATCACACGCCAGCGCCAGCTCGAGCAGCGTGCCGGCAAAACACGAGCCGGGCTCGATCATTGCGAACAGGCTGCGCGACGACACATCCAGCCGGCTGAAGGTACGACGCAGCAGGCCCAGGGTTTCGCGCACCAGCCAGTGCTGGCGGTGTGCGTGCAGCGTCGCATCCAGCGCCAGCACCGCCGCGATTCCTTCTTCACCCCGGCCCTCGGTGGTGATCAGCCAGGTGCCGATGTCGGGTTCGTTGCTGCGCATGGCCAGGATGGCGTCGTCCAGTTCGCGCGCCATCTGCAATGGGTACCACGCGGCGCCTGCCGCTTCGATCGCAGCGATGTCGGCCGGCTGTGCGCCCGACGGGGCCTTGACGGTGAAGGCCGCAACGCGGCGCGCGCGGTCGATGCGCACCGCCACATGGTGGTAGCGCAGCGCGTCGGCCTCGACCTCGCGCTGCAGCGGCGTGAGCTTCACGCCCTGCGCCGCGGCCGGCCGGTCGCTGTGTTCGGCCAGCTCCAGCGCGCGCTGGCGCACCCGGGCCGCAAACTGCCCCGGCTTGGCGATGTGGTCGACCAGCTTCCAGTCCACCGCGCGCTGGCCGCGCACGCCTTCGGTGGTGGTGCAGAAGATGTCGGCCAGGTCGTGGCGCACGCGGCGCTTGTCGGTCAGGCGCGTCAGGCCGCCGGTGCCGGGCAGCACGCCCAGCAGCGGCACCTCGGGCAGGCTGACCGCGCTGCTGCGGTCGTCGACCAGGAGGATCTCGTCGCAGGCCAGCGCCAGTTCGTACCCGCCACCGGCGCACGAGCCGTTGACCGCTGCAACGAACTTCAGCCCGCTGTGCCGCGACGAGTCCTCCATGCCGTTGCGCGTTTCGTTGGTGAACTTGCAGAAGTTCACCTTCCAGGCATGGCTGCTGCTGCCCAGCATGAAGATGTTGGCGCCCGAGCAGAACACCCTGTCCTTCAGGCTGGTGACGACCACGGTGCGCACCTCGGGGTGCTCGAAGCGGACGCGGTTCAGCGCATCGTTCAGCTCGATGTCCACGCCCAGGTCGTAGCTGTTGAGCTTGAGCTTGTAGCCGGGCACGATGCCGGCGTTCTCGTCGAAATCGGCCCCCAGCGTGGCGATCGGGCCGTCGAAGTGCAGCTTCCAGTGGCGGTAGCGCGACGGCTCGGTCCGGTAGTCGACTTGGGGCGTCTGGTTCACTGAAACCCTCCTTCGGCATTCACGCTCGAGCCGCATTCAGCTCGGCATCGACACGCATCATAGTGCATGCGTCGCAAATATCAAGCGGCACATGCATTTTTATGCAGATCACCGATCAAGCTTCCAGATTCAGGGCTTCGCGCACCATGCGCCGCAGCAATTCGAAGCTCGCGTGCAGCGGCTGCGCACTGGTGTCCAGGCGCAACTCCGCCTTCGAATAGAACGCCGCTCGGCCGGCCAGGATGCCCTGCAGGTCGGCCATCGCCTCCTTGCTGGCGGCCATCGGCCGCAGGTCGCCTTGCGCGACCACGCGCTTCATGTGGTCCTCGGGCGCGGCTTGCAGCCACACCGTGGTGCAGTGCGCCAGCAGCAGGTTGAAGGCCGCCGCGTCCGACACCAGCCCCCCGGGCGTGGCGATCACCGCCTCGGGATAGATCTGCACCGCCTCTTCCAGCGCACGGCGCTCGTAGCGGCGGTACGCGTTCTGCCCGTACAGGGCCTGGATCTCGCTGACGCTGCAGCCGGCGAACTTCTCGATCTCGCGGCTCAGCTCGACGAAGGGAAAGCGCAGGTCGTCGGCCAGCCGCGCGCCCAGCGTGGACTTGCCGGCACCGCGCAGGCCGATCAGCGCCACCCGCGGGCTGCGCGCGGCCCGTACCTCGTTGGCCCCGCCCATGCCAAGCATTTCGCCGACCACCACACGCACGCGCTTCAGCGTGGCCTCGTCGCGGTGCTCGAGCATCTCGCGCAGCAGCAGCCATTCGGGTGAGCGCGTGGTGACGTCGCCCAGCAGTTCGGCCAGCGGGCATTGCAAGGCGCCGGCCACCTGCAGCAGCACCAGCATCGAGACATTGCCGATGCCGTATTCCAGGTTGGCCAGATGGCGCTCGGACACGTCGGCCGCCAGCGCCACCGCGCGGCGTGTCATGCCGCGGCGTGCGCGCAGCGCGCGTACGCGTTCGCCCAGGCCGGCCAGGAAAGGGTGTTTGTGCTCGGCCGCCGCTGACGGCGTGCGCGCTTCTTGGGCTGGCGCAAGCTCATGCACTATCGTGCTTGACATCATTTGGCTTCAAAACTATGGTGCGTGCGAGCACAATAATTCATATCCCGCCCTCGAGCAAGAGAGCACCGCGCACAGCGCGCAGCGTCGAGGCGGTTCACAGGAGACAAGCCTTGGCACTTTCCGACGCCGTCGCCGCCCCACCCGAGCGCTTCAACTTCGCGCAGCACCTGCTGCAGGCCAATGCGGCGCGCGCCGCCAAACCCGCCTTCATCGACGAGCACGGCACGCTGCGCTACGGCGAACTCGACGAGCGCGCGCGCCGCCTGGCTTCGGCCCTGCGCGCTTTGGGCCTGCGGCGCGAGGAGCGCGTGCTGCTGCTGATGCATGACGGCAACGACTGGCCGGTGGCCTTTGTCGGCACGATCTACGCTGGGCTGGTGCCGGTGGCGGTGAACACCTTGCTGAACGCCGACGACTACGCCTACATGCTCGAACATTCGCGCGCGCAGGCCGCGCTGGTATCGGGCGCCTTGCTGCCTGCGCTGCGCGCGGCGATGGTCAAGTCGGACCATGAGGTGACCAAGGTGGTGGTGTCGCAGCCGCAGGCGCCGCTGGCGCCCGACGAGGTCGACTTCGAGGCCTTCGTCGCCGCCCACGACGCGATGCCCAGGCCCGCCGCCACCGGCGCCGACGACCCGGCCTTCTGGTTGTATTCGTCGGGCTCCACCGGCCGCCCCAAGGGCACCGTGCACACCCATGCCAACCCCTACTGGACGGCCGAGCTCTACGGCAAGGGCGTGCTCGGCCTGCGCGACAGCGACCTGTGCTTTTCGGCCGCCAAG
Organism: uncultured Rubrivivax sp.; assembly: GCA_964477985.1. Classification (GTDB taxonomy): domain Bacteria; phylum Pseudomonadota; class Gammaproteobacteria; order Burkholderiales; family Burkholderiaceae_C; genus Rubrivivax. The sequence goes on along the minus strand of CAYZGL010000135.1, from coordinate 8,432 downwards.
CTGTTCTTCGCCTATGGCCTGGGCAATGCGCTGACCTTCCCGATGAGCGTGGGCGCGACCACCTTGCTGATGGCCGAACGGCCCACGGCCGACGCCATCTTCAAGCGCTGGCTGGCGCAGCCGCAGCCCACCGTGTTCTACGGCGCGCCCACCGGCTTTGCCGGGCTGCTGGCCGCAGCGCAGTTGCCGGCGCGCGAGCAACTGGCGCTGCGCCTGGTGTCGTCGGCCGGCGAGGCGCTGCCGGCCGACATCGGCGAGCGCTTCAAGCGCCACTTCGGTGTCGACATCATCGACGGCATCGGCTCGACCGAGATGCTGCACATCTTCATCTCCAACCAGCCGCACCGCGTGCGCTACGGCAGCACCGGCTGGCCGGTGCCGGGCTACGAGGTCGAACTGCGCGGCGACGACGGCAAGCCGGTGGCCGAGGGCGAAGCCGGCGACCTGTTCATCCGCGGCCCTTCGGCGGCGCTGATGTACTGGGGCAACCGCGCCAAGACCCGCGAAACCTTCCAGGGCGGCTGGACCCGCAGCGGCGACAAATACCAGCGCAACGCCGACGGCAGCTACACCTATTGCGGGCGCACCGACGACATGCTGAAGGTCAGCGGCGTGTATGTGTCGCCGTTCGAGATCGAGGCCACGCTGGTTCAGCACCCGGCCGTGCTGGAAGCGGCGGTGATCGGCATCGTCGACGCACAGGGGCTGACCAAGACCAAGGCCTTCGTCGTGCTCAAGCCCGGCACCGACCCGGCAGCGGCCGGCGAGGAGGAGCTGAAGGCTTTCGTCAAGGACAAGCTCGCGCCCTTCAAGTACCCACGGCACATCGCCTTCGTGAACGAGCTGCCCAAGACCGCCACCGGCAAGATCCAGCGCTTCAAGCTGCGCGAGCGCGAAGCGCGCCCGGGCGAGGCATGACGGCGGCCGACCCCGCAGTCGAGCTCGTCGAACTCGACTGGTGCGGCCGGCGCGTGCGCATCGAGCACCAGTGGCTCGGGCGCCGCCGCACGGGCCGCCCGCTGCTGCTGTTCCTGCACGAAGGGCTGGGCTCGCGCTCGTTGTGGCGCGACTTCCCTGCCGCGTTGTGCAGCGCCGGCAACTACCGCGGCCTGGTGTATTCGCGCCCCGGCTACGGCAGCTCGACGCCGCGCGCGGCGCACGAGCCACTGGGCGTGGATTTCATGCACCGCCAGGCGCTCGAGGTGCTGCCGGCACTGCGCCAGGCACTGGGCATCACCGAGCCGTGCTGGCTGTTCGGCCACAGCGACGGCGCGTCGATCGCGCTGCTGCACGCCGCGCACCACCCCGCTGCGGTGGCCGGCGCGGTGCTGCTGGCGCCGCATATCTTCGTCGAGCCGGTGTCGGTGCAAAGCATCCGGCAGGCGCGCCAGGCCTATGGCGAAGGCGACCTGCGCCAGCGCCTGGCGCGGCACCACGACGACGTCGACTCGGCCTTCCGGGGCTGGAACGACATCTGGTTGCATCCGGACTTCCTGGCCTGGAACATCGAAGCCGAACTGGCAAGCATCCGCTGCCCGCTGCTGGCGATCCAAGGCATTGACGACGAATACGGCACGCTCGAGCAGATCCACCGCATCGCCCGCGCGCTGCCGGCCACAAGGCTGCTCGAGCTGGCGCAATGCGCTCACTCTGCGCACCGCGACCAGCCGGACAAGGTGATCGCCGCCAGCGTGGCCTTCATCGACGGCGCGCACCCGCGCGCCGCCTGAAGGCGCGCGGGTGCGCGCAGGCGGGTGCAACGGCGCATCGAGCCGCAGCGCGAATGGCACACAATCCTGCGCCAAAGGACACCCCGCCGTGAGCAAAGACGCATCGCAAACCTACCTGCGCTTCCTGAACCTGGTCAGCGCGATACGTGGGCTGCCGGCCTTTCCCAGCCTGGACGCGGTGGAGGAACGGGTGCTCAACGGCCTGGCCGCCGTCTGGGCCTGCGGCGCCAAGGTCACGGTGCTGGAAGCGATGCGGCTGACGCCCGATGCGTCGCCGTCCACCGTGCACCGGCGGCTCAAGCAGCTGCAGGAAAAGGGGCTGATCGCGCTGCGCGCCGACGAAAACGACAGCCGCGTGCGTTTCATCGAGCCCACGGCCGCCGCAAACCAATGGTTTGCCAAGCTCGGGCAGTGCATGAACCTGGCCGCGCGTGACGGCTGAAACCTTGCGGCAGCGGCTGCCCCGCGACCTGGCGGTGATCACCGGCATCGCCGCGCTGTGGGTCGGCCTGTATTGGTTGAACGACTGGGCCTTCCATTTCCTCGAGAAAACGCAGGCGGCCAACTGGATCTTCCTGCCCGCGGCGCTGCCGCTGATCGCCGTGCTGGTGTGGGGCGTGCCCGGGGCGCTGGGCTTGTGGCTCGGCACCACCGTCACCAGCAGCCAGGTGTTCGGTGCCTGGACGCCGGCGGTGCTCATCGCCGCACCGATGTCTGCGCTGGCGCCGCTGCTGGCGGTGGCCATCATGCGCGGGCCGCTGCGGCTGAGGCCCGACCTCGGGGGCTTGAGCATCGGTGACCTGACTCAACTCGCCGTCGCCAACGCCACCTGCAGCGCGATGCTGCACAGCCTGGTCTTCCTGGTGCTGAACGACCCCATCGCCAACCCGGCCGACATCTTCGTGATGCTGGTGGGCGACCTGATCGGCACGATCGTCGTGCTGTACGCCGTCAAGCTGGTGCTGGCCGCGCTGCCGCACCACTGACGCCGGGCGCGCCACTGCGAGCGGCGCTTCGCGCTCGGCGCCTCGAGAAGCTGCATCACGCATCGCCGGGCCGCCGGCAACCCTCGCGTGGCCCGCGCCACCGTGTGAGCGGCTCGAGCCCCGCTTCGACGCGGCTGCCGGCGCTGCCGGCGGCGCCATCGGCCAATAGGCAATAGGCGATTGGCAATAGGCAATCCGCCACACCTGCCGCGCGCGCAGCGCCAGCGCAATCCCGCGTTCGGGTGGCGCCGCGCAGGATGTCACAGCGGCACACGCTGATCGTGTCGATACTGCTTGCCAGTTTGACAAGCACATCGACCCACTCCTGACGCCGGCGCGGCGTCGGTCCGAAGCTTGCTGCGCTGCAGCACGCATCAACGCGCCGGCGTTTTCCACCCCGAGGATTCGATGACCCGATCGCGCTGTGACCTGTCTTCCACCCTGCCCCGCCAGCTTGCCCTGAACGCACTCGCAGCCGCTGCCGCCGTGGCCCTGGCGGCCTGCGGCGGCGGTGGCGGCGGCGGCGACGCTGCCGCGCCGGCCGACAAGCCCACGGTGATCAGCGGCGTCGCCGCCACCGGTGCGCCGCTGGCCGGCGCCAAGGTGACGATGACCGACGCCGCGGGCACGCAGCTGTGCGACACCACGGCCGGCGCCGATGGCGCCTACAGCTGCACGCTGCCCAGCGGGGCGGCCGCACCGTTCGCGCTGAAGGCCAGCACGGCGGAGCACACGCTGTACAGCAGCGCCCCGGCGGCCCGGACCGGCACCATCAACCTGACGCCGTTGACCACGCTGATGGTTGCCAAACTGGCACCCAACGGCAACCCGGCCGAGTTCGCCGCCGCGATGCGCAACGACCCGCAACTGCCGGCCAAGATCGAGGCCGTGGCCGACGAGGTGCGCAAGCTGATAGCGCCGCTGCAGGCAGCGGCCGGATCGAGCGGCGTCGACCCGCTGCGCGGCAGCTTCAAGGCCGACGGCAGCGGGCACGACAAGGTGCTCGATTCGCTGCAGGTCAGCATCCGCACCGAAGCCACCGCGTCGAACATCGAAGTCACGATGAAGGTGGCGCCGGCCAGCGACAGCGCGGCGCCGGTGTCGGTGTCCTTCAAGAGCAGCGACGCGGTGCCGGGCGCACCTGCGGCACTGGACAAGCTGCAAGCCGACGACCTGGTGCCCGACGGCATGGCACAGCGCGTGGCCGACTTCACCGCACGCTCGACGGCGTGTTATGCGCTGCCGCTGGCGCAGCGCGTCAGCGGCGCGGCCGAAGGGGCCACCTTCGTCGCCGGTGGGCCGTCCGCGGTGCTGGCGACGCAGTGCAAGAGCCTGTTCTACGACGACGACCCGGCGAAGTTCAAGGACAACGGCGCGGTCGTCTCCAGCCACGGGGCCTATGCCGGCCTTTACAGCGCCGCCTACGACGGCGTGCGCTTCGACATGGGTACCTTCGAATACCAGCAGGCCAACGGCGACGTGCTGGTGAGCTTTCGCGCCACCGCGCCCGACGGCAAGACCGGCTACTACACGGTCACGCTGCGGCAACAGGGCGGCAAGCTCAAGGCCATCGGCAACCAGTACGACTACAGCGCAACGGTGTATCCCCTGGCCATGAAGCGCACCCTGCCGCGCCAGCCCGGCTACGACCACCTCACCACCGGCTACAACGTTGTTATCGACAATGCGCTGGACGCCCAGCGCCAGCCGCTGTTCAAGGAGACGCGGGTCACCACCGCCGACGGCCGGCAGTTGATCTACCGCCCGCACGCTGGCCGCTCCAGCCTGTCGCTGGTGCGCAGCAACGGCGAGTTGTCGTACACCAGCATCGAGTACCTCGCTGCGGTCTTCGTCGACCCGAACACCGCGGGCAACCCCGCCAACAAGGACACGGTGGCGGTCTACGCGGCGCAGCAGTTGAGCGACGAGCAGATCCGCCGCCATCCCGACCAGGGCGTGTGGACCATCGAGTGGGTGCATCGCGATGAATCGAAGGCCAACGTCAGGCAGAGCTATCGCACCCTCTCGCGCGCACCCACGGTGGGTGAGCTGCGCCAGACACCGTTCGCCGAGTTCTCGCCGGCCCTGCTGGCCGAATGGATGGCGCGAAGCGACATGAAGGCACAGGGCCGCCTGGTCTTTGGCGAGCCCAGCGCCACGCAGCCCAACATGTTCGAGGTGCACACCGCCGACGGTGCAGACGGCTGGCGGGTACCCGACGGCGGCATCGCACCCACCTACGTCGGCGTCTACTCCTCCAACGCGCAGAGGGACAGCTTCAACGACAGCACCGGCGTCAACACGCTGCAACGCAAGACGACGGTGGCCTGCTCGACGCAGGCCGCCGGCGACAGCCACTGCGACGACAGCACCGGCACGGTGCAATACGCCGCCGGCATCCGCGTCGACGCCATCGAGCTGTTTGGCCGCACCCTGCGCCAGGTGGGGCGCAGTTCGGTCGTGTTGTTCCGCTTGCTGACGAACTAAAGCAGCGCCCGTTGCGTCGCGGCCGGCGGCCCCGTGTTCCCACAGGGCCGCCGGCCGCGGTGACGTTCACACCGGAATCACTGCGGCGCACGGCCCAGCAGCAGGGGCGGACGGCGGGGATACGAGCGCTGTTGCCGCCGCGAATCTGCGTGCCCATCAGACGAGGGGTGGCGTCCATCCCACGCGCAGCCGGGGCGGTTCACTGGGGTTGCGGCCCGTTCGTGGGCGCCGTTGTTCACGATCCGCGCTGCCGCGATGCCGCGGTTGCATGTCAGATTGACTATCCAGCGGCGATCGAACGCGACTGCCCTGAGCTACGGCGGCGCACCGCCGCTCCTCTCTCAGAACGAATGGCTGATGTGCCGAACTTCACAGCAGGTGCGGCGGCTTCTGCCGATATTGCTTGTCATGTTGACAACGCCAACGACTGCAACTTCAGGCCGACTCCCAATGATTCAGACGATCAACCTTCAGGTGAACAGTCGGATACCGCTGCGCCACCTTCGCCACCTTCGCCACCTGCGGCGCTGCGCGGCGCTGCTCATCGTCTGGGCCGCATCGGCCCAGTGTGCATCGGCGCAGCAAGCGGTCGACGTCGCACTGGCCGGCTTGGCCTATTCGGGTTCGGCCAACACGGTGGAAGGCCGCTTCCAGTATTCGCGCCGCTACGAGAAAGAGCAGGAGGCTGCGAAGACTCCGGTCGGCCAACAACTGCTGGCCATGATGACCGCCACCCCGCCCCGCCACCTGCGGCTCGTCCCTCAGCTCGACGAACTGAAGGGCCGCAGCCAGGCGCTCGCCGCCGCTCTGGTCATCGGCTCGGAGACCGTTTCCGCCGAGCAGATCGGGTCGGCGCACAAGCTCACGGTGTTGATCCGTGGGCAGGCCATGTTCTTCGACTTCAAGTCGATGAACGTGGTGCGCTCCTACCCCGTCAGCTTTGCCTACATCGACGCGCTGGATCACGCGCCGCAGCCCGACGAGATCTTCGCGCGCGTCAAGCTGGTCTATCAGGGCGTGGACGGCAAGCCCGGCCTGCTGGCACGCTTCGCCAGCACCGTGGCCCAGGCGGAGATTCCGGCCCAGGTACCTCGCTATTTGCAGGTGACATCCGTCAAGGTCACGCCTGAAGCGCTGGACACGCTGCCGGCGTACCTCAAGTCGGAGCCCACCGCGCAAACCTGGGCCGCCGACCTGGTGGGAGAAGCGATCTCGACGCGAGCCGGCGTACCGATCGTGCCCTATGCCAAGGGTTACGCCATCGGCAACGTGATGTCGATGCGCATCTCCGACGGCACGGTCTTCGAGCTGCAGTTGCCCAAGCCCGACTACGAAATTGCCGTCGAGCTGTCGGGCTTCAAGAAGGTGAAGTTCAGCGAAGTCCAAGGCGGCGCCACCAGCTTCGTCTATGGCGCCTTTGCGCAAATGCGCATCGAAGTGCCGGGCGTGAAGACGTACCTGAACACGGCCTTGAAGAACGGCGAAAGCCGCGTGATTCCTGCGAGCCAGCAGGACGTGGACGATTTCCGGCACTACTACGACGCAGTCAACGGGCTGTTCGTGAAGACGGCGCAGCTGATGGGCGGCAAGGGCGACGAGAAATGGCTCAAGACCGCGGCCGCTGCCAAAGATATCGACCAGCAGATTTCTCTAACCCGGGAGTTGATCCAGCAATGCAAGTAGTCAAGTACCTCATCGCCATGCTGCTCAGTGCCGTTGCCCTGCAGGCCGGCGCGCAGATCCAGCAGGCGCGCGGCCAGTACACCGTGAACTACAAGGACTCGCTCGGCACCTTCGATCGCAAGGAAGTACCCGCCGCCGTGAAGCAAAAGGCGCGGCAGGAGGCCGAGCTGAAAGCCATCGAGGCCTACTACGCCGAAGCGGGACAGTCCGAGTCGGCCAACTTCGACGCCATCCGCAGCAAGGTGCTGCAGGAGCCGGGGCGCTACATCCTCGAATCCACGGTGATCGCGGAGAAGGACGAGGCGAAGGACTACCAGTACACCGCGGCGGTTCGCGTGTCGCTCAACGTGGCGAACCTGCGCAATGCGGTGCAAGCCAAGTCCGCCGTCGGCCAAGCGGCCGACAGCGAGAAGTCGGCACTGAGCTTCGTGTTCGTGTCGCGCCAGGTGGACTCGACCAAGAAGTTCGACGACCGCGTGTTCAAGCGGCAGGACAACTCGGCCTCGCAGGCTGTCACCCAGAAGGACTCTCACGCCGTGGCAGAAAAGAGCAGCGAGGGCGAGTCGGTCAAGCGCTCGCAGGTCAGCACCCACGGTTCCTCGTCGCGCACCGAGAGCCAAGGCACGGACATCGCGGCGAAATCCACCGTCACCTCCGAAACCGGCGGCAGCACCGTGAGCCGAGCCAGCGAATCGACCTGGCGCGTGATGCCCAGTGCCAATCTGAACCAGGTGTTCGTCGCGCAGTTCTCGCAGGCCGGCTACGACGTGATCGAAAGCGCGATGGTCGAAACCGACAAGTTCAAGGTGGCCGACATCGAGAACGACTACAAGTCGGGCAACGATCTGCAGCCCAAGACGCTGCGCGCCGTCGCCGCGGGCCTGAAGGAAGCGCAGATCCCCTACATCGCGCTGGGCACGCTGGATGTGGGGCTGGCTGCCAAGGATCCGCAGACGGGCCTGCAGCGCGTGTCGGTCACCGTCAACGCCAAGGTCTGGGACGTCACCAAACCCATCCCGCGCACCCGTGTCGCCGTCGGGCCGGTGTCCTACGCCGGCGTCGGCCCCAGCGACGACGAAGCCCGCGGCAGCGCGCTGAAGCTGGCCGCCAGCAACGCCGCGCAGGAACTGTCCAGCCGCATGACCACGATGGGCATGCGCTGAGGCGCACCCCACGGAGTTTCCCCAAGCGCCGCATTCCGCGGCAGGACCTGTCGGTCCGTCACCACCCCCGAAGAAAGGAAGACCATGAAGAAAACCATCGCGCTCGCCGTCACGGCCGTTGCCCTGGCTGCACCGACCCTGAGTTCCGCCCAGTTCGCCAACCCGCTGAGCGGCCTGATGGGCGGCAAGTCGTCCGGCAGCAACGCGAGTGCCGACATGGGTGCACAGCAGGACTCCCTGGTGCGCACCTACGTGGCGGCGGGCCAGAGCGTGCTCAAGGCCAACGACCACATGTTCGAGGCTCTGGGCATCAAGAAGGAATCGATCAATGAGGTGCCCATCGAATTTCGCCTTCCAGCGGGCCGCACTTATGCCGCGAGGGA
>CAYZGL010000134.1:0-12645 GCA_964477985.1 uncultured Rubrivivax sp. | reverse complement strand
TCGTCGATGTAGAACTGGTAGTTGGTGAACAGCACGAAGTTCTGGAAATGCTCGGGCGTGGTGCCGGTGTAGTGGCGCAGCCGTTGCAGCGAGTAGTCCACCCGCGGCGCGGTGAACAGCGCCAGCGGCAACGCCTCGCCGGCGCGCGCCTGGTGCGTGCCGTTGGCGATGCCGTCGTCCATCGCCGCCAGGTCGGGCAGGTCGAACAGGTCGCGCATCAGCAGCCGGCGCTCGGCGCTCATCGAGCCCTCCACGTGCTCGTGCTCGGCCAGGCAGAAGTGCAGCGGAATCGGCATCGTGCTGGTGCCGACCTCGAGCTGCACCGCATGGTTGCGCAGCAGCAGGCCGAACTGCTCGAGGTAGTAGCGGCCGAACAGCTCGGGGCGCGTCAGCGTGGTTTCGTAGGTGCCGGGGCCGGAAACGAAGCCGTAGCTCAAGCGCGAGTCGGCGCGCGCCACGGTGGCGGTGTGCACGCGCACGAAGGGGTAGCAGGCGCGCACGCGCTGCGTCAGCGCCTCGCCGGCGATGAACCGCTGCAGCCATTCGCGCAGGTGCTCGATGCTGCCGCGGTAGATGTGCTGCACCTGCGCCAGCGCCTTCGCGGGATCGTCGAAATGGGCCGGGGCAACGAAGATCGGGCGCACGGACATGGGCAGCAGGCACACTGTTGAGGGCTCGGCGCATTGTGCGGGCAGCGCCCCATACGGCGTACGACACGGCGTACCACACGGCGTACCACACGGCGCACGGCGCCGCCGACGGCCTTCACCACGGGAGACGCCACATGATGAAGTACCTGAACGACGCGGGCGGCCGCTTCAAGCTGCCGCTGCAGGACGACGCCGGCCAGCGGCTGTGCACGCTGCTGTGGGGCGACCCGCTGCAGGAGCTCGCGCGCGAAGGCGACCGCGTCAAGGTGCGCGCGCGCCGCCGCACCGGCTGGGTGCCGGCCAGCGCGGTGGGCGACGCCGGGCTGCTCGAGATCTACGTCATCGACGTCGGCCAGGGCGACGGCGTGCTGCTGCGCACGCCGCACGACGACGCCTGGCACATGATCGACGCCGGCATCCGCGCGGCCGCGCAGATGACACGCAAGGGCGCGGCCAACTTCGTGCGCTGGAAGTTCATCGACGACCTGCAGCGTGAGCGCATCACGCTGAAGAACATGTTCGTCAGCCACCCCGACGCCGACCACTACGGCGGGCTGGTCGACCTGATGTCCGGCGTGCTGCCCGACGGGCGCCGCTTCGACATCGAGGTCGACAACTTCTGGCACAACGGCATCGGCCGCTTCAAGGACGGCGACAAGCTGGGCGCCCTGCGCGCCGACACCAGCCGCCTGGCGCTGACCGATGCCGCCTTCGGCGTCACGCCACAGGGCCGCTTCATCGTCGAGCTGCTCGACGGCAAGACCCATTTCGGCCGGCCCAAGCGTGCCTTCGCGCCCGACTTCGCCGAACTCGCCAGCCTGGTGGGCAAGCTGCCGCGCAAGGTGTCGCGGCTGTCGCAGGCCGAGGGCTGGCTGCCGGGTTATGCGCCGGCCGCGGGCGCGGCGGCGATCCGCGTGCTGGGGCCGGTGGCCGAAAAGCTGGCCGGCGGCGGCCAGGGCCTGCGCTGGCTGGGCAGCGACAGCGTCACGCGCAACGGCCATTCGCTGGTGCTGCGCGTGGACTACGGCCGCGCGCGCATGCTGCTCACCGGCGACCTGAACACCGCGTCGCAGCGGCTGCTGCTGAGCTGCCAGCCGGCGGCCGAGTTCAACGCCGACGTCGCCAAGGGCTGCCACCACGGCAGCGACGACATCGACCTGCGCTTCGTGCGCGCGATGGCCGCGCGCGCCACCGTGATCTCCAGCGGCGACAACGAGGACTACGCACACCCGCGCGCGCGGGTGCTGGGCGCCAGCGCGCGCTACGGGCGCGAGTCGCGCGCACCCGGCGGCGAGCTGCTGCCGCCGCTGATCTACAGCACCGAGCTGGCGCGCTCGGTGGGGCTGGACTTCGCCGCGCACGCGCGCACCGTGGCCGAGCCCCGGCAGGCCTACACGCCGGAGCAGCTCGAGGTGGATTTCGACGCCTCGCCGCTGGGCCGCTACCGCCGGCTGGCGTGGCTGCCGATCGCCACCGACCTGGTCTACGGCCTGGTCAACGTGCGCAGCGACGGCCAGCGCATCCTTTGCGCGACGATGAAGGAAGGTTCGTCCGACTTCGAACTGCAGGTGTTCGACGCCGGCGTCGACGCCGGCTGAAAGCGAGCCGGCGCAGCCGGCGGCCCCTACACTGCGCCGCATGCCGGGCACCGATCGACCCGTGGTGCGGCAGCTGCGGCAGGTGCTGCTGTGGCCGCTGCGCCTGATGCCGCTGCCCCAGGGCAGCGCTGCGCGGCCGTGGCAGCCGCTGGACGACCACTGGCGCGAAGTCGTCGACGAGTACACCGGCGACGCCGAGGACTTCCACGAGCGCCACTACAACGAGTTCGTCACCTTCCTGCCTTACGTGCAGCGCTTCCTGTACGGCGACGGCCGCGCGCAGCGCGGCGCGCACGCCGCCGGCTCGCCGATGCGGCTGTTCCGCCGCGGCGACGTGGCGCGGGTGCGCCTGGTGTCCAGGCCCGGCGATGCGCCGCTGCTGCTGGACATCGTGCACGTGGACCTGGTGTTCTTCCTCAACATCGACCTGGTGCTGCTCAACGTCGAGGTCCGCGCCGGCGCGCTGCCGCTGGCGCAGGCGCAGGACCTGCTGTACCGCTTCGGCCGCGCCTACCCGGCCGGCTGGGACGCCCAAGGCCAGGCGCTGCACTGCATGGCCAGCGTCGAGTTCCTCGACGCCGCAGGGCGCGTGCTGGCGGCATCCGACGCCCAGCAGCGCGACGGCTTTCTGGCCCACGTGGCCGAGCACCGGGCACCGCGCATCGCGTGCCACTGGGCTTACCTGCTCGAGCCGCTGGTCAGCGACCATTCCGGGCGCCCCGGCGCGTTGCGCTTTCGCCAGATCGAGTACTACCGCATGCCGACCATGGCTTACCTGGCGCTGGACGAACCGCGTGCGCTGACGCGCAACGACTTCGTGCGCCTGGGGCTGCTGACGGCGGCACCCGACGGCGGCCACGATGCGGCGCTGCCCTTTGCCGAGCCGCAGTGGGCCGAGTTCGAACAGCGCCACTGCTACGACCGCTTCTGGTGCGATGCCGGTGCGGCGCCGCACACGCGCTACCTGAGCTGCGGGCACTCGCTGGTGGTGGTCGGCGATGCGAAGTCGGCCTTCTTCCTGGACGACGAGCGCGGCGTGCTGGCGCAGTTCAGGCACCAGCATTTCCTGCTGTTCCTGATCGCGCATTTCCAGAAGGCGGCGCTGCTGATGTTCAGCGACCGGCTGGCCGAGGCGCTGAAGCACCTGGACATCGCCGACCCCGACAGCATCCGGCGCTTCAAGCGCGCGATCCGCCAAAGCTTTGCCGGCTTCCTGGCCTTCACGCACCGCTACTGGTTCCACGACGTGTCGGAGCAGGCGCAGGCGCGCGCGCTGTTCCGGCTGTGCACCACGCAGCTGGGGCTCGATGCCCTGTACGCCGAGGTCAAGGAGCGCATCGCCGACATGAACGCCTACCTCGAAGCCGACAGCCTGCGCCGCCAGGCCAACACCGTGGTGCGGCTGACGGTGGTGACGATCTTCGGCCTGATCGGCACCATCACCACCGGCTTCCTGGGCATGAACCTGCTGGCCGAGGCCGACTCGCCCTGGCCGCAGCGGCTGGTGTGGTTCGGCGTGGTGGCCGTGGTCACCACCGTGCTGACGGTGGTGACCATGGCCAAGTCCAAACGGCTGTCGGACTTTCTGGATGTGCTGTCCGACGAGCGGCTGCGCGCGCGGGACAAGGCACGCGCCTTCGCCGACGTCTGGCGCCGCGACGGCGGCGAATGAAAGGCCCGCGGCCGCTGGCCGCGGCGAAGCCGCAGCACGCGGTGGCCGGCGCCGGCGGCACGAAAGGCGCGACGCCGCGGATCTCGCCGCTGTCCCGCGACCCGCCTGCGGCGGGGAGCTGAAGCGCATCGGCGTCGAGTCCGGCGCGGCCGGCAAGGCGCCGCATCGCACGGCGCCAACTCCCTAGTTCGCAGCCGGCTCGTCCCTCGATTTGCGGATGGCATTCGGCCACCGCCGCCGCAAACTGCCTGCCCATCGGAACCCCGAATTCCGATCGGAGAAGCGAGATGGTCAAGAAGGCGAAGGCGGCCGACGAGCCGCGCAACAGCGCACATGTCTTCGGGCGGATGCGCCCCAGCGCGTCGGGAGGCTTCAGCCTGCACACGACGCCCAAGCGCGACACGCACTTCCGCGAACTGCCCGCGCCCACGGGCAAGCCGCCGTACCAGCTCGACTTGCGCAGCATCGTGCCCGAGGCGCAATACAAGGCGATCGTTGCCGCGAAGAAGCTCGTCTTCCACCTCAACGGCGACATGGGAGGCATCGGCTACGACGTGCCGCAGACGCTGGTGGCCAAGGGCATGGAGGCCGATTTCGACGGCAAGGCCAAACCCGCCGACAACCCCGCCTTCCTCTACATCTGCGGCGACTGCGTCTACTTCAACGGCGAGATCAAGCAGTACTACAACCAGTTCTACCGGCCGTACGAGTTCTACCCCGCCGCCATCTTCGCCGTGCCGGGCAACCACGATGGCGAGAACCTGCCGGGCGACGATTCGCTGGACGGCTTCGTCAGGAACTTCTGCGCCGCGCACGCGGTGAAGATGCCCGAGTCCGGCGATTCGCCGCGCACCGCGATGGTCCAGCCGAACGTGTTCTGGACCTTGCTGACGCCGCTGGCCTCGTTCGTCGGCCTGTACAGCAACGTGCCCGAAGGCGGCGAGATCAAGGCGCCGCAAAGCGCGTGGCTGGCCGACCAGTTGCGCACGCTGCCCACCGACCGGCCGCTGTTCGTGTCGCTGCATCACCCGATCTATTCCGCGGACGACCACCACTCGGGCAGCACGCCGATGAAGCGCGCGCTCGAACAGGCAGCGCTGGCCGCCAAGCGCCAGCCCGACATGGTGTTCGCCGGCCATGTGCACAACTACCAGCGCCTGACCAGGAGCCTGGCCAAAGGCGCGCAACTGCCCTACCTCGTCACCGGCGCCGGCGGCTACCACAACCTGCATTCGATCATCAAGGTGGGCGGCGAGCCGACGATCACGCCGGTGGCCTTCAAGGACTCGTCGGGTGACACGGTGACGCTGGAGCGCTACTGCGACGACCGGCACGGCTTCCTTCGCCTCGAAGTGACCGACAAGCTGGTCATCGGCCGCTATTTCACCGTGCCCCGCCCGCAGGAGCCGTACAGCAAGCCGGCGCGCATGATCGACTACTTCGAGTTCGACTGGCGGCGGCGCCGCTACGTGCCGAACGCGCTGTAGTGCGCCGCCGTCGAGCATTGGACAACGCCATGACATCCGCAAACCGATTCGTCGACTTCATCGGCTCGGTGGGCAGTGCGCCGGCGCCGGCGGCAGCCGCCGCGCCCAGCGTGACGACACTGACGCAGGTCGCCTTCCAGCGCGGCCAGATCGGCCTCGTCGACACTGCGGCACCGCAAGGCAGGGCCTGGGTTCAGGTGCTGAATTCGCTGCAGCAAAGCGGCGCGCCCGCCTATGTCGAGGTGGACCCCGTCAGCCGCATGATCACGCGGCTGCTGCTGCCGCACGTGGTCAGGGTCGGTGCGATCGAGCCGATGGCCGATGGCGTCGAGGTCGAACTGCTGATCTCGCACGCCAAGCACTTCCTGCGCAAGAGCGAGCCGGCGTTCGACCGCCTGCTGGCGGCGCTGAAGGCGGCGCAAGCCAAGGGTTCGCGTGTCGCGGTGACCGAGACGCCGCTCGACCATGAAATCTTCGAGGTCCATCCGCTGCCCGAAGACGCCGACCGCTCGGCGCCCGGCCAGCCGCCGGCCGCGCCGGCGGCCACGCCATCGCCCGCCGGCGACGCGGACGCCCCGGTCGCGCTCGCCGTGGTGCCGCTGGCGCGGGCGCACAGCCTGTTCGAGCAGATGAATGCGCGGGTGTGCTGCCCGGCCGGGGCCGCGGCGCCGTGCATTCCGTTCGACTACCCCGACGACGGCTGCTGGGGCCGCGCCCACGAGATGTATCGCCTGGCGGGGCTGCAAGGGGTGCAGGTCGACAAGGTCTGGATCTACGGCAACCTGCGCGTGGCCACCAGCAACAACCCGCGCTGCGAGGTGCGTTGGGGTTGGCACGTGGCGCCGACCCTGCTGGTCGACACCGGCGGCGGGCACAGCGACACCTATGTGATCGATCCGTCCCTGTTCCCCGGCCCGGTGCCGCGCGCCACCTGGGCCGGCGTGCAGGGCGACCCGAACGCGGTGCTGGTGCCGACCGCTGGTTCGGTGTTCTACCGCAGCGCCGGCGGCGCGATCACCACCGACCCGAGCTTCGCGCAGAGCAACGCGGTGCTCGACCGCTACCGCAACGAACTGCGCATTCGCGCCACCGGTGCCGACGGTCCGCCGCCGTACCTGAACTGCCTGCCGGCCCGGCCCGGCGTGCAGTTCTACGGCGCCGTGGCGCCCGGCGCCACGCATTCGTGGTTCACCTTCGGCTGGCCCGCGCACTGGCACGTGCTGTGGACGGTGATGCCGTTGACGACCTGCCCGGGCGCAGCGCAGCTGAAGTGGCGCACCCGCATCGAGCGCGCCAGCGCCACCGCGGCCACCTACTGGATCGTCGTCACCAACCTCAGCAACGCCACCGTGCGCTTCGAGGCGCGCTACGACGTGCTCAGCCGCTGAGCAAGGCCGCCAACCAACCCCCTGACCGGAGAACCGACATGAGAACAGGCGTTCAATGGACCGGCACGATCGCCGGCAATGCCAGCGGCCGCTGGTTCACCTACGGCTGGCCGGCGGCGCAGCACGTGTTGTGGCACGTGATGCCGACCACGCCGCGCAGCGGTGCGCCCGAGCTGGAATGGGACGTCGCGGTCGAACGCGCGAACTCGAACCAGACCACCTACTGGATCACGGTGCGCAACCTGACGCCGGCCGCGGTGGCCTTCGAAGGCCGCTACGCCGTCCTGCCCTGAGCCCGACCGGAGACCCGCCATGCGCATCACCATCGACATCGATCCTCGCGCGCAAAGCACCGGCGCTGCCGCGGCGGGCTCGACGCCGGAGGTTTCCATGGCCCCGGCGCCGGGGCCGCAAGCCGCCGCCCCGGCCGAGCTGCTGGCGCGTGCGGCCGCCATGAATGCCCACGACGCCGGCCCGGCGCCCGATCTGTCGCTGCCCGCCGAGGCGAGCCGCCAGCGCGCGCCGGTGCCCGGCCACGCTGCGGGCGGCGCCACGCACTGCAGCGTGGCCGCGGCCGAGTTCGACGGCATCACCAACGGCGGCGCGGCAGCGCTGGGCGAGGCGTGACGATGGTCGAGATCGAACTCGATGCCTTCAGCGGCCGGCCGAACCCGCGCTGGCCGCTGGACGACGCGCAGGCGGCCGAACTGCTGGCGCTGCTGGCCGACCTGCCGGCGGCCGCGCCACGGCCGCACGCCGACCTCGGCTATCGCGGCTTCCTCGTCCACCGCGGCGGGGCGTTGGCGCCGATCCGCGTCGGCGCCGGCACGGTCGAGATCGACGGCGCAAGCCATGCCGACCGGCGCGCGGCCGAGGCCTGGCTGTTGCGCAATGCGCGCGCCCTGGGCTGGGCGGCGGTGGTGGAGGGCGTCGTGCCACCCTGAGCGCGGCGCCGCCGAACATGAATCACCGCGGCAAGGTGCCGCGGTGTTGGCTGGGAGGACAACATGATCGTCACCTTGGACATCTTTTCGGGACGGCGCAACCCGTCGTGGATGCTGTCGGACAAGAAGGCGAAGGAACTCGCCGATCGCATCGCCCACCGCGCCGTCGCGCTGGCCGACAGCGAGGACGGCGGCCACATCCTCGGCTTTCGCGGCCTGGTGGTGGCCGCCACCGGCGACGCCGATGGCGGCGACGTGCTGCCGTCGGCCTTCCGTATCGGCGGCGCGGCGGCGCCCGACGTCCAGGCCCTGCAGGCGGGCCGCCGCGCGTTGACGGCCGACGAAACCGACGACACCGTGCGCTGGCTGCTCGCCACTGGCGCGCACGCCATCGGCGACCACCTCGCCGCCGCGGTGCACGAGGACGTCGAGGCCAGCCTGCGCGGCCTGCGCGAGGCCGAACCGGCGGCCGAGGCGATCGAGGAATCGGAGCGCGACCTCGGTGCGGCGGCGGCGGCGTGCCTCATCGCCAACACACGCTGCAACCCCGCGTTCTGGAACACCGCGGCGGTTCAGCCGCACAACAATTGCTACAACTACGCGATGAACTATCGCTCCGACACGTTCGCGCAGCCGGGGCGCATTTCGGGACATCCGAACAGCGTGATGGCCTGCCCGCAGGTGGGCGCGGCCGCCAACTGGGACGGCTGCACGGCGGTGTGCAACGGCTCGAACAAGAACGTGGCGCTGGTGATCTGGCCCGGCGTCGACTACCACTGGTACCGCCGCCATGCCGAAGGCTTCTGGGGCCACAAGCCCGGCAGCACGGCGGCGCGCAACGTCGACAACGCCAACCAGCTGATCAACGGCAGCACCCGCACGCCGGCCAACTGCAACCGCGGTTCGTACACGGTCTTCTGCGGCTACCGCTTCTCGCCCACCGGCATGAGGGTGCGCTGATCGGGCGCACGCGACCTCTCGGTTCCTCGATTCACCTCATTTGGAGTCCGTACCATGAACAACGACCTCATCAGCCAGACCGCCGGCGAGACCACCGGCCGCTTCATCGTCACCTATCGCGAAGGCGCGCATGCCGAGGCGCTGGCGGCGCTGAAGAAACACGCCGGCGTGACCAAGGCCAAGATGATGGCCAGCGCCGACTTCGGCCCAGGCGGCGTCGACATGGCGCAATTCCCCGACGCCGGCGGCGTCAGCTTCGATCACATCGGCGTCGCCGTGGTCGCCATCGACCCGACGGCGGCGGGCGCGATGGCGCAGGACGCGGGGGAGGACTCGGCGATTCTGGCGGTCGAACCCGAAGGCGTCATGTACGCGCTGAGCGAGCTGCCGGCGCTGACGCTGGACTACCTGCGCGGCTTCCGCGACGCCGCCGACAGCATCTACACCGCCGCCAGCAGGCGCGAAGGCGAGGCCGGCGGCGCCGAAGTGGCCGCCGCCTTCGCCGACACCGCGGCGCTGACCTGGGGCCTGCAGGCGACCAAGGCGGCGATGTCCAGATTCAGCGGCAGCGGCATCAAGCTCGCGATCCTGGACACCGGCCTGGCGCTGGCGCACCCGGACTTCGCCGGCCGGCCGGTGGTGTCGAAGTCCTTCATCGCCGGCGTGGCCAGCGCCAACGACGGCCACGGCCACGGCACCCACTGCACCGGCACGTCGTGCGGCCCGCTGAAGCCGCCGGTCGGGCGCCGCTACGGCATCGCGCACAAGGCGCTGATCCACATCGGCAAGGTGCTGTCCGACCAGGGCAGCGGCGCCGATGGCGGCATCCTGGCCGGCATCGACTGGGCCATCGGCAACAAGTGCGCGGTGATCTCGATGTCGCTCGGCGCCAACGCACCGGCCACGACCGTCGCCTACGAGACCGTCGGCCAGCGTGCGTTGAATGCGGGCACCTTGATCGTCGCCGCCGCCGGCAACAACGCCAACCGGTCGGCGGGCAATTTCGGCTTCGTCGGCCGCCCGGCCAACAGCCGCTCGTTCATGTCGGTGGCGGCCGTCGACGCCAGCCTGCGCGTGGCCAATTTTTCGGCCCGCGACACCACCCAGCAGGCCGGCACGGCGGTCGACATCGCCGGCCCCGGCGTGGCGGTCTATTCGAGCTGGCCGATGCCCGCGCGCTACAACACCATCTCGGGCACCAGCATGGCCACGCCGCACGTGGCCGGCATCGCCGCGCTGTGGGCCGAAGCCACCGGCGCACGCGGTGCCGCGCTGTGGCAGCGGCTGATCGTCAACGCGCGCGTGCTGGGCGCCCCGGTGGTGGACGTCGGGCGCGGGTTGGTGCAGGCGCCCTGAGCGCGGCGCGCCTACACTGCGCTGCACGGATACGCGGTGCACGGAGGCTGGACATGGCGGCTAAGTCGATCCCGAAGAAGGCCTCCGTGCAGATCGACGTGGTGGTCACCCTCGAGGATGTCCATCGCGACAACATCGAGGCCGTGGCCCGGCGGCTCGAGGCCGCCGGGCTGAACGCAGCGAAAGCGCTGAAGTCGGCCGGCATCATCACCGGCAGCGTGGCTCACGGCAAGCTGGAGGGCATCAAGTCCGTCGAGGGGGTGAGGGCCGTCGAGGCCGCCGGCGGCGTGCAGATCGCGCCGCCGGACGCGCCGGTTCAGTAGGCGGGCTTCCGCAAGCGGGCTTCAGCAGCCGGGCTTCAGCAGGCGCGTAGACGGCGCGGCTCACGGACGGCGCGCCAGCGGCCCCAGCGACAGGCTCTCCAGCAAGCCCAGCTGTTGTTCGAAGCGCTGCGATTCCAACATCGAGCGCGGCAGCGCACCGGCCCGCACGCCGGCCGCATGCTGATGCCGCGCAAGGTCGAAGGGCAGCGCCAGCAAGGCGCGCAGGCCTTGCCACCCGCTGCCCAGCGGCCGCGCCGTGCAGGCCGCGCCAAGCCACGGCCACGGCTCGAACCCGCGATGCTGCGGCTGTTCCTGACGCTGCCGCCAGACGGCGGCCAACTTGATCGAGGCGTTCCGCATAGGTCCTCCTAAGTGTTAACCCTAGGGTCAGCCTAACACAACCACGGTCGAGCCATCGTGAGCCGCTGCTGACGTTTTGACCTGGCGGAACGACTCATTCATTGTGTGACAACGACATCACAGTTAGCGTGCGCTCACACTTGTTGTTTGATTGCGACGTTGCATGCGCCCCAACGGCGCGCTGGCGGGCAAGGCTGGCGTCGCCGCGCCGCTCGAGCAGCCGCCCGGCGGGGGTGCCGGTGCGCACCGGACAGTCCATCTCGACGAACGGGTCGCCGAACACGAACGCCGCGTTGCCCAGGCCGAACTCGCGACGCCGGGGTCGCGATGGGGCGCGTCCATGCCGAGCCGCACGCGCAAGCTCGCGGCACCCTGCGGCAGTGCGGCAGTGCGGCAGTGCGGCGGCAGCGACAACGATCTGGCGCCCGCGCCTGGAGGCCTCGGGGTGGCGCGGTGGCGGGTCGACCCCCCGACAGCGCGCGGGCATCGTCGCGCTTGCCGACGTCCGGGTGGGCGGTGCAGTTCAGCGGTTGCAGCACGCGCGAGGCATCGAGCACGGTTGCGCCTTGGCGCCCCGGCACGATCGCCATGCCCGCGCCGGGCCGCTTCAGGCCGCTTCAGGCCGCCGCGACGGTGTCGCCGTCGTGCATGCGCACCCGGCTGCGCCCCTGGCGCTTGGCCTGCAACAGCATGTCGTCGGCGGCCTTGAGCAGCGTGTGCACGCCGCCCGGCGCGCCCAGCGTGTCGGCCACGCCGGCGGAGAAGCTGCGCGCACCGGGCAGCGGCTGCGCCGCAGCGGTGCAGCGCGCCACCCATTCCTTCAGCAGCGCCTGCGCCTTGCGCCGCGCCGCCGCGGCCGAGGTGCGCGGCATCAGCAGGCAGAACTCCTCGCCGCCGTAGCGGCAGGCGACGTCGCTGCGCCGGCCCGACTCGCCCAGCAGCGCGCCGAAGGCGGCCAGCACGCGGTCGCCGGCGGCATGGCCGAGCTGGTCGTTCACCGGCTTGAAGTGGTCCAGGTCGATGATGACCACGGCCAGCGGCTGCCGGTCGCGCTGCGCCATCGCCAGCAGCGCCGGCAGCACGTCGTCGAGGTGGCGGCGGTTGAACAGCCCGGTGAGGAAGTCGCGCGTGGCCTGCTTGCGCAAGGCCTGCTGCAAGGACTCGACTTCGGCGATCTTGCCCTGCAGCTGCAGGTTGACCGCCTCGAGCTCGGCGCGCGCCTTCTCGGTGCTGCGCCGGCGCGCATCGCTGCTTTGCAGCGCCAGCTTCAGCCGCTGCAGCTCGGTCTGCAGCGCGGCGGCCTGGTAACGCGCGTCGGAGGCCTGCAGCGCGCGCTCGGTGTGCAAGGCCTGCCAATGGCGCAGCGCGTGCAGCGCCGGGCGCGCCTGGCCCAGATGCTCGTGCACCGCGGCCAGCGCGTGGTAGTGCATGCAGCGCACGCGCAGGCTGCAGCCGCCGGCGGCGTCGTGCCCGGCCTGCAGCCGCTCGGCCGCCTCGGCCCAGCGCCCCTGGGCCATCGCCAGCTCGGCTTGCGCGACGAGCAGCGTCGCACGTTCGTCGGGCACGGTGCCGCCGTCCAGGCTGGCCTGTGCACGTTCGACCAGCTTCGCGCCCAGACCGAGGTCGCCGGCGCGCAGCGCCGCCAGCGCCAGCGACTCGAAGTGCGCGTTCATCGGGCCGCGGCCGTCGCGTTCGGCCGGCAGCGCGAGCAGGCACTGCACGTCGGGCAGCGCCTCGGCCGGGCGGTCGAGATTGGTCAGGCAGATCACGCGGTTGATGCTCAGCACGCTGAACAACCGGGCGTTGCACAAGCCGGCGCAGCGCTCGAGGCCTTGTTCGACGTAGCTCAGCGCCTGGTGGTAGTCGCCGAGCTGGATCAGCTCGTGCGCCAGGTTGCAGTACAGCAC
>CAYZGL010000133.1:0-12675 GCA_964477985.1 uncultured Rubrivivax sp. | reverse complement strand
GAGATCGCCGGCGACCCCGAGGCGCTGCCGCGCGCGCTGATCGAAAACGACATCAGCGTGCTGCACGCGGTGCCCACCCTGCTGGCGCTGTTCGCGCAGGACGTGCCGGGGCTGCGCCTGATCAACCTGGGCGGCGAGATGTGCCCGCAACCGCTGGTGGACCAGTGGGCCACGCCGGGGCGCCAGCTGTTCAACACCTACGGCCCGACCGAGGCCACGGTGTCGGCCAGCCTGGCCGAGCTGCGTGCCGGCGAGCCGGTCACGATCGGCCAGCCGCTGCCCAACTACGGGCTGCTGGTGATCGAGCCCATCGACGCCGATGCCGTGGCCGGCGGGGTGCCGCCGCCGCTGCGGCTGCTGCCCTTCGGCGCCACGGGCGAGCTGTGCATCACCGGCCCGGGGGTGGCCGCCGGCTACCTGGGCCGCCCCGAACTGACGGCCGAAAAATTCCTGCCCAACCCCTGGGCGCGCGACGCCCGCGAGGCGCGGCTGTACCGCACCGGCGACCTGGCCCGCGTCGAGCCGGCGGCCGACGGCACGCCGCAGGTGCAATGCCTGGGCCGCACCGACGACCAGGTGAAGGTGCGCGGCTTTCGCGTCGAGCTGGGCGAGATCGAGGCGGTGCTGGCCGCGCTGCCGGGCGTGGGCACCGCCGCGGTGCTGCTGCGCGCGCACGCCGGCATCGAGCAGCTGGTGGCCTTTTACGTGCCGGCCGCCGGCACGCCGCCCGCGGCGCGCGAACTGCGCGCCGCACTGGCCGAAAAACTGCCACCGTACATGGTGCCGGCGTTTTTCGAACCGCTGGCGGCCATGCCGCGGCTGCAAAGCGGCAAAGTCGACCGCAAAGCGCTGAAGAGCCGGCCGCTGGCGGCGCCCGCGCCCGCCGAAGGCAGCGACAGCCCCGCCACTGCGGCCGAAGAACTGCTGTTTGCGGCGCTGCAAAAGCTGTTTGCCGGCCAGCCGATCCGCCGCGAGCTGGACTTCTTCGACGACCTGGGCGGGCATTCGCTGCTGGCGGCGCGGCTGATCTCGGCGCTGCGCCAGGACCCGCGGCTGGCACAGGCCGCGGTGGGCGACATCTATGCGCACCGGCGCATCGGTGCCATCGCCCTGGCGCTGCAGGCCGCCATGGTCGACCCCGGCGCGGCGGCCGAGCGCCCCTTCCTGCTGCACAGCCGCTGGCGCCGCTGGCGCTGCGGCATCGCGCAGGGGCTGGCCATTCCCTTGCTGGTGCTGCTCAACATGGCGCAGTGGCTGGCGCCGTTCTTCACCTACCACTTCTACACCGGCGACGCGGACGACACCGTGGCCAACGCGGTGGCGATGTCGGTGCTGGCGTTTCTGGCGGCCATCGGCGTGGCCTTCGTGCTGGCGGCGGCCGGCAGGCGCTTGCTGGCCGGGCGCTTGCAGGCCGGCAGCTATCCGCTGTGGGGCCTGGCCTACTTCCGCTGGTGGCTGGGCGACCGGCTGGCCGACGTGGCGCCCACCTACCTGCTCACCGGCTCGGCGCTGCTGCCGGCCTGGCTGCGGCTGCTGGGCGCACGCGTCGGCCCCGACGTGGTGCTGGGCTCGACCACGCTGCGCGTGCCGCACCTGGTGAGCATCGGTGCGGGCAGCAGCATCGGCAACGGCGTGAACCTGGAAAACGCCCGCGTCGAAGGCGGCCGGCTGCACCTGGGGCGCATCGACATCGGCGCCAATGCCTGCATCGGCTCGTACGTGGTGATCGAGGGCGGCGCGGCAGTAGGCGAGTACGGCCACCTGGAAGGCCAGTCGGCGTTGGCCGCCGGCCAGACGGTGCCGCCGCGCAAGATCTGGCACGGCTCGCCGGCGCGCGAGCGCGCGGACTTCGACCCCGCCGGGCTGCCGCCGCGCCCGACGGCCACGGCCGCGCGGCGCAGCGGCGAGGCCGCGTTCTTCGTGCTGGGCTCGCTGGCGGTGGCGGTGCTGTTCTTCATGCCGGTGTTTCCCACCTTCATGCTGATCGACTGGCTGGACGTGGAGGCCATTGCCGTGCGCCCGCTGCTGGACGACGGCAGCATCACCGCCTGGCAGGCGTTCGGCCTGCGCCTGCTGAAGTTCTTCGTGCTGGCGCTGCCGGCCAGCGCGGTATTCATCCTTGCCACCGTGCTGCTGTCGGCGCTGATCCGCTGGGCCTTTCTGCCGCGCATGCAGGCCGGCCGCTGGCCGGTGCACAGCAACCGCTATCTGGCCAAGTGGCTGGTCAACCTGATTCAGGAGGCCAGCCTGGCGGTACTGCACGGCATCTACGCCACCGTGTATTCGGCCAGCTGGTACCGCCTGCTGGGCGCGCGGGTGGGACGCGAGACCGAGCTGTCCACCGCGCAGGGCGTGGTGCCCGACATGCTGACGCTGGGCGACGGCTGCTTCATCGCCGACGCCGTGATGCTGGGCGACGAGCACATCGACGGCGGCTGGATGAGCGTGCAGCCCACCGTGATCGCGCGGCGCAGCTTCGTCGGCAACGGCGCCTACGTGCCCGACGGCACCACCGTGCCCGAGAACGTGCTGATCGGCGTGCTGAGCAGCGTGCCGCGCAACGCCAGCATGAAGCCGGGCGACACCTGGCTGGGGGCGCCGCCGCTGCACCTGCCGGCGCGCGAGGTGGTCGCCGGCTTCCCCGAGCACCTGACCTTCGCGCCGTCGAAGCGGCGCAAACTGGCGCGCGGCGCGGTGGAAGCCTTTCGCATCGCCGCGCCGCACGCGCTGGTCATCGCCGCCGGCTACGCCATCGTGCTCGATGCCATGCCGCTGGCCGAGGACAGCCGCTGGGGCGCGGTGGCGCTGGACCTGGCGACCAGCGGCGTGCTCTTCGGCGCGGCCACCTTCGGCTTCGTGGTGCTGTTCAAGTGGTTGGCCGTGCGCCGCTACCGCCGCCGCGCCGCACCGATGTGGACGCCCTTCGTCTGGCTGTCGGAAGCCGCCACCAACCTGTACGAGGGCGTGGCCGTGCCGTGGTTCCTGCGCTATCTGCGCGGCACGCCGTGGCTGAACGACGCGCTGAAGCTGCTGGGCGCCGACATCGGCCGCGGCGTGTACCTGGACACCACCGACATGACCGAATTCGACTGCGTGCACATCGGCGAGTACAGCGAGCTCAACGCCGGCTGCTGCCCGCAAACGCACCTGTTCGAGGACCGCGTGATGAAGATCGACCACGTGCGCATCGGCCGCCGCGTCACGCTGGGGCCGCGCTGCACCGTGCTGTACGGCGCGCAGGTCGGCGACGGCGCGCAACTCGGGCCGCTGACGCTGGTGATGAAAGGCGAGACCCTGCCGGCGGGCAGCCGTTGGCACGGTCTGCCGGCGGCGCCGTGGCGCTGAGCCTGCGCGCGGCACCCGCCGGCGGCGGCCGCGACGGGCGCGCCGCCGCAGGGCCCGCCGCCAGCGCCGCTGCGCCTGCGCGGCCGCCATCGAGCCTCGCCGGCGCCGGGCCGCACGGCGGTGCCGACGCCAGCGCTTGCACCGCAGCCGGCCTCGAGCCCTGCGGCGCGCTGCGCGTGCTCGCGCTCGACACGCGGGCGCCGCGGGCCGCCGCGCCCGAGGCCGAGCGCCGCCACGCGCGCAGCGCAACGCGCGAGGCCGCGTGTGGCCGGCTGGCCGCACTGCTGGGCTGCACGCCGCGGCAACTGGCGCTGAGCGATATGCGCGGCCAGCCGCCGCGACTGCACTGGCTGGGCCCCGGCGCCGCACCCGGGCCGCTGGCAACGCTGCGCCTGTCGCTGAGCCACGCACCCGGCGTATCGCTGCTGGCCTGGCATGCGCACGGCGCAGTGGGGGTGGACCTGCAAGCCGTGCCGCACCACGCCGGCACCGCCGAGCTGCTGCGCACCGCGGCGCTGTACCTCGGAGACGCCGCGCGGCAGGCACTGGCGCGGCAGGCGCCGGGTGACGAGTTCGCCGACGCCTTCACGCGGCGCTGGACGCTGCACGAGGCAAGGCTCAAATGCCTGGGCCAGCCGCTGTGCGAGTGGACGCCGGCACTGGGCGCCGCCCTCGCCTCGGTGCGCGCGGCGGCGCTGGTGCTGCCAGCCTGGGCCGGGCGCGGCCGCGTGGCCGCCGTCGCCTGGCACGCTGCCGGCTGCCGAAGCGCCGATCGGCCGGCACCGGCGTGCGGCCTCAGCCTCGGCATCGGCATCGGCATCGGCATCGGCATCGGCGCGGCTGCATGACCGCGCGGGCCGCTGCCCGGCCGGTGTCGCACCGCGGCACCGGCAGCCGCCTGCACGACGCCGCGCTGAGCTACGGAGCGCGCCTGGGCATGCGCCGCCAGTCCTTGGTCGAGCCGCTGTTCGGGTCGACGCCGGGGTCATCGGTGCCGACGATCGTGCCCTGCTCGTTCATCCAGAAATACTTGTGGCTGTTGGGCAGCTCGATCTGGCGGCCTGCATCGCGCGGGTCGGCGTAGGTCTGCACGCCGCCCAGCGTTTCGCGAAACTGCTGCTGGTTGCGGTCCTGCGAAGCATTGCGCTGGTCGGTGACGCCTTGCCAGTTGCGCTGCGACCAGCTGCGGTATTCCTGCGCGGCGCGCGCGTACTCAGTGGAGTTCTGCAGGTTTTGCGCCATCACGCCGCGCATGCCGAAGGCGGCGCCATTGCGCGCCGAGACCTGTGCGGCCACCAATGGCAGCCAATGGGCGTAGTCGGACCACTGGCGCTGCTCGGACAGCGCCGCGGTCATCGCCATCACCGCCGAATCGTAGGCCGGCGCGATGTGCAGCGTGGCCACGCCCTGGCAGGCAACGCCGTTTACCATGTAACGCACGGCAAACTCATAGGCCTGCGCGAAACCCTGGATCGGCCGCACCGCACGAGGCTGGCCCAACTGCAGCGCCTGCGGCTGCAGCGCCATCAGCCTTTCGTAGACATACTGACCTGGCGGGTAGTTGAGCGGCAGGCCCGAGTTGCCGACCATGATGGTCAGCGCCCGGTTGTCCGGCGCGACCAGCGTCAGCGCGAACTGCCCACTTTCACCGACGCGCCAGCCCGGGGGCAGCGCGTAAGCGAAATAAGGCGTGGCGGCCAAGCTCAGGCCGGGCGCGCCGCGGGCCGCATCGCGCACCACCGGCTTGACCTCGAACGTGCCATTGGGCAGGGATGGGCCGGCGAGCGCCTGCGCGGCAACGCATGCGCCGCCCCACCGCCCCAGGGCTTTCAGTGCACGTTGCATGCGCATACAGCCGGCTTTCACGCACGCTGCGGCAAGAGCGTCGTCGCGGCCACTATAGCGGCGCGTGCGGGCCGGTCGCGAGCCAGGACCCGCCGCGAATCGGGGGGAACGTGGCGGTGCTGCGAGCACGCCCAGCAGCGCACGCCCGGGCGATCGGGCGCCACGACGCACAGCGCGGCGTCGGCGGCGCCGCTATGGCTGGGCGCCGTCTTGCCCCGCCTGCTGCTCCTGCAACTGCCGCCACATCACCTTGCCCGAACCCGACTTGGGCAGCGCGTCGACGAATTCGACGATCTGCGGCACCTTGTAGGCCGCCATGTGCTCGCGCGCCCAGTCGATCAGCTGCTGCGGCTGCGCGCGGCCGCGGGCCTGCTCGCGCAGCACCACCACGGCCTTGACGGTCTCGCCGCGGTAGGCGTCCTTGGCGGCGATGATGCAGGCCTCCTGCACCAGCGGGCACTTGTACAGCAGCAGCTCCACCTCGCTGGGCCAGACCTTGTAGCCGCTGGCGTTGATCATGCGTTTGAGGCGGTCGGTGAGGAAGAAGTAGCCCTCTTCGTCCATGTGGCCCAGGTCGCCGCTGCGAAAGAAGCGTTTGCCTTCGAACTCGATGAACGCCGCGCGCGTGGCCTCGGGGCGGCGCCAGTAGCCCTGGAACAGCTGCGGGCCGTGGATGATGATCTCGCCTTGCTGCCCCGGCGGCAGCTCCTCGAAGCTGACCGGGTCGACGATGCGCGCGTCGGTGCCGAAGAAGGGGATGCCCAGGCACTGCAGCTTGGCGCGCTCCATCGGGTTGCTGTGGCTGGGCGCGGCGGTCTCGGTCAGGCCGTAGCCTTCGGCGAAGCTCAGGCCGAACTCTTCCTGCAGCCGCTGCGCCACCGCCTGCGGCATGGCCGCGCCGCCGCCGCCGATGTAGCGCAGGCTGGCGAGGTCGAAGCTGCGCACGTTGGGGCTGGCGAACAGGTCGATCACCATCGTCGGGATGCAGGTCCAGTGCGTGATGCGGTGGCGCGCGAACAGCCGCCCGGCAAGTTCCCGGTCCCAGCGCGGCAGCAGCACCACGGTGGCCGCCGCATACACCGACCCCAGCGCGCACACCATCATGCCGGTGATGTGGAACAGCGGCACCACGCCCAGGCTCACGGTTTCGGGGCCGGTGTGGCTCCACTGCCCCGACACCGCGTTGTGCATCAGGCTGCGATGCGTGTGCATGCAGCCCTTGGGCAGCCCGGTGGTGCCCGAGGTGTAGGGCAGCAGCGCCAGGTCGTCGGGGCCGGCAGTGTGCGGCCCCGGCACGAGCCGGGCCGCAAGCGCATCGGCCCAGCGCGTGGCGCCGGCCGGCAGCGGCGCCTCGGCGCGCAGCCATTGCAAGGTGGCCGGCTGCGGCGCCTCGGCCGCATCCAGCGACTCGGGCGGCTCGGGCATGGCATCGGCGTAGCGCGCCACCAGCACCGCCTTCAGCCGCTGCGCCGCGGGCAACGTGGCATTCGCCTGCGCGACGATGCCAGCCAGGTCGGCGGCGCAGATCACCACCTGGGTTGCGGGGTCGCTGAGGTAGTGGGCGAACTCGTCGGCGCGGTTCATCGGGTTGACCGGCACCGCCACCGCGTCGGCGCGGAAGACTGCATACAGCGCCACCACGAACTGCGGGCAGTTCTGCAGATAGATCGCCACGCGGTCGCCCGCGGCCACGCCTTGCGCCTGCAGCCAGCCGGCCACGGCTTCGGCCTGCGCCTTCAGCTCGGCATAGCTCAGCGAGCGGCCGAAAAAGCGCAGCGCCGGCTTGTCGGGGTAGCGCGCCGCCGCCACCTCCAGGTTGAACCACAGCGAGGTTTGCGGCACCACCAGTTCGTGCGGCAGCCGTTTCGGCCAGATCGCGTGGTGCGGCCGCGGCGGTTTGTCCATGCCGGTCTCCTCGTGGGTGGCAGCGCGGTGGCGCGGTGGCGCGGTGGCGCGGTGGCACGGTGGCGCGGTGGCGCCGTGGCTTCAGCCGTCGATCAGCGCGGCGTCCCAGGCGAACACGGTCTGCCGCTGCTCACCCAGGCCGTCGATGCCCAGGCGCATCTCGTCACCCGGCTGCAGGAACACCGGGGCCGGCTTCATGCCCATGCCCACGCCCGGCGGCGTGCCGGTGGTGATGCAGTCGCCCGGCTCGAGCGTCATGAAGCGGCTCAGGTACGACACCAGCGCAGCCACGCCGAAGATCATGCTGCCGGTGTGGCCGGCCTGCCGGCGCTGGCCGTTGACTTCGAGCCACAGCGCCAGGTTCTGCGGGTCGCGCACCTCGTCGGCCGTGACCAGCCACGGGCCGACGGGGCCGAAGGTGTCGCAGCCCTTGCCCTTGTCCCAGGTGCCGCCGCGCTCGAGCTGGTATTCGCGCTCGGACACGTCGTTGACCACGCAGTAGCCGGCGACGTGCGCCAACGCATCGGCCTCGGCCACATAACGCGCGCGGCTGCCGATGACCACGCCGAGCTCGACTTCCCAGTCGGCCTTGACACTGCCCTGCGGCAGCACCACCGCGTGGTTGGCGCCGACCGCGCAGCTGATGGCCTTGGTGAACACCACCGGCTCCTTGGGCAGCGGCAGACCCGATTCGGCGGCGTGGTCGGCGTAGTTCAGCCCGATGGCGATGAACTTGCCCATGCCCGACCAGGGCACGGCCAGCGGCCCGGGCTGCGCGATGCGCGGGAGCGCGGCGGTGTCCAGCGCGCGCAGCCGCTGCAGCCCAGCCGGCGCGAGCGTGGCGGCGTCGATGTCGGCGAGCACGCCGCTCAGGTCGCGCACGGCACCGTGCGCGTCGAGCAGTGCGGGCTTTTCGGCGCCCTTGGCGCCGTGGCGCAGCAGTTTCATGGCGGCAGCTTTCCTCGGGGGTGGGTGGGTGGCTGGCGCGCGGCCGGCGCAGGCAGGCTCAGACCTGCGCGCGCGCGAGCAACTGCCCGCCGCCGAAGCTGCTTTGCGGCGGCGCCTGGCCGCCGGGTGCGAGCCGCACCGCGCAGTACTTGAACTCGGGGATCTTGGCGTAGGGGTCGAGCGCGGCGTTGGTCAGCTTGTTGATCGCGGCCTCGAAGAAGGCGAAGGCGACGAACACCGCGCCGCGCGGCGTGCCCTCCTCGGCGCGCGCCCACAGCGACACCCGGCCGCGGCGCGACTCGATGGTCAGCAGCTCACCCGGCGCCACGCCCAGCGCGGCCAGGTCCAGCGGATGCAGCCACGCGGTGGGGTCGGGCTCGATCGCGTCCAGCACGTGGGTGCGCCGCGTCATGCTGCCGGTGTGCCAGTGCTCGAGCTGGCGGCCGGTGATCAGCACCATTGGGTACTGCGCGTCGGGGCGCTCGTCGGCCGGGATGATGTCGGCCGGCACGAAGCGCGCCTTGCCGCCGGCGCGCGGGAAGTCGTCGATGAACACCACCGGCTCGCCGGCGTCGCCTTCGTGGCGGCAGGGGTAGGTGAGCGCGCCTTCGCGTTCGAGCCGCTGCCAGGTGATACCGGCGATGCTGGGCATGGTGTGGCGCATCTCGTCGAACACCTCGCTGACATGGTCGCAGCGCCACGGCAGGCCCAGGCGCTGGCCCATCTGCTGGATGATCCACAGGTCTTGCCGCGCGTCGCCGGGTGGCTGCAGCGCCTGGCGGCCCAGCTGCACCATGCGGTCGGTGTTGGTGAAGCTGCCGGTCTTCTCGGGGAAGGCGCTGGCCGGCAGGATCACGTCGGCCAGCGCTGCGGTTTCGGTGAGGAAGATGTCCTGCACCACCAGGTGCTGCAGCGACGCCAGCGCCGCGCGCGCGTGGTTGGCGTCGGGGTCGGACATCGCCGGGTTCTCGCCTTCGATATACATGCCGCGCACCTCGCCGCGGTGAATCGCGTGCATCACCTCGACCACCGTCAGCCCGACCTGGTCGTCCAGCGTGCCCGGGGCAAGCTGCCACGCGGCTTCGAACCTCGCGCGCGCCGCGGGGTTCGAGACGTGCTGGTAGTCGGGCAGCATCATCGGGATCAGCCCCGCATCCGACGCGCCCTGCACGTTGTTCTGGCCGCGCAGCGGGTGCAGCCCGGTGCCGGGGCGGCCGATCTGGCCGCTGGCGAGCGCGAGCGCGATCAGGCAGCGCGCGTTGTCGGTGCCGTGCACGTGCTGGCTCACGCCCATGCCCCACAGGATCATCGATGCCTTCGAGGTGGCGTACAGCCGCGCCACCTCGCGCAAGGTGTCGGCATCGATGCCGCAGATGGCCGCCATCGCCTCGGGCGCGTAGCCGCGCAGGTTGTCGCGCAAGGCGGCGTAGTCCTCGGTGCGGCGCTCGATGAAGTCGTGGTCGGCCAGGCCTTCTTCGACGATGACGTGCATCAGCGCGTTCAGCAGCGCGACGTCGGTGTCGGCGTTGAACTGCAGGAAGCGAAACGCCAGGCGCGACAGGTCGGAGCGCCGCGGGTCGATCACGATCAGCTTGGCGCCGCGCTTGACGGCGTTCTTGATCCAGCTCGCGGCCACCGGGTGGTTCACGCTGGGGTTGGCGCCGATCACGACGATGACCTCGGCTTGCAGCACGTCCCTCACCGGGTTGCTGACCGCGCCCGAGCCGATGCCCTCGAGCAGCGCCACCACCGACGAGGCATGGCACAGCCGCGTGCAGTGGTCGACGTTGTTGCTGCCAAAACCCGTGCGCACCAGCTTCTGGAACAGGTAGGCCTCTTCGTTGCTGCCCTTGGCCGAGCCGAAGCCGGCCAGCGCCTTGCCGCCGTGCGCGTCGCGGATCGCCGTCAGGCCGCCGGCGGCGAAGTCCAGCGCCTCGTCCCAGCTGGCTTCGCGGAACACGTCCAGCACGTGCTCGGGGTGAAGCACGAAGTCGCCGCCGAGCATGTCCACCTTGGGCGGCGCTTCCTTGCGGCGGATCAGCGGCGTGGTCAGCCTGTGCGGGTGATGCACGTAGTCGAAGCCGTAGCGGCCCTTCACGCACAGCCGGCCGCGGTTGGCCGGGCCGTCGCGCCCGTCGACCCACAGGATGCGGTTGTCCTTCACGTGGTAGGTCAGCTGGCAGCCGACGCCGCAATAGGGGCACACCGAAGGCACCTGCTGGTCCGCCACCGCCAGCGCCGCGACCGCTTGGCCGGCCGCGTCGCGCTCGACCGAGGCCAGCGCGCCGGTGGGGCAGGCCTGCACGCATTCGCCGCAGCCGACGCAGGTCGACGCCCCCATCGGGTCGCCCATGTCGAACACGATCTGCGCGTGCTCGCCGCGCCAGGCCAGGCCGATGACGTCGTTGACCTGCACGTCGCGGCAGGCGCGCACGCAGCGCGTGCACTGGATGCAGGCGTCCAGGTTGACCGTGATCGCCGGGTGCGACAGGTCGGCTGCCGGCGGCACACGCGGCGCGAAGCGCGGCGCGCCGACGCCGAGCTTGGCCGACCAGTGGTCCAGCTCGTTGTCGCGCGTGTACCTGGTGTAACCGGCTTGCGGCATGTCGGCCTGCAGCAGCTCGAGTACCAGCCGTTGTGCCTTGCGCGCGCGTTCGCTTTGGCTGCGGACCTGCATGCCCGGCGTGGCGGTGCGGCAGCACGACGGCGCCAACACGCGCTCGCCGGCGATCTCGACCATGCAGGCGCGGCAGTTGCCCACCGCGGCGAGCCCGGGCTTGTAACAAAGCTGCGGGATGGCGATGCCCTCGCGCCGCGCCACCTCGAGGATCGGCTCGCCGGGCGCCGCGAAGACTTCGCGCCCGTCGAGCGTGAAGCCGACGCTGTCAGCCGTGGTCATGGTCCAGCTCCTGCGGGAAATAGCGGTTCACGCAGTCCACCGGGTTCGGCGCGGCCTGCCCCAACCCGCAGATCGACGCGTCGCGCATCACCTGCGACAGCTCGGCCAGCAAGGCCGTGTCCCAGCGCGGCTGCTCGATCAGCGCCAGCGCCTTGGCGGTGCCGCTGCGACACGGCGTGCACTGGCCGCAGGATTCGTCGCGGAAAAAACGCATCAGGTTGCGCGCCGCGGCCACCGCAGAATCCTGCTGCGACAGCACGATCAGCGCCGCCGAGCCGATGAAGCAGCCATGCGGCTGCAAGGTGTCGAAGTCCAGCGGCAAGTCCGCCAGCGACGCCGGCAATATGCCGCCCGATGCGCCGCCCGGCAGGTAGGCATACAGGCTGTGGCCCTCGGCCATGCCGCCGCAGTATTCGTCGATCAGCTCGCGCGCGCTGATGCCCGCCGGCGCCAGCTTCACCCCCGGCTCGCGCACCCGGCCCGACACCGAATACGAGCGAAGGCCCTGGCGCCCATGGCGGCCGTGCGAAGCGAACCAATCACCGCCACGCTCGAGGATGTCGCGCACCCAGTACAGCGTCTCGAGGTTGTGCTGCAGCGTCGGCCGGCCGAACAGCCCGCGCTGCGCGACATAGGGCGGGCGCAGCCGCGGCAGCCCGCGTTTGCCCTCGATCGATTCGATCATCGCCGACTCTTCGCCGCAGATGTAGGCGCCGGCGCCGCGGCGCAATTGAATCTCGGGCATGGCCGACCACGGCGGCCGGGCACGCAGACGGTCCAGCTCGGCGCGCAGCATCTCGCGGATGCCGTGGTATTCGTCGCGCAGGTAGATGTAGACCTTGGCCACCCCCACCGCCCAGGCCGCGATCAGCATGCCTTCGAGGAAGCGGTGCGGGTCGCGCTCCAGGTAGAAGCGGTCCTTGAAGGTGCCCGGCTCGCCCTCGTCGATATTCACCGCCAGCAGCCTGGGGGCGGGCTCGGCACGCACCACGCGCCACTTGCGCCCGGCCGGGAAACCCGCTCCGCCCAGGCCGCGCAGGCCCGAGTGCTCGAGCGTGCCGATCACCTGGTCGGCCGAATGCGCACCAGCGACGCAGGCCTCGAGCAATGCATAACCGCCGGCCTGGCGATAGGCGTCCAGGCCGATCGCGGCGGGCGGCTGCGCTTGCGTGCGCCCTTCGCGCAGCGCCACGGCGACGCCGTCGGGCGTCGCCTGGCCCAGCGCATGCTGGCCCAGCGCCACTGCCGGCGCCTGCTCGCAGCGGCCGATGCACGGCGCGGCCCGCACGCGCACCTGCGGCCCCAGCAGTGCGGGCAACCGGCGCAGCAGATCGCGCGCACCGGCCAGCTCGCACGACAGGCTGTCGCACACGCGCACGGTGAGCGCCGGCGGCGCGGCCTGCCCTTCCTTCACGATGTCGAAGTGGTGGTAGAAGCTCGCGACCTCGAACACCTCGGTGGGCGCGAGGCGCATCTCGCGCGCCAGCGCCGCCAGATGCCGCGCACTCAAGTGGCCGTAGTGGTCCTGCAGCTTGTGCAGGTGCTCGATCAGCTGGTCGCGCGCGCGCGAAGCCGCACCGAGCAGCGCACGCACCTCGGCCAGCGCCTGGGCATCGACGCCGCGGCCCTTGGGCCGCTCGCGCCGGCGTTCGCGGCCGGGCGCGCCGCCGCCCGCGCCGTCGGCTGAGAGCTTGTGAAGATATGGGCAAACCCCGACGGCGCACGCGCGGGTG
>CAYZGL010000132.1:0-12776 GCA_964477985.1 uncultured Rubrivivax sp. | reverse complement strand
AACGTCGAGACCGTGCCGCCGGGGCTGACCTGGCCGACCATCACCTTCAGCGGCAAGCTCACGCTGTGGCTGGGCAAGCTCGAGGTGCAGCTGCTGCAGCTGGGCCGCGGCCACACCAAGGGCGACACCGTGGTGTGGCTGCCCGCAGAGCGCACGCTGCTGTCGGGCGACCTGGTCGAATACGACGCCACGCCTTACGCGGGCGACGCCTACTTCCAGGACTGGCCGCAAACGCTGGACCACATCGCCGCGCTGAAGCCGCGTGCGCTGGTGCCCGGGCGCGGCCCGGCGCTGGTCGGCGAGCAGCAGGTGGCCGAAGGGCTGGCCGGCACCAAGGCCTTCGTCACCGAGCTGTACGCCAGCGTCAAGGCCGGCGCCGCCGCCGGCAAGGACCTGAAGACCGTGTACCGCCAGACCTTCGACAAGCTGCACCCGAAGTACGGCGGCTGGGTCATCTTCGACCACTGCATGCCCTTCGACGTGACGCGCGCCTACGACGAAGCCACGAAGTACCCCGATCCGCGCATCTGGACGGCCGAGCGCGACCGCGAGATGTGGCACACGCTCGAGGGCTGAGCCCGCACGGCGCCGTGCCCGGCGAGCCGGGCACCCGCGCCGCCAACTGACAGACGAACCCCACGGGCGCGGCCTGCCGCCGCCGCCCGCGGGCGCAGCGCACCCCGACGGCAGCCCCGGGGTTGCGCCCAACGGCCCACCCGACGACCCACCCCACGACAGCCCCGAGCCCCGGGGCGCGGAGACAAGCGATGAAACTGAGCGACCTGACCCGCGAGCACAGCAGCCCCGTCGACTACCAGAAGGCGCAGTTCGACTACGAACGTTGCAAGGACCAGGACAGCGCCAAGCCGGTGCGCCACCCGGTGGTGGTGGTCGGCGCCGGGCCGATCGGCATGTGCCTGGCGATCGACCTGGCGCAGCGCAACGTGCCGGTGCTGATCCTGGACAACGACGTGTCGCTGTCGGTGGGCTCGCGCGCCATCTGCTTCGCCAAGCGCACGCTCGAGATCTTCGACCGCCTGGGCGTGGGCGAGCCGATGATGGACAAGGGCGTGTCCTGGAACGTCGGCAAGGTGTTCTTCAAGGACCAGCAGCTGTACAGCTTCAACCTGCTGCCTGAAAGCGGCCACGAGCGTCCGGCCTTCATCAACCTGCAGCAGTACTACTGCGAGGGCTACCTGGCCGAGCGCGTGGCGCGCCTGCCGCTGGTGCAATTGCGCTGGCAGAACAAGGTGGTCGGCGTCGAGCAGCGCGCCGACCACGTGCTGGTGACGATCGAAACCCCCGAAGGCAATTACCAGATCGAGGCCGACTGGCTGGTCGGCTGCGACGGCTCGCGCTCGACGGTGCGCGAGCTGATCGGCCAGGAAAGCAAGGGCCGCATCTTCCGCGACCGCTTCCTCATCGCCGACATCAAGATGGAGATGGACCGCCCGGCCGAGCGCTGGTTCTGGTTCGACCCGCCGTTCCACCGCAACCAAAGCGTGCTGCTGCACATGCAGCCCGACAACGTGTGGCGCGTGGACTTCCAGCTCGGCTCGGACGCCGACCCCGAAGTCGAAAAGCGCCCCGAGAACATCAAGCCGCGCATCGACGCGCTGCTCGGCGCCGATGCCAAGTACGAGCTGGAATGGGCCAGCGTCTACACCTTCGCCTGCGAGCGCATGGCGTCGTTCCGCCACGGCCGTGTGCTGTTCGCCGGCGACGCGGCGCACCGCGTGTCGCCCTTCGGTGCGCGCGGCGCCAACTCGGGCATCCAGGACGCCGAGAACCTGGCGTGGAAGCTGGCGCTGGTGCTGCGCGGCCAGGCCGGCGACGCGCTGCTCGACACCTACGGCGCCGAGCGCGAATACGCGGCCGACGAGAACCTGCTGAACTCCACCCGCGCCACCGACTTCATCACGCCCAAGAGCGAGATCAGCAAGCTGTTCCGCGACGCCACGCTGGACCTGGCGCGCAGCTACCCGTTCGCGCGCAGCGTCGTCAACAGCGGGCGGCTGTCGGTGCCGGCGGTGCTGCACGGCTCGAGCCTGAACACGCCCGACGCCGACGCCTTCGAAGGCCGCATGGTGCCCGGCGCGCCCGCCGCCGACGCGCCGGTGCTGCTGGCCAACGGCCACCCGGGCTGGCTGCTGCGCGAGCTCGACGGCGAGTTCACCGTGCTGATCTACGGCGACGGCAACCAGCGCGCACAGCTCGACCGACTCGCCGATGAACTGCGCGACGCCGCCGAAGGCCAGGTACCGCTGAAGGTGCTGCGCATCGCCGCCCAGGGCAGCGCCGCGCCGGCCAACGCCGACGGCAGCGTGCTGGTCGACCAGCAGGGCCTGGTCGCGCAGCGCTACGACCTGAAGCCCGGCAGCGCGGTGCTGCTGCGCCCCGACCAGCACGTGTGCGCGCGCTGGCGCCAGCCCAGCGCCGACAAGCTGCGCGCGGCGCTGAACACCGCGCTCGCGCGCCACTGACATATCGAACAGGAGACAAGCCATGAACCTGGTGACCACCCCCAACTTCAGCAACGCCGACGACTTCTACGAGGCGCTGATCGAAACCCACCGCGGCCTCGACGCCGCCGCCAGCCATGCGCTGAACGCGCGCTTGGTGCTGCTGCTGGCCAACCACATCGGCACGACCGACGTGCTCAAGCAGGCGCTGGCCGCCGCGCGCGAGGGCGCGCAGGCCGGCATCGATGCCGCAACCCCGGGAGCGAAGTCGTGAAAGCCACCACCATGGACATCGGCCGCGCGCTCGACGACGGGCCGTTCAGCGGCCTGCAGAAGATGGTGATCTTCCTGGCGGCAATGGCGATCGTGCTCGACGGCTTCGACGGCCAGATGATCGGCTTCGCGATCCCGCTGATCATCAAGGAGTGGGGCATCACCAAGGCGGCGTTCGCACCGGCGGTGGCCGCCGGGCTGATCGGCATGGCGGTGGGCATGGCGGTGGCCGGCATCGTCGCCGACCGCATCGGCCGCCGCCTGGTGCTGGCCAGCAGCGTGCTGCTGTTCGGTGCGGCCACCGTGGCGATCGGCTTTGCGCCCGACGTGATGAGCATCATCGCGCTGCGCTTCGTCGCCGGGCTGGGCATCGGCGGTGCGCTGCCCAGCGCGTCGACGATGACCGCCGAGTTCGCCCCGGCGCGGGTGCGCACCATGGCGGTGACCATCACCATCGTGTGCTTCCCGCTGGGCGGCATGCTGGCCGGGCTGTTTGCCGGCGCGGTGCTGCCGGCCTACGGCTGGCGCGGCATGTTCTGGATCGGCGGCGCCATTCCGGTGCTCTTCTCGCTGGCGATGTTTGCCAAGCTGCCCGAGTCGCCGCGCTTCCTGGCGCACCATCGCCAGCGCTGGGCCGAGCTGGCCGCGCTGTTGGGCCGCATGGGGCGCGCGACGCCGGCCGGCACCCAGTTCAGCGATGCGGCCGAGAAGGCCGCCAGCGACAAGGCGGGCGAGAAGGCAGGTTTCGGCGCGCTGTTCCAGGGCGGCCTGGCGCGCGATACGCTGGCGCTGTGCGCAGCCTTCTTCATGGTGGTGCTGGCGCTGTACACCGCGTTCAGCTGGCTGCCGACGATGCTCGCCAACGAGGGCATCCCGGTGGCCATCGCCAGCCAGGGGCTGACCGCCTACAACCTGGGCGGCGTGATCGGCGCGCTGCTGTGCGCGGTGTTCATCGCGCGTTTCGGCTCGCGCTGGCCGATGGTGCTGGCGTGCCTTGCGGCGGCGCTGAGCGCCTTCGCCATGTCGAACATGAAGGTGACGGACAACGTCGGCCTGCTGATCTTCGGCTTCGGCGTGCACGGCATGTTCGTCAACGCGGCGCAGGTGTCGCTGTACGCGCTGTGCGCCTACGTGTTCCAGACGAACGTGCGCGCCACCGGCACGGCCACCGCGCTGGCGGTGGGGCGCGGCGGCGGCATCGTCAGCTCGTTCACCGGCGCGGCGGTGATCACCAGCGGCGGCGCCAGCGGTTTCCTGGGGCTGCTGGCCGCGGCCATGGTCTTGGCCGCACTGGCGGTGTTTGCCGTGCGGCGGCATATTCCCAGCCTGGCGCGCCGTGGCGCCGCTGCGACCCCCATCGCGGCTTCGCACTAGGCGAAGCCGGGTTCAAGCCGGCTGCGGCGGCGCCTTCGGCGCGCACGCTGCAGCCGGCAGTTCAAAGCAAAGGAGAACCGAAGATGTCTGATCAAACCAAGGGCTACATAAGCGGCTTCGCCAGCGAATTCGCCACCGAAGCGCTGCCCGGGGCCCTGCCGGTGGGGCGCAATTCGCCACAGCGTGCGCCCTACGGCCTGTACGCCGAGCAGCTCACCGCCACCGCTTTCACCATGCCGCGCCACCTGAACCGGCGCAGCTGGATGTACCGCATCCGCCCGGCGGCGATGCAAAGCTCGCCCTACGAGAGCGCCACCGACGTGGGCCAGCGCTGGCTCAGCCGTTTCGACGAGGTGCCGGCGCCGCCGAACCAGCTGCGCTGGGACCCGCTGCCGCTGCCCGATGCCAAGACGCCCACCGACTTCATCGACGGCATGGTGACGATGGCCGGCAACGCCGGCTGCGGCATCCACCACTACGCGGCCAACCGCTCGATGGACAAGCGCTTCTTCTACAACGCCGACGGCGAGCTGCTGATCGTGCCGCAGCTGGGGCGGCTGACGATCGCCACCGAGCTGGGCACCCTCGAAGTCGAGCCGCAGGAGTTCGCTGTGGTGCCGCGCGGCGTGCGCTTCCAGGTGCGCTTGCCCGACGGCCAGGCGCGCGGCTACGTGTGCGAGAACCCCGGCGTGCAGTTCAAGCTGCCCGACCTGGGCGTGATCGGCTCCAACGGCCTGGCCAACCCGCGCGACTTCCTCACCCCGGTGGCCGCCTACGAGGACGTGGAAGGCGACTACGAGATCGTCGCCAAGTTCCAGGGCCACTTCTGGCGCTACACGCAAGGCCATTCGCCGCTGGACGTGGTCGCCTGGCACGGCAACTGCGCGCCCTACAAGTACGACCTGCGGCGCTACAACGCGATCGGCTCGATCACCTACGACCACCCGGATCCGTCGATCTTCCTGGTGCTGCATGCGCCCAGCGCCTTGGCCGGGCAGGACAGCATCGACTTCGTCGCCTTCGCGCCGCGCGTGCTGGCCATGCAGGACACCTTCCGCCCGCCCTGGCTGCACCGCAACTTCGCCAGCGAATACATGGGGCTGATCCACGGCGTGTACGACGCCAAGGCCGAAGGCTTCGTGCCCGGCGGCAGCTCGCTGCACAACTGCATGACCGGCCACGGCCCCGATGCCGCAACCTTCGACAAGGCCAGCCAGACCGACACCCGCAAGCCCGACTACATCACCGATACCATGGCCTTCATGTTCGAGACGCCTGCCGTGCTGCAGCCCACGCGCCATGCGCTCGAGACCCAGCAGCGCGACTACTACAAGGTGTGGCAGGGCTTCGGCAAGCACTTCGATCCGAAGCGGCGCTGACGCAGTGCCACGGGCCGGGCGCAGCCCGGCCCATGCCACCGTCCGGCGCGGGCGCAGCCCGGCCCAAGCCACCGTCCGGCGCGGGCGCAGCCCGGCCCAAGCCACCGTCCGGCGCGGGCAGCCCCCGACGCCGCCAACCCTTCAGCGGAGGACCGCCCGATGTACA
The DNA here is from genome assembly GCA_964477985.1 of uncultured Rubrivivax sp. Lineage (GTDB taxonomy): Bacteria > Pseudomonadota > Gammaproteobacteria > Burkholderiales > Burkholderiaceae_C > Rubrivivax. The sequence continues at coordinate 7,122 of CAYZGL010000132.1, read as the reverse complement.
GATTGAACGAAACGCACGACCCCGCACTGCGCAGCTGGGTAGCGTCCGCCAACCAGGCCGACTGCGACTTCCCGATCCAGAACCTGCCGCTGGCGATCTTCCGCCGGCGCGGCAGCAACGAGCCGCTGCGCGGCGGCGTGGCCATCGGCGACCAGGTGCTCGACCTGGCCGCCGCGGCGCAGGCCGGCGTCTTCGAAGGCGTTGCCAAGCAGGCAGCGCAGGCCGCCAGCGCAGACAGCCTGAATGCGCTGATGGCGCTGGGCGCGGCCTCGTGGTCGGCGCTGCGCCTGGCGCTGTCGCGTGCCTTGCGCGAAGGCGCGGTGGCGCGCACCGCGCTCGAGGGCTGCCTGCTGGCGCAGGCCGACGCCGAGTACGGCTTGCCCGCGCGCATCGGCGACTACACCGACTTCTACATCGGCATCCACCACGCCACCGCGGTGGGCAAGCTGTTCCGCCCCGACAACCCGCTGCTGCCCAACTACAAGTGGGTGCCGATCGGCTACCACGGCCGCGCCTCGTCGGTGGTGGTCAGCGGCACGCCGATCCGCCGCCCGCTGGGCCAGACCAAGGGCAGCGCCGAGACGCCCGATTTCGGCGCCAGCCAGCGCATGGACTACGAACTCGAGCTGGGCTTTTTGATCGGCGGTGCCGCCAATGCGCTGGGTGAGCCGGTGGCGATGGCCGACGCCGAGGCGCGGCTGTTCGGCGTGGCGCTGTTCAACGACTGGTCGGCGCGCGACATCCAGCCCTGGGAGTACCAGCCGCTGGGGCCTTTCCTGTCGAAGAACTTCGGCAGCACGCTGTCGCCGTGGGTGGTGACGATGGAGGCGCTGGCGCCGTTTCGCGCGGCCTTCACGCGAGCGGCGGGCGACCCCGCGCCGCTGCCTTACCTGGACTCGCCGGCCAACCGCGAACGCGGCGCGATCGACGTGCAGCTCGAGGTCTGGCTGCAAAGCGAAAAGATGCGCCAGGCCGGCGAGCCCGCGGTGCGGCTGACGCGCGCCAACGCGCGCGAGGCGGCCTACTGGACGCCGGCGCAGCTGGTGGTGCACCACGCGGTGGGCGGCTGCAACCTCCAGCCGGGCGACCTGCTGGGCTCGGGCACGCTGTCGGGGCCGGGGCCCAACCAGTCGGGTTCGCTGCTCGAGCTGACGCTGGGCGGCAAAAAACCTCTGCGGCTGCCCAACGGCGAGGAGCGCAGCTTCCTCGCCGACGGCGATACCCTGAGCCTGCGCGGCTGGTGCGAGCGCGAAGGCGCACGGCGCATCGGCTTCGGCGAATGCGCGGGCACGGTCACGGCGGCGCGCCCGGCCGCTTGAGCAACGTTCGACTACAAGGAGACACCCCATGCAACAACGACTCGGCGCCATCGTCACCGGCTCGACCAGCGGCATCGGCCTGGCCATCGCCAAGGCGCTGGCGCACGCCGGCCACCACGTGATGCTCAACGGCTTCGGCGACGCCGCGGCCATCGAAAAATTGCGCTCGCAGCTGGCGCAGGAAAGCGGCGTCAAGGTGGCCTACAGCGGCGCCGACATGACCCGGCACGACCAGATCGCGCAGATGGTGCAGCAGGCCGAAAGCGAGTTCGGCAGCGTCGACATCCTGGTCAACAACGCCGGCATCCAGTACGTGGCGCCGGTCGACGAGTTCCCCGAGGCCAAGTGGGAGCAGATCATCGGCCTGAACCTGTCGTCGAACTTCTACGCCATCAAGGCGGTGCTGCCGGGAATGAAGCAGCGCAACCGCGGGCGCATCGTCAACATCGCCTCGGCGCACGGCCTGGTGGCCTCGCCCTTCAAGTCGGCCTATGTCGCGGCCAAGCACGGCGTGGTCGGCCTGACCAAGACCGTGGCGCTGGAAGTGGCCGAGACCGCGATCACCGTCAACGCGGTGTGCCCGGGCTACGTGCTGACGCCGCTGGTCGAAGGCCAGATCGACGAGCAGGCCAAGGTGCACCAGATGCCGCGCGACCACGTGGTGCGCGAGGTGATCCTGGCCTCGCAGCCGAACAAGCGCTTCGTCGAGCTGGAACAGCTGGGCGCGCTGGTGCTGTTCCTGTGTTCGGATGCGGCCGGCTCGATCACCGGCGCGGCGCTGCCGATCGACGGCGGCTGGACCGCGCGCTAGCGCACCGCGGGTTGCGGCCATGAACGCGCCACGCATCCGTGCCCCGCTGGGGGTCGACACCGGCAAGCTCGTCTCGGCAGCCGAGGCGGTTGCGCTGATCCGCGACGGCGACACCATCGCCACGTCGGGCTTCGTCGGCATCGGCTTCGCCGAGGAGATCGCGATCGCGCTCGAACAGCGTTTCAAGACGACGCGAGCGCCGCGCGATCTGACCCTGGTGTATGCCGCCGGCCAGGGCAACGGCCGCGACAAGGGGCTGAACCACCTCGCGCACGAAGGCCTGCTGGCGCGCGTGATCGGCGGCCACTGGGGGCTGGTGCCGGGGCTGGGCCAGCTCGCCGTCGAAGGCCGCATCCAGGCCTACAACCTGCCGCAAGGCGTGATCTCGTGCCTGCTGCGCGACATCGCCGGCGGGCGCCCCGGGCACCTGAGCCACGTCGGGCTGGGCACCTTCGTCGACCCGCGCCTGGGCGGCGGCAAGATGAACGGCGCCACCACCGAAGACCTGGTCGAGCTGGCGCACCTGGGCGGGCGCGAGAGCCTGTTCTACAAGGCCTTCCCGATCCACGTGGCGATCATCCGCGCCACCACCGCCGACCCGGCGGGCAACCTGACGATGGAGCGCGAGGCGCTGACGCTGGAAAACCTGGCGCTGGCGATGGCCGCGCACAACAGCGGCGGCATCGTCATCGCGCAGGTCGAGCGCGTGACCGAGCGCGCGATGCTCAACCCGCGCCAGGTCAAGGTGCCCGGCGTGCTGGTCGACTGCGTGGTGATCGCGCAGCCCGACAACCACTGGCAGACCTTCGCCACGCCCTACCACCCCGGCTACAGCGGCGAGCTGCGCGTGCCGGCCGGCGACGTGCAGCCGATGGTGCTGGACGAGCGCAAGGTGATCGCGCGCCGCGCCGCGCTCGAGCTCGAGGCCAACAGCGTGGTCAACCTGGGCATCGGCATGCCCGAAGGCGTGGCCAACGTCGCCAACGAGGAGGGCGTGATCGACCTGCTGACGCTGACCGCCGAGCCCGGCGTGGTCGGCGGCGTGCCGGCCGGCGGCGGCAACTTCGGCGCGGCGATCAACACCGACGCGATCATCGACCAGCCCTACCAGTTCGACTTCTACGACGGCGGCGGCCTGGACATCGCCTTCCTCGGCCTGGCGCAGGCCGACGCCGCGGGCAACCTCAACGTCAGCAAGTTCGGCCCCAAGCTCGCCGGCGCCGGCGGCTTCATCAACATCAGCCAGAACGCGAAGAAGGTGGTGTTCGTCGGCACCTTCAACGCCGGCAAGCAGAAGTTCGAGCTGCGCGACGGCGCACTGCACATCGCGCAGGACGGCGCGGCGGCGAAGTTCGTGCAGCAGGTCGAGCACCGCACCTTCAGCGGCAGCGTTGCGGTGCAGCGCGGCCAGCCGGTGCTGTACATCACCGAGCGCTGCGTGTTCCGCCTGACACCCGGGGGGCTCGAGCTGGTCGAGATCGCGCCGGGGGTGGATCTCGAGCGCGACGTGCTGGCGAGGATGAATTTCGCACCGATCATCAAGGCGCCGCCGCGGCTGATGGACGAGCGCATCTTCCGCCCCGAGCCGATGCGCTTGCGCGAGGGCATGCTGCGACTGCCGCTGGCGCAGCGCTTCGACTTCGATGCCGAACAGGGCGTGTTCTTCGCCAACTTCGAGGGCCTGACCGTGCGCACCGAAGCCGACGTCGACCAGATCCGTGCCGCACTCGAGCAGCGGCTGCGTCCGCTGGGCCGCAAGGTGCCGGCGATCGTCGACTACGACAACTTCTCGGTGCTGCCCGACGCGATGGACGCCTACAGCGCGATGGTGCGCGACGTGGCCGGGCGCCACTACTCGCGCGTGTCGCGCTACACCACCAGCGTGTTCATGCGCAGCAAGCTGGGCGACGCCCTGGCGCAGCGCGGCGTGGCGCCGCACATCTTCGAAACCGCCGCCGACGCGCGGCGCCAACTGGCGGGCATGAGCGATGACTGAGACGCCGAACCCTGCCATGAGCGCCGGCGTCGACCTTGCCTTCGACAGCGTCGGCGAGGGCGCGCCGTTGCTGATCCTGCACGGCCTGTTCGGCTCGAGCACCAACTGGCGCAGCGTGGCGCGCCGCTTGTCGGCCGAGCAGCGCGTGGTCAGCGCCGACCTGCGCAACCACGGCGCATCGCCCTGGGCGGACGCGATGGACTACGAGTCGATGGCCGGCGACGTGGCCCGGCTGATCGAGCGCCTGGGCGTGCAGCGGCCCAGCCTGATCGGCCACAGCATGGGCGGCAAGGTGGCGATGGCGCTGGCGCTGCTGCGCCCCGAGCTGATCGACCGCCTGATCGTGGTCGACATCGCGCCGGTGCAGTATGCCGACCGGCTGTCGGTGTTCGCCGAGGCGATGCGCACCGTCGATGCGACACACGCCGCCAGCCGCGAGGAAGTGCGGCAGCGCCTGGCCGGTGCATTGCCCGATGCCGCCGGCGTCGTGCCCTTCCTGATGCAGAACCTGGTGGCGCGCAACGCGCACTTCGACTGGCGCATCAACCTGCCCGCGATCAGCGCGGCGATGCCGGCCTTGAGCGGCTTCCCGCAGGTGCTGTCGGGGCTGCGATACGAGCGGCCGGTGCAGGTGATTGCCGGCGGGCGCTCCGACTACGTGCAGCGCCGCGAAGGCGCCGAGTTCGCGCCGATGTTCCCGCGCGCGCAAGTCGAATTCATCGACACCGCCGGCCACTGGGTGCATGCCGACCAGCCCGAGGCCTTCGTCGCCGCCGCGCAGCGCGCACTGCACGCCGAAGCCGCCTGAGCGCGGGCGGTCCAAGCGCATCGAAGGCCGCGCCGCGGGCGCTCAAACACGACTCGCGGCAGCGGGCAACGCGGGGCTGGCGCGTGCTGCGCGGCTCACTGGTTTTTGCTAGTCCCAACGGACGATGAGTGGGCTGCGGGCCGCCGCGACACTCGTTCGCAATGGCACCCATTGCGCGCGAGCCCCATCGATGATCGATATCCGAGGATTGGCCTACATCGTCGCCGAGAGCACCGATCCGGCGCGCTGGCAGCGTTACGGCGAAGGCGTGCTGGGCATGATGAGCGCGCCCGCACCCGATGGTGCGCTGTACCTGAAGATGGACGAGCGCCAGTACCGCATCCTGGTGCTGCCGGGCACGCGCGACGCCTACGCCGCCAGCGGCTGGGAGGTGCTGGACGAGGCCGCTTTCGACGCCGGCCTGGCCACGTTGCAGGCCAGCGGCACGGCCTATGAAATCGGCGACGCCAAACTCGCCGCGCTGCGCCGCGTGCAGCGCATCGCGCTGTTCAAGGACCCTTCGGGCAACCGTCACGAACTGGTGTGCGGCTTCAAGTCCGACTTCGCGCATTTCGCATCGCCGGTGGGCGTCAAGCGTTTCGTCACCGGCGGCATCGGCATGGGCCACACCGTGCTGCCGGCGGCTGCGTTCGAGCAGACCGCGCGCTTCGCACGCGAGGTGATGGGCTTCGGCCTGTCGGACGTGTTCAACTTCAAGCCCGCAGGCGACGACGGCCCCGTGCTGCCGATCCACTTCTTCCACTGCAACAACGGCCGCCACCACAGCCTGGCGCTGGCCGGCTTTCCGGTGGAGTCGGGCTGCGTGCACGTGATGGTCGAAGTGGAAGACGTGCCCGAGGTCGGCCGCGCGATCGACCGCATGCACTCGCAGCAGGTGCTGCAAACCGCCACGCTGGGCCAGCACACCAACGACCGCATGATTTCCTTCTACATGCGCACGCCGTCCAACTTCGACATCGAGTTCGGCTGCGGCGGCACGGTGGTCGACTGGCGCGAGCACATCGTGCACGAGTTCACCCGCGTCAGCCTGTGGGGCCACGACTTCTCGGTCGGCAACCAGACGCGAACCTAGCTTCGGAACTTCAATGGCAGACAAACGGTTGAGCGCCACCCAGGCGGTAGCGCAGCTCGAAAGCGGCATGACGCTGGGCATCGGCGGCTGGGGCCCGCGGCGCAAGCCGATGGCGCTGGTGCGCGAGATCCTGCGCAGCCCGCTGCAGGACCTTACCGTCGTCGCCTACGGCGGCGCCGACGTCGGCATGCTGTGCGCGGCCGGCAAGGTGAAAAAGCTGGTGTTCGCCTTCGTCTCGCTGGACTTCATTCCGCTCGAACCTTACTTCCGCGCTGCGCGCCAAGCGGGTTCGATCGAGGTGATGGAGATCGACGAGGGCCTGTTCATGCTCGGGTTGAAGGCCGCCGGAATGCGCGTGCCCTACATCCCCACGCGCGTCGGCCTGGGCACCGATGTGCTCAAGCGCAACCCGCAGCTCGAGCTGGTGGGCTCGCCCTACGACCAGCGCGACTGGGTCGCGATGCCGGCGCTGCCGCTGGATGCGGCGCTGCTGCACGTGGACCGCGCCGACGCGCGCGGCGTGTGCCAGGTCAAGGGCCCCGACCTGTACATGGACGACCTGTTCGCGCGCGCCGCGAAGAAGACCTTCGTCAGCTGCGACGAGCTGGTGGAGAGCAGCCACTTCTCGCAGGGCGACGAGGCGCGCTACGTGTACTGGGAGCGTGCGCAGACCACCGGCGTCGTGCACATCCCCTGCGGTGCGCACCCGAGCTCGTGCGCGCCGCTGTACGGCTTCGACGTCAAGCACTTCAAGGAGTACGCCGCCAGCGCCAAGGAAGAAGGCGGCTGGGCCGCGTACTACGAGCGCTACATCGCCGGCGGTGAACAGCAGTACCTCGAGCGTGTGGGCGGCGAACAGGCGGTGCGCAAGCTGCCGCTGCCGGTGTTTTGAAGGGCCGCAGCAGTCATGGCAGACATCTCCTTGATCGACCGCATCATCTGCACCGCCGCGCGTGCCTGGATCAACGACGGCGAAGTGCTGGCCACCGGCATCGGCGTGGTGCCGCGGCTGGCTGCCAGCGTGTGCATGGCCTCGCTGAACCGCGACCTGATGATGACCGACTCCGAAGCCTGGATCGTGCGCGAGCCGGTGCC
>CAYZGL010000131.1:0-12936 GCA_964477985.1 uncultured Rubrivivax sp. | reverse complement strand
TGCGCGGCGACTACCTGCTGGTGGCGACGATCGGCTTCAACGCCATCTTCGTGCTGGCGCTGAACAACAACGTCGGCGGCGTCACCGGCGGCGGCGACGGGCTGTTCGGCGTCGGCGCACCTTCGCTGTTCGGCTGGGGCCTGGCCAGCCAGAGCGCGATGTTCTACCTGAACTGGCTGGCCTTCGCGTTCACGCTGTGGCTGATCCACAACCTGGAGCGCTCGCACCTGGGGCGCACCCTGCACTACCTGAAGCTCGACCAGCTCGCCGCCGGCACGCTGGGTGTCAATGCCGGGCGCTACCGCGTGCTGGCCTTCGCGCTGGGGGCGGCCCTGGCCGGTTTTGCCGGCACCTTGTTCGCCACGCTGATGTCGGCGGTCAGCCCCGGGGCCTTCGTCTTCACCGAATCGGTGACGCTGTTTGCCATCGTGCTGGTCGGCGGGCAGGGTTCGATCCCGGGCGTGCTGTTGGGCACCGTGCTGATGTTCGTCGTGCCGCAGGTCTTCCGCGGCTTCGCCGAGTACCGCTACTTCGTCTTCGGCATCGCGATGATGGTCATCATGGTGCTGCGTCCGCAAGGCATCTGGCCACGCGGCAAGGGCTCGGCGCCATGAGCGAAGCGTTGTTGCGGCTCGAGCAGGTGGGCATGCGCTTCAGCGGCCTGCAGGCGGTCGATGCGCTGGACTTCAGCGTCCAGGCCGGCCAGGTGTTCGGCCTGATCGGCCCGAACGGCGCCGGCAAGACGACGGTCTTCAACCTGATCACCGGGGTCTATCGGCCGACCTCGGGCAAGGTGTGGTGGCAAGGCCAGGACATCACCGGCGCGGCGCCGCACCGCGTGGCGGCGATGGGCATCTTCCGCACCTTCCAGACCATTCGCCTGTTCGCCGGCCTGACGGTGCTGCAAAACGTGCAGGCCGGGCTGCACCTGCAAACACGCCAACAGTGGTGGCAGGGCCTGCTGGGCACGCCGGCGCAGCGCCGCGAGGAAAGCGCGCAGCGCGCGCAGGTCGGAGAGTTGCTCGAACGCCTGGACCTGTCGAAGGTGGCCGACGAAGACGCCACCTCGCTGGCCTACGGCCTGCAGCGCCGCGTCGAACTGGCGCGCGCACTCGTCGCCCGGCCGAAGCTGTTGATCCTCGACGAGCCGGCGGCCGGGCTGAACGACCAGGAATCGCTCGAGCTGAACCGCACCATCCTGGCCATCCGCGACAGCGGCGTCACCGTGCTGCTGGTCGAGCACGACATGAACGTGGTGATGAACGTCACCGACCGCATCGTGTGCATCAGTTTCGGGCGCAAGATCGCCGAAGGCACGCCGGCGCAGATCCGCAGCAACGCCCAAGTCATCGAGGCCTACCTGGGCAAGGACGACGACGACGATGCCCTTGCCGCGGCGCACGGCGTGCAGGGGGCGGCGGCATGACGGCGCTGCTGGCCATCGACAACCTGCAGGTGCGCTACGGCCATATCGAGGCGCTCAAGGGCATCTCGATGCATGTCGACGCCGGCGAGGTGGTCGCGCTGGTCGGCGCCAACGGGGCGGGCAAGACGACGCTGATGCGCACCATCAGCGGCCTGCTGCGCCCGGCCGCCGGCGACCTGAAGTTCAAGGGTGCGAGCCTGCTGCACACCGGCGCCGACCGCATCGTGCGCGGCGGCATCGCGCAGTCGCCCGAAGGACGGCGCGTGTTCGGCACCTTGTCGGTCGCCGAGAACCTGCGCCTGGGGGCCTACACCCGGCCCGCCAGCGAATTCGACGAGACGTTGAGCCAGGTCTACACGCTGTTCCCGCGGCTGCACGAGCGCAGCAAACAGCTCGCCGGCACGATGTCGGGCGGCGAGCAGCAGATGCTCGCCATCGGCCGTGCGCTGATGACGCGCCCGCAGCTGCTGCTGCTCGACGAGCCCAGCCTCGGGCTGGCGCCGATCATCGTCAAGGGCATCTTCAAGGCGCTCGAGCAGATCCGCAAAGACGGTGTGACGATCCTGCTGGTCGAGCAGAACGTGCGCATGGCGCTGAAGCTGGCCGACCGCGGTTATGTGCTCGAGGTCGGCCGCATCGCGCTCGAAGGCAGCGCGCACGAGCTGCTGCACTCGCCGGCCGTGCAAGCGGCCTACCTGGGCGGCGAGCGCGCCGCGGCGCCGGCCTGAGGCGTGTCGGCGGCAGGTCGGCGACAGATACGCGCCACGCCGGCATCGATCGGCCTCAGTGTCGCGTCTGGGCGAGCAGTTCGCGATCCCGGCCTGATCCTGCCCGACAAGCTCGGCATGGGCACCGACGACGTGTGGCAACCGAGTTCGCGCTGGATGGCCGTGCGCAGCGGCGCCCCCACCTGCGCGTCGGGATGACATCCTTGGGGTGGCTGATGGGACTCGAACCCACGACGACAGGAATCACAATCCTGGACTCTACCAACTGAGCTACAGCCACCGTCGAAGCGCGAAATTATAGTCGGCTCGCGCGGTTCATCGCGTCTGCGCCGGTGCCGACAGTGCGGCAACCGCCGGCTTGATCTCGACCTTGTAGCGCTCCTTCAGCGCGTCGAAGTAGGCCTGCATCTGGGCCGCAGCGACCGCCTGCGCGTACTGGGTCTGCAGCGCCTGCGTGTCGGCCAACGCCGCGTCGCGCGGCAGTACCTGCATCACCTTGCCGACCCAGAAGCCCTGCTCGCCCAGATCGACGCCGAGCGGCACCGGCAGCTTCGCCGCATCGGCGGCAAGCACCGCGTCGATGACCTGCACCGGCACTTGCTGCGCGCTCATGCGCCCGATGGCTTCGCTGTGCGGCAGCGCGAGGGTTGCATCCTTGCGCAGCTGCGCCAGCAGCGCCTGTCCTTCCTTGCGCGCCAGCGCCGCCGCCTGCTCGGCCACCAGCCGTGCGCGCACCTGCTCCTTGACCTCGGCCAGCGGCAAGGTGCGCGCCGGCAGGTGCTCGAGCACGCGCGCCGAAGCAAGTTGGTTGGGGCCGACCTCGACCGCATCGGTATTGCGCTTGTTGCGCAATGCATCGTCGGCGAACACCGCCTCGAGCAGCTTCGCCGAGCCCAGCGCACCCACCGCACCCGGCGCCGGCGTGCGCTGCACCAGCGCGGTGTGCTTCTCCAGCTTCAGCTTGTCGATCACCGGCTGCAGACTCTCGGGCTGCTCGTACACGGTGTTGGTGAACTGCTCGGCCGCCTCGGCGAAGCGCTTCTGAGCCAGTTGCTTCTTCACCTCGGCCTCGATCTCGGCACGCACCTGCTCGAAGGGCCGTTTTTCGCCGCCGCGCACACCGGTGAGCTGGATGATGTGGTAGCCGAAATCGGAGGCGACGACGTTGCTGATCTCCCCCGGCTTCATCGCGAACACCGCATCCTCGAAGGGCTTGACCATCGCGCCACGGCCGAAGTAGTCGAGATCGCCGCCGCGTTCGGCGCTGCCCGGGTCGTCGCTGTTCTTCTTCGCCAGTTCGGCGAACTGCCCCGGCGACTTGCGCAATTGCTCGAGCAGCGCATCGGCCTTGGCACGCGCCTTTTGCCGCTCGGCGGCGGACAGGTCCTTGTCGGCCTTGACCAGGATGTGGCTGGCGCGGCGCTCCTCGGCCGTCGTGTAGCGGCTGGCGTTCTCGGCATAAAAGCGCTGCAGCTCGTCGTCGGACACGGTCACGCCCTTTTGCAGCGTCTGCAGGTCGAGCACCACGTATTCGATGCGGGCCTGCTCGGGCGCACGAAACTGCGCTTCATGGGCCTTGTAGAAGGCTTCGATCTCGGCATCGCTGGGGTGGACCTCGTCGCGCATCGCCTGTGCGTCGAAGCGCTGGAACTGCACCTGCCGGCGCTGCAACAGCGCGTCCAGCGCCGTGTCGGCCACCGCCTTCGGCGCGATGGCGGTGGCACCGATGCCCTGCATGACCTGACGCATCGCCAGGTCCTGACGCAGGCTTTGCGCAAACATCTCCGAGCTCATGCCCTGCGCGGCGAGCAGGTCGCGGTTGACGCTGCCGTCGGGATTGCGCAGCGCGGCGAACTGCGGGTCGCTGGCGAACAAGCGATGCAGCCGCTCGTCGCCAACCCCCAGATGCAGGTCGTTGGCAGCGGCCAGCAGCACCCGCTCGCGCACGATGCCTTCGAGCGTCTGCGCCCGCGCCGCAGGGCTGTCCAGCAGTTTCATGTCGACGCTCGGCATCTGCTGGCGGACGCGTTCGATGTTGCGCTGGTGCGCCGCGTTCCACTCGGCCTGCGTGATGCCATGGCCGTCGACCTCGGCCACCTTGCTGTTGGCCGCATCGGTGAAGCTGGAATAGCCCTGCACACCGAAGAAGACGAAGGAGGGGAACACCAGCAGCACGAGGATGCCCTGGAACAGCCGGGTGTGCGAACGGACGAAATCGAACATGCTGGACCTTGGGTGCTCGTAAGCGGTCGGGGCGCAGCGAAAGGCTGGCACCGCCGGCAAACAAAGAAGGCGAACCGCAGTGGTTCGCCTTCGATCGACAACGCCGGGCCGGTTCCACCGCAGCCAACTTGGCAGCACCGTCCGGCGCTGCCGCGAAGCGGCGATTCTAATGCCCGCCCCGGCTGCGGCGGCCGGGTCCGATGGTGGGTGCTGAGGGGTTCGAACCCCCGACCTACGCCTTGTAAGGGCGCCGCTCTACCGGCTGAGCTAAGCACCCTTGCACAGGGGCCGCCGGCACTTACCTGATCGCGTCCTTCAGCGCCTTGCCCGGCTTGAACTTCGCCACCTTGGCGGCCTTGATCTTGATCGCTGCACCGGTGCGCGGGTTGCGGCCGGTGCGCGCGGCGCGCTTGGTGACGGCAAAGGTGCCGAAGCCGACGATGGTGACACTGCCGCTCTTCTTCAGCGTGGACTTCACGCCGCCGACGATCGCGTCCAACGCCCGGGTTGCCGCGGCCTTGGAGATGTCGGCCTGCCTGGCGATGTGATCGATCAGTTCCGCCTTGTTCATTCAGTGACCCCTCTAGCCCGTTGATTTCTTTTCTGCGATGGCCGGTCGCGTACCTCGATGATGCAACGCACAAGCCTTCGAAAGATTACAGTCTCGCGCCCAGGCAGTGTCAAGGCCGCGCGCGATTCTATTCGTGACCATTGCGCCAACAACGGCGCACCGCAGCCCCGGATCGAGCGGCCACGAACCCGGTGCGCCGGCTCGGCTCGAACACCGCGGGCATCGCCGCGGCCAGCGCGGCTTGCCGCTGCGCAGTCGCTATCGCGCTTTGGCGCGGATCTCGGGCATCGCCTTGCGCAGGTAGTAGACCATCGACCAGATCGTCAGCACACAGGCGACATAGATCAGCCCGGTGCCCCAGACGCGGGTGTCGACCACGCCGAACAGCGCGCCGTCGTACAGCAGAAAGGGCACGGCCACCATCTGCGCCATGGTCTTGGCCTTGCCGACCATGCTCACGGCCACGCTGCGCGACGCGCCGATCTGCGCCATCCATTCGCGCAGCGCCGAGATCGCGATCTCGCGCCCGATGATGATCAGCGCCACCAGCGCATTCACCCGGTCCAGCTGCAGCAGGATCAGCAGCGCCGCGCACACCAGGAACTTGTCGGCCACCGGGTCGAGGAAGGCGCCGAAGGACGAGGTCTGGTTCAGCCGGCGCGCCAGCCAGCCGTCGAGCCAGTCGGTGGCCGCCACCGCGATGAACAGCCAAGTCGCCAGCGCATTGCGCGTCGGCACGTCCAGCGGCAGATAGAACACGCCGACCACCAGCGGAATCGCGATGATGCGCGCCCAGGTCAGCAGTGTCGGGATGGTGAAGAACATCGGTCCATTGTGCCGCGACACGGCGCAGCGCCGTTCAGCGCAGCGCGCGGTAAATGGTCTGCGCCAGCTCGCGCGAAATGCCCTGCACGCCGGCCAGGTCGTCGATGCCGGCGTCGGCCACGCCGCGCACGCCGCCGAAGCGCTGCAGCAGCGCCGCGCGCTTCTTCGGGCCCACGCCGGGGATGTCCTGCAGCTTGCTGGCGCCGGTGCGCACGCGCGCGCGCCGCGCACGCATGCCGGTGATGGCAAAACGGTGCGCCTCGTCGCGGATCTGCGCGACCAGCATCAGCGCCGCCGAGTCGCGGCCCAGCGCCAGCTTGGCGCGGCCGTCGGCGAAGACCAGCTCCTCCAGCCCGACCTTGCGGCCCTCGCCCTTTTCCACGCCGACGATCAGCGACAGGTCCAGCCCCAGTTCCTCGAACACCTCGCGCGCCACAGCCACCTGGCCGCGCCCGCCGTCCACCAGCACCACGTCGGGCATGCGCATGGAACCCGCCGCCGCGTCGGCGCACTGCAGCGCTTCGGCCAGCTTGGCATAGCGGCGCGTCAGCACCTGGCGCATCGCCGCATAGTCGTCGCCGCCGGTCACGGCGTGAATATTGAAACGCCGGTACTCGCCAGGCTGCATGCGGTGTTCCTCGTAGACCACGCACGAGGCCTGCGTCGCCTCGCCGGCGGTGTGGCTGACGTCGAAGCATTCGATGCGCAGACGGTCCGCATCGGCCAGGTCCAGCTCGAGCGCCTCGGCCAGTGCACGCGAGCGTTCGCGCTGCGAGCCCTGCTCGGCCAGCAGCCGCGCCAGCGCGATGCCCGCACCCTGGATCGCCATGTCCAGCCAGATGCGGCGCTGTTCGCGCGGCTGGTGCACCGCGCGGATGCGCTGGCCGCCGTGCTGCGCCAGCGCCTCGATCAGCGCAGCGTCGACCGCATGGCTGAGCACCAGCAGCGAGGGCGCCGCCTGTGCGAGGTAGTGCTGCGCGATGAAGGCTTCGAGCACCTGCTGCTCGACGCTGCGCGGCGGCTGTGCGCCGCCGCCGCCGTCGCCGTCGACTTCGCCGTCGACTTCGCCGTCGGCCTCGATCGCCGCGGCTTCGGCCATGTGCACCGGGAAGTACGCGCGGTCGCCGAGGTGGCGGCTGCCGCGCACCATCGCCAGGTTGACGCAGGCGCGCCCGCCCGACACGCGCACCGCCACGATGTCGGCGTCGCGGTCGCTGCCCGAATGGCTGCTGGCCTCCACCGCCTGCTGCTGCAGCACGCGCGACAGCGCGCCGATGCGGTCGCGCAGCTGCGCCGCCTTCTCGTAGTCCAGCGCCTCGGCGCAGGCCATCATCTGCTGGCGCAACTCGCCGATCACCTGCTGCGATTCGCCGCGCAGGAAGCGTTCGGCGTTGCGCACGTCCTGCGCATAGTCGGCCTGTGAGATCAGGCCCACGCACGGCGCGGTGCAGCGCTGGATCTGGTACAGCAGGCACGGGCGCGAGCGGTTGGCGAACACCGTGTCCTCGCAGGTGCGCAGCCGGAACGCCTTCTGGATCAGCTGGATCGTCTGCTTCACCGCCCAGGCGCCGGGGTACGGGCCGAAATAGCGGTGCTTGCGGTCGACGCTGCCGCGGTAGTAGGCCACGCGCGGGAAGCGTGCGGCCTGCGTCGCGGCGACGCCGTCGGCGCTGCCGGTGAGCTTCAGGTACGGATAACTCTTGTCGTCGCGGAACAGGATGTTGAACTTCGGGTTCAACGTCTTGATCAGGTTGTTCTCGAGCAGCAGCGCTTCGGCCTCGGTGCGCACCACCGTCGTCTCCAGCCGCACGATGCGCGCCACCATGTGGCCGATGCGCGTGCCGCCGAGCGCCTTGTGGAAATAGCTGGCCACGCGCTTCTTCAGGTTGCGCGCCTTGCCCACGTACAGCAGCTCGCCGCGTTCGTCGAAGCAGCGGTACACGCCGGGCAGCCCGGGCAGCGCCGCCACCTCGGCGAGCAGCCGCTCGCGCGCGTCGTCCGTGATGCTTTCAGCCGAATCCATCGCAGCCGATTTTGCGGCCTTCGATAATGACCCCGATGCGCTGGGACCTGTTCTGCCGCGTGGTCGACAACTTCGGCGACATCGGCGTGTGCTGGCGGCTGGCCGCCGACCTGGGCGCGCGCGGCGAACCGGTGCGGCTGTGGGTCGACGACGCCTCGGCGCTGCGCTGGATGGCGCCCCACGGCGCGCCGAACGTGCAAGTCGGCTCCTGGCAGGCCGCCGCCGGCAGCGGCACCGAGCCCGCCGACGTGGTCGTGGAAGCCTTCGGCTGCGACCCGCCGCCGGACTTCGTCGCCCGCATGGCGCGGCGCACCGCGCCGCCGCTGTGGATCAACCTCGAATACCTCAGCGCCGAGGCCTATGCGCAGCGTTGCCACGCACTGCGCTCGCCGCAACTCGCCGGCCCGGGCCGGGGGCTGGACAAGTGGTTCTTCTACCCGGGTTTCGAGCCCGGCACCGGGGGGCTGCTGCGCGAGCCGGGGCTGATGGCCGAACAGCGCGGCTTCGACAAACGCGCCTGGCTGCGACATCGGGGCCTGACGCTGCGCCGCGGCGAGCGCGCGGTCAGCCTGTTTTGCTACCCGAACGCGCCGCTGCACCTGCTGGGCCCACTGCTCGGCGACGCACCCACGCTGCTGCTGCATCCGCCGGCGGTGGCTGCGCCGCCGGCAGCCGCACCGCGCCTGCGCTGCGTCGCGCTGCCGTGGCTGAGCCAGCCGGACTACGACCGCCTGCTGTGGGCCTGCGATCTGAACTTCGTGCGCGGCGAGGATTCCTTCGTGCGCGCGCAGTGGGCCGGCAAGCCCTTCGTCTGGCAGATCTACCCGCAGCACGACGCGGCCCATGCAGCCAAGCTCGACGCCTTCCTTGCGCACATGCTCGCCGGTGCCGACCCGGTGCTCGACGGCGCGCTGCGCCGGCTGTGGCACGCCTGGAACGGCCTGGCCGGACAGGCCGGACAGGCCGGACAGGCCGACGTGAGCAACCCGGCTGCAACCCTGCCGCCACTGCCGGCGTGGTGGGCCCAGGTGCAAGGCTGGCGCGACCGCCTGCTGCGCCAAGCCGACCTCGGCACCCAGCTGCTCGGCTTCGCCGCCCGGAAAAGTTAGAATCGCGGGCTTCGCGCGCAGCGCGCGCTGCCTCTTTGCGGTCCAAGTGATGCGGTCCGAGTTCGACGCGCCCGAGCTGCGCGTCGCTTGCGACGCCTGCCAAGGCCGCCACCCAACCCGGAACTTTCGATCATGAAAATCGCTCAGGAAATTCGCGCCGGCAACGTCATCATGCAGGGCAAGGACCCGATGGTCGTGCTCAAGACCGAGTACAGCCGCGGCGGGCGCAACTCGGCCACCGTGCGCATGAAGCTGAAGAACCTGCTGAACGCCTCGGGCACCGAGGTGGTATTCAAGGCCGACGACAAGATGGACCAGATCGTGCTGGACAAGAAGGAGTGCACCTACTCCTACTTCGCCGACCCGATGTACGCCTTCATGGACGCCGAATACAACCAGTTCGAAGTCGAGGCCGAGAACATGGGCGACGCGATCCAGTACCTGGAAGACCAGATGCCGGTCGAAGTGGTGTTCTACGACGGCAAGGCGATCTCGGTGGAACTGCCGACCACGCTGGTGCGCGAGATCGTCTACACCGAACCCGCCGTCAAGGGCGACACCTCGGGCAAGGTGCTCAAGCCGGCCAAGCTGGCCACCGGCCTGGAGATCGCGGTGCCGCTGTTCGTCGAGACCGGCGACAAGATCGAGATCGACACGCGCACCAACGAATACCGCAAGCGCGTCTGAACGCCGCGGCAGCGCCCCGGCACACCGCGCTGCAGCTCGGCTTCGGCCTCGGCCAAGCCTTCCTGCAGGCCTGGCACGACTGGCGCACGGCGCCGCGGCGCGCGGCGCGGCTGGACTACATCGCCATCACCCCCACGCCGCCCGATGCGGCGGCGCTGCGCCGCGCCCATGCCGGCACCGCCTTGCAGCCGCTGGCCGAGGCGCTGGCCGCGCAGTGGCCGGCGTGCACGCGCAACCTGCACCGGCTGGGTTTCGACGGCGCACGGGTGCATCTGCTGCTGGCGGTGGGCGAAGCCAGCGGGCTGCTGGCCGAACTGCGCGCCTGCGTCGACGACTTTCGCGTCGATGAGCTGACGCTGTCGGGCCACGCGCAGCGCGATCTGCGCTGGCTGTGCAAGGGCCTGGCGCGGCTGGCCGCAGCCGACGCGCAACTGAGTGCGCCGCCGCCGCTGCAGGCCCTGCGCCCGGCACTGGCCAGCGCCGGCTTCGTGCTCGACGCGACGCCCGGGCCGAAGGCCGGCGCGGCACCCGGGCCGAAAGCCGGCGCGGCACCCGGCGCGATCCACGCCCGCTACCGCCCCGCCTTCACGCCGCGCCAGCGTGGGGATGCACCGCAGCACGCCACCGCCGTCGAACCGCACGCGCTGATCGTCGGCGCCGGTCTGGCCGGCTGTGCGGCCGCCGCGGCGCTGGCCGAACAGGGCTGGCGCAGCACCTTGATCGATGGCGCCGCAGCGCCCGCTGCACAGGCATCGGGCAATCCGGCCGGCCTGTTCCACGGCAGCGTCAACCCGCAGGACGGCACGCATGCCCGCTTCAACCGCGCCGCGGCGTTGCAGGCACGACGCACGGTGCAGCACGCGCTCGATGCCGGCCTGGCGCAAGGCAGTGCCCAGGGCCTGCTGCGCGTCGACACCCGCGGCAAGACCCTCGCGCAGATGCAGGCCGAGTTGTCGCTGCTGCAGTTGCCGCCCGACTACGTGCAGGCGCTGGATGCGGCGCAGGCCAGTGCCCTCGGCGCTCTGCCGCTGGCCCATGCGGCGTGGTTCTTCCCGGGCGGGGGCTGGGTGCAACCCGCGGCGCTGGCGCGCACGAGCCTGCATCGCGCGGGCGCGGCAGCCGAATTCCGCGGCCGGCTGCGCGTGGCGTCGCTGCGCCGCGCCGGCGCGCACTGGCAGCTGCTGGACGACGCGGGTGGCGTGATCGCCGCGGCGTCCACCGTGGTGCTGGCCAACGCCTGCGACGCGCTGCGCCTGCTGCACACGGCGCACTGGCCGGTGCATGCGGTGCGCGGGCAGATCAGCCTGTGCCCGCCCGCGCTGCTGCGGCTGCCGCGCATTCCCGTGGCCGGCGACGGCTACGTGCTGCCGAGCGTCGGCGGCCAGGCCGTGTTCGGCGCCAGCAGCCAGCACGACGACGACGATGCCGCGGTGCGCGACGCCGACCATGCCTTCAATCTGCAGCGGCTGGCGCGGCTCGCCCCGCAGCCGCTGCCCGCGCCGGCGCAGTTGCAAGGCCGGGTGGGATGGCGCTGCGTGGCGCATGACCGGCTGCCACTGGTCGGGGCGGTGCCCGATGAGTCGGCCGCAGCGGGCCTGCGCCTGGATCGGCTCGACGCCGTGCCGCGCCGGCCAGGGCTGTACCTGTTGGGTGCGCTGGGCTCGCGCGGCATCACCTGGTCGGAGCTGGCGGCGCAGCTGCTGGCGGCGCAGATCACCGGTGCGCCGCTGCCGCTGGAAGCCGCGCTGGTGAATGCGCTGGACCCGGCGCGCTTCGTGCTGCGCGCGCAGCGCAGGCAGCGCTCAGGACGTTGAGCCGCCCTCGCCGGCCGCGCCCTCGCCGCCGGCGTCTTCGGCCGGGTTGGCGTCATCGGCGGTGTCGGCGGCGTCGGTGCCCGTGGCCGCGGCGCTCTTGCGTTCCGCCTTTTCCTTCAGCTTGTCTTCCTTCTTCTTCTTCTTGGCCAGCTCGCGCTGGCGCTTCTCGAACGAGTAGTTGGGTTTGGCCACAGGCCGTCCTTTGGGTTGATGGGCAAGGGTTGCGAAACAGGCCTGGAGGTTAACCCGCTTTCAGTCGAAGACCAGCGTGCGCACGCCCTGCGGCGTGCCCAGCAGGCAGATGCCGGCCTTGTGCCGCGCGAACAGCCCCACCGCGATCACGCCGGGCCACTGGTTGATGCGGCATTCCAGCGCCGCCGGGTCGTCGATGAGCAGGCCGCGCGCCAGCAGGATGTGGCCGCCGTTGTCGCTGACGAACCCCGCGCGCGGCTCGACCGTCGCGCCCAGCGCGCCCAGCCGGCGCGACACCTGCGCCGCCGCCATCGGGATCACCTCCACCGGCAAGCCGAAGGCGCCCAGCCGCGCCACCCGCTTGGATTCGTCGGCGATGCACACGAAGCGCTCGGCCAGGTCGGCGACGATCTTCTCGCGCGTCAGTGCGCCGCCGCCGCCCTTGATCATGTGGCCCTGGGCGTCGATCTCGTCGGCGCCGTCGACATACACCGGAATGTGCTCGACGCGGTTGCTGTCCAGCACCTCGATGCCCAGCGCGCGCAGCCGGCGGCTGCTCTCCTCGCTGCTGGACACCGCGCCGGCGATACGCTCGCGCAGGCCGCCCAGCGCCTGGATGAAGTGGTTCACCGTCGAGCCCGTGCCCACGCCCACCACCGTGCCCGGCTCCACGTAGGCCAGCGCCGCGCGCGCCACCAGCGCCTTGAGTTGATCCTGGTTCATCGCGCCGGATTATGGGTGCCGGCGCTTTGCGAGAATGCCCCGCACCATGCCGCTGCTGCCCTACACCCTTGCCCGCCCCTTGCTGTTCGGCCTGGACGCCGAGGCCGCGCACGAGCTGACGCTGGGCGCACTGGCACGGCTGCAGAACTCGCCGGCGCAGTGCCTGTGGCGCGGCGAGCGCGTCGCCGACCCGCTGCCGCTGGCGGGGCTGAACTTCCCCAACCGCGTCGGCCTGGCCGCGGGGCTGGACAAGAACGGCCGCTGCATCGACGCGCTGGGCGCGATCGGCTTCGGCTTCATCGAGGTCGGCACGGTCACGCCCAAGGCGCAGCCGGGCAACCCCAAGCCGCGCATCTTCCGCCTGCCGCCGGCGGGCGCGCTGATCAACCGGCTGGGCTTCAACAACGACGGGCTGGCCGCCTTCGTCGCCAACGTGCAGCGCGCGCACCGCTTTCGCGCCGCCGGCGGCATCCTCGGGCTGAACATCGGCAAGAACGCGGGCACGCCGATCGAACGCGCGGCCGACGACTACCTGCTCGGTCTGGACGGCGTGTATGCCCACGCCGACTACGTGACGGTGAACATCTCCAGCCCCAACACCAAGAACCTGCGCGA
>CAYZGL010000130.1:0-13004 GCA_964477985.1 uncultured Rubrivivax sp. | reverse complement strand
GATCTCGGTGGCCGCGGCGATGGTGGTGTCGCGCGTGGGCAAGGAACAGGCGATCGGCGCGCAGATCGGCACGCAGCTGTTCGGCTCGCCCAAGGCCCTGGCGGTCACCGCCGGCATCGTCGGCGTGCTGGGGGTGATTCCCGGCATGCCGCATGTCGTGTTCATCCTGATCGCCGCCGGCATCGCCGCGCTGGCGTGGTGGCTGCACAAGCGCTTGCGCAGCGCGCAGGCCGCCGCCGCGTTGCCCAAGCCGGCCGAGATCGCACCGGTCAACGCCGAGGCCAGCTGGGACGACCTGGTGCCGGTGGACACGCTCGGCCTGGAAGTCGGCTACCGGCTGATCGCGCTGGTCGACAAGGCGCGCGCCGGCGACCTGCTGGCGCGCATCAAGGGCGTGCGCCGCAAGTTCGCGCAGGACGTCGGTTTCCTGCCGCCGGCGGTGCACATCCGCGACAACCTCGAGTTGAAGCCCGGCAACTACCGCGTCACGCTGCGCGGCGCCGTGGTGGGCGAGGGCGAGGCCCATCCCGGCCAGTGGCTGGCCATCAACCCGGGTGGCGCCACGCAGCAGCTGCCCGGTGCTGCCACCACCGACCCGGCCTTCGGGTTGCCCGCGGTGTGGATCGAGGAGCGCCACCGCGAGATGGCCCAGATGGCCGGGTTTACCGTGGTTGATTGCGCGACCGTGGTGGCGACCCACCTTTCACACTTGATGCAGGTAAACGCGGCGCGTCTGCTGGGCCGCGTGGAAGTCCAGGCGCTGGTCGACCACGTCACCCGGCTCGCCCCCAAACTGATCGAGGACGTGGTTCCGAAGATGGTCGGCATTGCCACCTTGCACAAAGTGCTGCAGCTGCTGCTGGACGAAGGCGTGCACATCCGCGACATGCGTTCCATCGTCGAATGCCTGGCCGAACCCGCCGCCGCCGCAGGCGATGCGGCCGAGCTGGCGCGCGGCATCCGGGTGCACCTGGCGCCGGCCATCGTGCAGCAGATCTACGGCGCGGTGCACGAGCTGGACGTGATCGCGCTGGACCCGGATCTGGAGCGGCTGGTGACGCAGGCGCTGAACTCGCCGCACGGCGCCGCGCTCGACCCCGGCGTGGCCGAGGCGCTCACGCGCCAGGCCGCCGACAGCGCCAAGGCGCAGGAAGACCTGGGCGTGCCGGCCTGCCTGCTGGTGCCTGACCTGATTCGCGCGCCGCTGGCGCGGCTGCTCAAGCGCGCGGCCCCCAGGCTGAAGGTGCTGTCGCACAGCGAGATTCCCGACACGCATTCGATCCGCATCGGCTCGGTGATTGGAGCTAGCCCATGAACGTCAAACGCTTTTCCGCGCGCACCTCGCGCGACGCGCTGAACCTGGTGCGCCAGACCTTCGGCGAAGACGCGGTGGTGCTGTCGACCCGGCCCTGCGCCGACGGCGTCGAGGTGCTGGCGATGGCCGCCGACGGCGTGCCGCCGATCGAGCGCGCCCCCGACGCGGTGCCGGCTGCAGGTGCCGCACCCGCTGCACCGGCGAAGCACGCCGCGCCGGCCAAGCCCGCCGCGGCGGCGGCACCGGGCGCCGCCCAGCCGGCCGCTGCCGCAGCCGACAGCGTGGAGCACGACGTGGCGCAGCTGTCGATGAGCACGCTGTCGTTCCAGGACTACGTGCGCGAACGCATGCTGCGCCGCCGCCGCGCCGAGCAGCAGCAGCAACAGCAGGCGCAGGCCGCCGCCGCGCTGGCCGAGGCGCAGGCGGCCGAGCGCCACACGCGCGCCCAGCCGCCCGCGGCCGGGCTGCTGCGCCTGCGTGCACAGTCGGGCCGCGACGAGCCGGCGCGGCCGCACGCGCCGGTGCTGCGCGACAGCGTGGCCGACGCCGCGCCGGCACCCGCCGCCGCCATCGCGCCCGCGGCCGCGTCGCGCGAACGTGCCGAACGTGTCGAACGTGTCGAACGTGCCTTGCCTGCCGCCAGCGCCGAGCCCAGCGATGCGGCCGAACGCAGCGACCGCGGCGAGCTGCTGCACGAACTGCGCGCGATGAAGGGGCTGATCGAAGACCGCTTCGGCGCGCTGGCCTTCATGGAAAAGCTGCAGCGCCAGCCACGCCAGGCACTGCTGACGCAAAAACTGCTGGACCAGGGCTTCTCGCCGGCGCTGATCCGCCGGCTGGCCGACAGCCTGCCCGACGATGTCGACGAAGCCGCGTGGAGCGCCAGCGTGCTCGAGCGCAACCTCGCCAGCGGCGAGGCCGAAGCCGCGCTGGAAGACAGCGGCGGCGTGTATGCGCTGATCGGCGCCACCGGCGTGGGCAAGACCACCAGCACCGCCAAGCTGGCGGCGGCCTTCGCCACGCGCCACGGCGCGGCCAACCTCGGGCTGATCACGCTCGACGCCTACCGCATGGCGGCGCACGAACAGTTGCGCGCCTACGGCCGCATCCTGGGCGTGCCGGTGCACACCGCGCACGACCGCGCGTCGCTGGACGACCTGCTCGATCTGCTCGCGGCCAAGAAAATGGTGCTGATCGACACCGCCGGCATGGCGCAGCGCGACAGCCGTACGCGCGAACTGCTGGACATGCTGTCGCACCGCAGCGTGAACCGGCTGCTGGTGGTGAACGCCGCCGCGCAGGGCGAAACCATCGACGACGTGCTGCAGGCCTACCGCGCCAATACCTGCCGCGCCGTCATCCTGTCCAAGGTGGACGAGGCGGTGAAACTGGCGCCCGCGCTGGACGCGATGATCCGCCACCGGCTCAAGGTGCTGGCGGTGGCCAACGGCCAGCGCGTGCCCGAAGACTGGCACCGGCTGTCGGCCGCCGCGCTGGTGCAGCAAGCGCTGCGCTGTGCGCCGCCGCCGGCCTGGCGGCTGGATGCGGCCGACGTCAAGCTGGTGTTCGCCGGTTTGCGCAGCGCCGCCGCCGCGGCCGCGTGAACGCGCCGACGCTGCCGCCGGCCATGCACGACATCGCCGTATCCCCGCCCGCCGACCAGGCGCACGGCCTGCGCCGGCTGTTTGGCGCCGCGCAGGCGCAGCCCGTGCTGCACCTGGCGCTGGTGGCCAACCCGCACGTCGCCTTTTGCGGCGTGATGCTCGAGCGGCTGACCACCGTGCTCGCGGCGCTGGGCCAGCGCACGCTGGTGGTCGACGCCGCCGAGACCTCGCCCGCGCCGCACGAGCTGGCTGCGCTGGACCTGCGCGATGGCATCGAGCCGCTGTCGCCGCAGGTGTCGTACCTGGCCGCACGCGGCCTGCCGCTGCGCCATGTGGACACGCGCGGCTCGTCGGCGCACTTCCTCGAGCGCGTGCTGCAGGCCGCCCCGGCGTGCCAGGTGCTGCTGGTGCATGCCGGCGCGCCCGATCTGGCGCGGCTGTACCACCAGCATGCGCTGCGCCCGCTGCTGCTGGCCGACGAGCAGCCGCAAAGCCTGACCCATGCCTACGCCGCAATGAAGCTGCTGGCCACGCGCCGCGCGCTGCTGAGCTTCGACCTGCTGCTCAGCGCGGCACCCGGCAGCCGGCGCGCCGACGCCATCGCGCAGCGGCTGGCCAGCTGCGCCGAGAGTTTCCTGGGCGCGGCGCTGCACGACTGGGCGGCCGTCGATCCGGCCAGCGACGTGCGCGACCACCCCGGCGCGGCGCTGTGCGCATTGGTCGCGGCGCAGCTGCAGCTGCCGCACGACACGCCGGAGCTGCCAGCGCCGGCCGCGCCGCCGGCGCCGCGCGGCATGCCCGCGGTGTCGCGCGCGATGGTGCGCGCGATGACCCTGAACTGACCCTTCCGCCTTTCGGAGCCGCCGAGCCATGTACACCGCCAAGGGCCGCCTGGACGCCAACGCGATGATCAAGCAGTACAGCCCGCTGGTGCGCCGGCTGGCGCACCAGATGATCGCCAAGCTGCCGGCCAACGTCGAACTGGACGACCTGATCCAGGTGGGCATGATCGGCCTGAGCGACGCCTTGACCCGCTTCGACGCGGCGCAGGGCGTGATGTTCGAGACCTTCGCCACGCAGCGCATCCGCGGCGCGATGCTCGACGAGCTGCGCGGCAACGACTGGATGAGCCGCGGCGACCGCCGCCACCAGCGCAGCATCGAAACCGCGGTGCACACCCTCGAGCAGCGCCTGGGCCGCGCGCCCAGCGAAGGCGAGATCGCGGCGCAGCTGGGCATGAAGCTGGCCGACTACCAGGAGCTGCTGGGCAAGGTGCGCGGCACGCAGCTGGTGTGCCTGGAAGACATGAGCGGCGACGACGGCGACGACGACTACCTCGACCGCCACGTCGGCAGCGAGGATCACAACCCGCTGGCGCTGCTGCAGGACCAGCGCATGCGCCTGGCGCTGGTCGAGGCGATCAAGCACCTGCCCGAACGCGAGCAGTACGTGATGAGCATGTACTACGAGCACGACATGAACCTGAAGGAGATCGCCGCGGTGCTGGGCGTGACCGAAAGCCGCGTGTGCCAGCTGCACAGCCAGAGCATCGCGCGGCTGCGCGCCAAGCTGCGCGAGTGGTGAGCCGTGGCGCCGCCTGCCGGCGCAGCGCTCAGCCGTCGTCTTCGACGATCTTCAGCGCAGAGGCAGACCTCAGGTTGAACTTCAGCAGGCTCACGCTCTGTGCGCCCAGCGCCGAGGCAGGCAGTTGCGTGATCTTCAGCCCGTCCTGCACGTCGATGCCGCCGCGCACCTCGACCTCCACGCTGTCGACCAGCATGCCGGGCGCTTTCTGATTGACGACCTCGGCGTTGATGCGGTCGATATTGCCTTTGAACTGGCTGACCAGATCCTGCACGCCGATCTTCGCCGGCGACAGATCCAGCGCCTTGAGCTGATCGCTGAGCGCCTGCACCCGGCCGGCCTGCAGCGCCAGTTCCTTGCGTGTGGCTTCCAGGTCGCCGCTGCTCGCCGCCACCGCTTTCTGCGCTTCGGCCAAGCGGCCCTGCAGATCGTTGTTCACGAGTTCCAGGCGCTTGATTTCGCCGTCGCGCGCGTTCACCGCCAGCACCGCTTCGTTGAACTTGGCGCGCACCAGATCGGTGCGCCTCAGCGATTCGTCGTCGACCTTGCCGGGATCGAAGGGCACGAGGGTGGGCATGTCGGTATCTCCTTCGAAGCCGGGTTCAGGCGCCCGTCACCGGCGGCACCGGCACGATACGCAGCTTGAGCGTGCTGCTGCCGTCGGCGCTGAAGCTCATCGTGTTGCGGTATTTGCTGTTGAACGGTGCGAGGTACATCTTCGCCGGCCCGTCGGGCTGCTTCTTCTCGAAGTGCAGCGCCATCTTCATCTCGACGCTGGCCTCGGGGATCTGGTACCAGGTCACCTGGTAGCCCAGCGCCTGCAGCTCGGGGTGTTCGGCCGCCAGTTTGGTCTGCCGTTCGATCGCGCCGGCGTCCAGCGCGCGCTGCGCATCGGCCACGCTGGCGCCGAGTTCGCGCACCATCGTGGCCAGCGGCGATATCAGCACTTCGTTCATATTCACGTCGGTGGTGGCCATGGGGCGCTCCTGTGAGTGGCTCGGGGCCTAGCGCTCGGTGCGGGTGACCACCGGCGGATTGACGGTGGCGTTCACGGTGACCACGTCGGGCGCCAGCCGCACCGGTGCCGGCACCGGCCTCATCGTCACGCGCAGCAGGCTGGAGCCCTCGGCGGTGTGGCTGTAGGTGCTGGCATTGCGGAAGTTCACCGGCGCTGCGAAGGCCATCACGCTGCGCTTGGTGAACCCAGGCCGCCCGGAGGTTTCCGCGGTGCTGCTTTCCTTCAGCGTGACCGAAAGCTTCACCTCGATCAGGGCCTCGGTGAACTGATAGAACGTGGGCAACAGTCCCGCCTGCAGCAGCGTGGTCTTGACCGCGGTGGCGGGCTGCTGCGTGACGCTCACGCCGGGCACGCTGACGTTCTGGCCGTTGATGGCGACGCTGCTGGTGGCCGGCGCGATCACCTCCACCACCTCAGGGATCAGGTCGATCGCGTTGGCCTGGCTGGCCAGGAACTTCAGCGTATCGATCGACGCCCGGTCGAGCGCGAGTTGGCCCTCGGCCACGGCGCCGGCCAGGTCGCGCACCATGTCGGCGATGGGGACGTCCAGCAGTTCTTGTCCGACGGCCATGGCGGGGCTCCTTGCTGCGGTGGGATGGACGTGTTGGTGCGCGGTGCGTGATCAGCCGCGGGGCGTGGCGGGCACGGTGTGCGCCAGCGCATGGCGCAGTGCCAGGGCGGTGCGCGTGGGCGCCGGCTGGCCGCGCAGCAGCGGCACCAGCGGTTGGCGGCTGCGCACCAGCCAGCCGATGCCGCCTTCGCTGCACAGGCGCATCAGGCGCTGGTCGGCCAGCGTGTGCTGTGCGCCGGGCTGCCAGCCATCGAGCAGCATCGGCGCACGCAGACTGGCCTGCAGCACCGGGCCGCGCGGCGCCTGCGGTTGCGTGGCATCCCACAGCAGGCCGCACTGCGGATCCTTGCCGAAGGCGAAGACCGTGCGCACCGATTCCAGCGGCAGCCACACGCAGGCCGAAGGATGCGCGCTGCGCAGCGCCAGCACCGCAGCTGCCAGCCGGTCGGCCAGCGCCTTGCGGCCGAGCAGCGCGAAGAGCACGGCCGAGTTGCCGGCGTAGCGGCGCGCGAGCTTCGTGTGATGGCCGCGAAGCCACAGCCGCGCATCGATGCGCAGCAGCGTATGGGCGCCGGCAGCGGCGTATGCGCCAATGGCCTCGTCCAGCATCGACAGCGCCTCGGGCCGCAACTGGGCGAGCACCCGCAGGGTGAGCGCGATGCACAGACCGCTGTCGCGCAGCGCGGGCAGCGCCAGCTGCAGGTCGCGCAGGTCGCGTTCACGGTCGTTGCCGTCGCTGTGCAGGCCTGTCAGCCGCAGCGCGCGGCCGGCGCTTTCGCGCAGCGTGCCCGCCTGGATGCGCAGCCACGGCAGCGGGCCCGGGCCGGCTTGCGCGCGCGCACGCGCGGCAGGGGCGCGCGCCGCGGCGGCGGCGCGGCGTGCCGCTGACGGCCGCGGCGCCACGGTCGTCTCGGGCGGGCGTGCGGGCAAGCCGGGGCGGGCGCGGCTGGCCGGCCGTTCGGACGGGCGATCCGATGCCTTGATGGCGGGGCTTCGCTCGGGCCGGGGCGGCCGAGGTTCGGTTCGGGCACGGGGCGGTGGCGGGCGCGCAACGGCCGTGGCGCCCCGCTCGGCGGTGCGCGCCGGCGACGGTGTTTCAGGGCGGGTGGATGGCCGCAGTGGAGGCCGCAGTGGAGGCCGCAGTGGAGGCCGGACTGAAGGCCGCAGTGAAGGCCTGGGCGATGGATGGGACGCTGGCCTGGGCGATGGCCGGGTCGATGGCCGCGCCGGCCGCGCGCTCGCGCGCTCGATCGGCGGCCGTGGCTCTGCCGGACGCCCCGCTGACGGGCGCTCGGGTTTGGCGGCCGCTGGCCGATGAGCGGTGGGCAGCTCTCGGGCGACGGGCGGGCGCTTTGCCGCGACACGGATCCCGCCGGCCGCGTCGCGCGCCGGGGGGCGCGGCTGCCGGGCCGGGGCTGGCGCCTTGGTGCCGGGCGCGGGGCGGCTGGGCCGCGCGAGTTTGCGCGGTGGCTCGCGCCGCGCACCGCCGGCCGCCCGCTCGGGATCGAGCGGGTGCTTGGACTTGCGCATCTGCTCGGGCTTGCGGGCCTGCGCGGCGGCCTCCCTCGGCGCCTTCGCGAGCATGCGTTCGAGGCGACGCTCGCGCGCACGCTCTTGCAGCACCAGGGCCGTCCGCGGCGAGCGGGGCTTGGCCATGGCCGGGGGCCTCGGCTGGCCTCAGGCGCCGAAGGTCACCTTGGGCGGCGTCACCGTGGCATCCACCGTCACGATGCGCGGAATGATGCGCGGCGGCGCCGGTACCGGCTTGAGCGTGGTGCGCAGCAGGCTCGAACCCTCGGCCGAGTATTCGTAGGTGGACGAACTCTTGTAGTTGACGTGCGAAGCGAAGGTGGTGCTCACCGAGGCCGACGCGCCGAAGCCGAACAGCCCGCCGTGCGCTTCGGCTTCGGTGCTGATCTCGAACTCGGCGCCGGCTTCGAATTCGCGCGAGGACGAACTGCGGTGGCTGATCGAGATCTTGACCTCGATCAGCGACTCGGTGAACTGGTAGAAGGTGGGCAGCAGGCCGGCCTGCATCAGCGTCATGTCGACGGCCTTGGCGGTTTCGGTGCGCACTGCAATCGTGTCGGTATCGCCCGCGCCCGCGGGCAAGGTGCTGCCGGCGTCGAGCATGTCGGAGATCTTCTTCTTCTCGACGATCTCGTAGATGTCGGGGATGACCTTCACCTTGGCCTTGGCCAGCGCGCGCGCGGTGTCGAGCGAGGCCTTGTCCAGCTTGCGCTGGCCCTGGGCGATGGCGTTGGCCATCTTGTAGATCATGTCCGGAAAGGGGACGTCCAGCAGTTCCTGACCGATGCTCATGGTTCACCTCTGCGAGATGGATGGCGTGGTGATGCTCACGCCGGTGGCCCTGGCGGGGTGCTGATGCGCTGGCCGATGCCAGACCAGGGGGCGGTGGCGCGGGCCGGCCGCCTGCGCCGTGGGGGAGGACGCGTCGGCCGCGGCCTGGCGCGCGCCGAGCTGGGCGGCCACGTTGACGGCAAACAGGCGCCGCAGCTTGTCGGCCGCGGCGCCGTTCGGGTTCAGGCTCAAACCGCCGCAGAAAGCCACGGCCTCGTGCCGCTCGAGCAGCGGCCGGTGCAGCTCGTCGAAGGCGGCTATCAGTGCTTGGCTGCCCGCGGCCATCAGCACGAACCCGCCGACACCGTGGATGAGCTGCGCGAGATCGTCGCGCACCGCGTCGCTGTCGCAGTGCGCGGCGTGCAGGCTGACGAGGTAGATCTGGTGCGCCATCGATGCCGCCGGACGTCGGGCCGCCATGTTGCGCCGATACGGCCGCGCTTGCACGCCAACTTTTAGGGAGGCGGCGCAGCGGCCGCTGCGGCGACCTTGCCGGACAGATCGAACCCGTGCGCGCCCGGCGCCGGGCAGCACGACTGCATGGCCAAGGTGCCGCGGCCGGCCGAAGCGCAATGCCTCCGCAAGCCTGATGAAGCGCGGCGCGGCCTTGCCATGCACCTGCATGACATGGGCCCCGTTCGAACCTGCAGCGGCGCCCACGGCGCGAACGCGCTGCGCCGGCGCGCCTGCCGACGCAGCGGCGACGTGCGGTGCTGCACGCTGCAGGCGTGCGCCGGACGGCGTCCACTACCATGCGGCGCATGGCGCAGGCTGCGGCCATGCGCCGGCGGCACGCCTGCAGCCGCGTTGTCACGCGCAACGAGCGCCGGCCTCGTTCCCACCGGCCCGACATGGCCGACATGCCCCACCGGCCCTACATGCCCCACATGCCCCACCCCTTCGACGCCGCCATCGCCCTTGCCCCCACCGGCGAGCACACGTTCAGCGGCGCCACGCAAGCGGCCTACGCCAACATGGTGGGGCCCTTCGGCGGCACCACCTGCGCGGTGCTGCTGAACGCCGCGCTGCGCCATCCGC
The DNA here is from genome assembly GCA_964477985.1 of uncultured Rubrivivax sp. Taxonomy (GTDB): domain Bacteria; phylum Pseudomonadota; class Gammaproteobacteria; order Burkholderiales; family Burkholderiaceae_C; genus Rubrivivax. The sequence continues at coordinate 3,513 of CAYZGL010000130.1, read as the reverse complement.
AGCGGCTGGGCGATCCGGTCGCGCTGACGGTGAACTACGCGGCGGCGCTGGCCGACGGTGCCTTCACGGTCGACGCGCGAGCGGTGCGCACCAACCGGTCCACCCAGCATTGGAGCCTGTCGCTGTCGCAGCACGGCGAGGTCTGCGCCACCGCCAGCGCGGTGTTCGCGCTGCGCCGCCCGACCTGGTCGGCCACCGAGGCGGCGCCGCCGCAGCACATGCCCGATGCGGCCAGCCTGCCGCGCGCGCCGCTGCAGGGCCGTCCGCCCTGGGTGCGCTGCTACGACATGCGCTTTGCCGAAGGCGGCATGCCCGAGCGCTTCGACGCACAGGAGCAGGCGCATTCGCGCAGCCGGCTGTGGGTGCGCGACGAGCCGCCGCGGCCGCTGGACTTCGCGTCGCTGGCGGCGATCTGCGACGTGTTCTTTCCGCGCATCTTCATCCGCCGCCGCCGCTTCACGCCGATCGGCACGGTGTCGCTGAGCACCTATTTCCATGCCGACGCCGCGCTGCTGGCGGCGCAAGGCGAGCGCCATGTGCTGGGCTGCGCGCGCGGCGTCGCCTTTCGCGACGGCTACTTCGAACAGAGCGCCGAGGTCTGGGGCGACCGCGGTGTGCTGCTGGCAAGCTCGCAGCAACTGGTGTACTTCAAGGACTAACCCCCTGGACTGGCGCGCGCCGCCGCGCGCCGCGGCGCCTCGGGGCTCAGGCCTGCAGCGCGCCGCGCCCGGCGTGGCGCTGCTCGAGGCCGCGGGCCGAATAGCCGGCGCGCGGCGCCGCATCGGGCAACAACAGCTCGAGCGCGCGCGCGGCCACGGCCGCGGCACGCGCCAGCGCCTCGCGCTGTGCGCCGACCTGGCCGGCGCAATGGGCGACGCGCCGGCGCAGCGCCGCGCTCGGCACGCCCGGCTGGCTGCGCAGCAGCGGCAGCAGCGCCGCCAGCGCGCGCTGCAGCGCGGCCGCTTCGTCGGCCAGCGCGGCGCCTTGCGCCGTGCGCAGCGCCTCGCCCAGCGCCGCGACGCGCGTCTCGATGCGCGCCAACGCGGCTTCGAGCTCGCCGGCCGGTGCGGTGCTGGGCAGCGCGCCCACCTTCAGTGCTGCGCCTTGGGCAGCAGTTCCTGCGCGTTGGCGATCAACTTGTCGGCGATCACCTCGGCGTCGACCCGGAAGCGGCCGTCGCGGATCGCCTGCGCCACGCGCTCGACCTTGGCCGCGTCGAACTCGGTGCGGCCGCTGTCGCCGCCGAGCGCGACCTGGCTGGACAGCTGCACGGTGGCGCTGGGCTGCACCGCCGACACGGGTTCGCGCGGCGTCTTGCGCTCGCCCACCGCCGGTGTGGCGCTGTTGGGGATGTCTACGGGAGCGATCTTCATGCTGAACTCCTTGGCCGCCGCCGCGCGCCGTGCCGCGTGTCGAAGGGGTGGCATCGCGGGTGGGCCGTGCGGGCCCGCCCGGGACGGGTATGCGGGGCATGCGCGGGATATCGGCCGGCTGGCGCGCCGACTTGAGCCCCGCCGCCGCTGATTCTGGCACCGTGCCCCCCGACCACGGGGGCGGCGCGCGCCGCGTTCACAGCGCCACCTCGACACGGTTCGGGCCGACTGCCAGCCCGCTGAGCACGCGGCCGTTGTCGGTGCGCACCCGCACCGGGCGGCCCTCGACGCCGGGGCCCATCGCCTGCACGCGCGCGCCGACGCTGAAACCCTTGCCGTGCGCCACCAGCTGCACGCTGTCGCCGGCGGCGAACCACTGGCGCTGGCGCAAGTCGGCGGCGCGCAGCGGCGCGTCGGCCGGCAGCGCGCGCGCCAGCTCGCGCCCCACCCACTGCGCGGCATCGGCCAGCGGCGGCGTCGCGGCGGCGGCCCAGTCGACCTCGGCGCGCCGCAGCTGCCCGGCCTGCAGCACGCTGCCGGCGGGCAACGGTGTGCTCGGCACCCAGGCCGGCGCAAAAACCTTCACCGTCACCGGCAGGTACACGTTCCAAGTCGCGGCGCCGTCCACGCAGCGCAGCCCGATGCGGCTGCGGCCCCAGGCGCGCACGCCCGGCGGCAGGTAGGGCTCGATGCGCTGGCAAGGCGCCAGCCGCAGCCGCGGGTCCAGCCGTCCGGGTTCGACCTGCACGCGCAGCTGCGGCAGCGACAGCGCCGCGCCGGCCTGCGCGCCGGCCAGCGCGCCGAGCTCGCGGATGCGCTGCAAGGTGGCTGCGTCCAGGCCGGCGCTGTCGTCGGCTTGCGGCGCGGTGGCCGCCGTTGCCGCCGTGGCTGCCGTTGCCGCCAGCGCCGCCAACCACAGCGCGGCGCCGAGCGCGGCGCGCTGCCGCGTGCGCCCGGGCGGCGGCGGGTTCGGGGGGTGGGCGCGGCAAGAAGGCTCGGGCAGGGTCACGCCGGCGACTGTAGGCGGCCGCCGGTGCACGCGGCGCGGCGAATTGGGCCGCCTTGGCGGCGCTGTTCGGGCCCATGCGCTGCGCCGGCGCTGCCCAGAATGCCGCCGCATGAAGCTGCCCTCACTGCCTGCACGGCCCGCACCATGATGCAACGCCTGAGCGATGGCCTGGAGTTCCAGGCGCAGGCGCTGGCGCTGCGCTCCGAGCGCCAGCGGCTGCTGGCCAGCAACATCGCCAACGCCGACACCCCCGGCTACGTGGCGCGCGACCTCGACTTCGCGGCCGCGCTGCGCGACGCCGCCGGTGCGTCGGGCGGTGCCGCGGGTGCCGCCGGCGCCGCGCTGCGCACGCTGCGCGCCGGCCTGGCTTCGTTGCCGCTGGCGACCACCGCGCTGGCCGAGGGCGATCTGCGTTATGCCGCACCCAGCCAGAGCAACCTGGACGGCAACACGGTGGACATGGACCGCGAGCGCGCCTCGTTCGCCGACAACAGCCTGAAGTACGAGGCCACGCTGCGCTTCATCAACGGCCATGTGCGCACCATGCTCGACGCGATGAAGTCGCACCAGCAAGGCTAGGAATTCAGACCATGAGCATGTTCAGGATCTTCGACGTCAGCGGCAGCGCGGTCAGCGCGCAAAGCCAGCGGCTCAACGTGGTGGCCTCCAACCTGGCCAACGCCGACACCGTGGCCGGGCCCGACGGCAAGGCCTACAAGGCGCGGCACGTGGTGTTTCAGACCGAACTGATGGGAGCGGCCAGCGCCGCCGGCGTGCGCGTGGCCGCGGTGGGCGAGGACAGCACGCCCGGGCGGCGCGTGCACGACCCCAGGCACCCGGGTGCCGACGCCGACGGCTACGTCACCTACAGCAACGTCAACACGGTGGAAGAGATGGTCAACATGATCTCGGCGTCGCGCTCGGTGCAGAACAACCTCGAGGTAATGAACACCGCCAGGGCGCTGCTGCAAAAGACGCTGCAGATGGGGGCCTGATGAGCAGCATCGCCGCGCTGTCCGAGCGCCTGAACGCCGCCGCCACCGGCACCGCGGCGACGAAGAACGAGGCGGGTTCGCAGGACCGCTTCCTCAAGCTGCTGGTCGCGCAGATGCAGAACCAGGACCCGATGAA
>CAYZGL010000129.1:0-13138 GCA_964477985.1 uncultured Rubrivivax sp. | reverse complement strand
GCCACGGCGAATCGACCTGGAACCTGGAAAACCGCTTCACCGGCTGGACCGACGTGCCGCTGACCGACACCGGCGTGCAGCAGGCGCGCCAGGCCGGGCGGCTGTTGCATGAAGCGGGGTTCGAGTTCGACATCGCCTATACCTCGGTGCTCAAGCGCGCGATCTGGACGCTGTGGCATTGCCTGGACGAGATGGACCGCACCTGGCTGCCGATCGTCAACGACTGGCGGCTCAACGAGCGCCACTACGGCGCGCTGCAGGGGCTGAACAAGGCCGAGACCGCGCGCCAGTACGGCGACGAGCAGGTGCTGATCTGGCGCCGCAGCTACGACACGCCGCCGCCGGCGCTGGCCGCCGGCGATGCGCGCTGCGAACGCGGCGATGCGCGCTACGCCGCGTTGCGCGCCGATCAGCTGCCGCTGACCGAATGCCTGAAGGACACGGTCGAACGCGTGCTGCCGTTCTGGCACGAGGTGCTGGCGCCGGCCATCCGGGCCGGGCGCCGCGTCGTGGTCGCGGCGCACGGCAACTCGATGCGCGCGCTGGTGAAGTACCTGGATCGCATCGGCGACGCCGACATCGTCGGCCTGAACATCCCGAACGGCATCCCGCTGGTGTACGAACTCGACGCGCAGCTGCGCCCGCTGCGCAGCGCCTACCTGGGCGATGCGCAGGCGGCGGCCGAAGCCGCCGCCGCGGTGGCACGGCAGGGCCGCGGCTAGTCGAAGGCCTCGGCGACAGCGGCGCGATCGGCGCGGCATCGCGCCCGGACTCCCGCGGGCCGGCAGTGCCAATGGCCGCGTGCCGCGTGCCGAGCGGCAACGCGAACTCGAACTTCGGCACCAGCTCGCCGCCGCAGCCAAGCCCAGCGCAGCCGCGCCAACGAAAGAACCCGGCACGCGCCGGGTTCTGTTCGAGCGCACCCGCGGATCGCGTTGCCACGCAACCCGCGGCGCGACCTCAGGGCTTGTTGCCCGTCGGGAACGGCCAGGCGGCGGCCGGGCTCAACGAAGTCTTCGCCGCAGGGGCCGCAGGGCCGGCGGCCTTCTTCGCCGTCTTCTTCGCAGCCGCCTTCTTCGCCGGCGCCGCCTTCTTCGCGGGAGCGGCCTTCTTCGCCGGTGCCGCCTTCTTCGCCGGTGCCGCCTTCTTCGCGGGCGCGGCCTTCTTCGCCGGTGCCGTCTTCTTCGCGGGCGCGGCCTTCTTCGCCGGTGCCGCCTTCTTCGCGGGGGCGGCCTTCTTCGCCGGCGCGGCTTTCTTGGCCGGTGCCGCCTTCTTCGCCGGCGCCTTCTTGGCGGGCGCCTTCTTCGCCGGGGCCTTCTTGGCCGGGGCCTTCTTCGCAGTTGCCATGACGATCTCCTTGATCAAGTTGCAAAGAGCACCGCGCCGCTCGATACAGCGCGGAGATCCATCGCCCGGTGCTCTACCGCGGCCCAGCGGCCCCGGCTATCGCCCCGGTGCGACGAATGCGGCTCGCCAGCCGGCGCATCGCTTCTGTTGTCGATGCATCGCGGCTCGCGGATCCGTGCAGGCCTGCGGCAGTGGACAGGTAGTGGTTGGGGCTGCCGCCGCCTTCAATCCCAGGAAAGCGCGCCACCGGTCTGGTACTCGATGACACGCGTTTCGAAGAAATTCCTTTCCTTCTTCAGGTCGATCATTTCGCTCATCCACGGGAACGGGTTGTCCTCGTTCGCGAACAGCGGCTGCAGGCCGATCTGCGTGGCACGCCGGTTGGCGATGAAACGCAGGTAGCCCTTGAACATGGAAGCGTTCATGCCGAGCACGCCGCGCGGCATGGTGTCTTCGGCGTAGCGGTACTCGAGCTCGACCGCCTGCTCGAACAGCGCCTTGACCTCGGCGCGCAGCGCGCTCGTCCACAGCTGCGGGTTCTCGAGCTTGATGGTGTTGATCAGGTCGATGCCGAAGTTGCAGTGCATCGACTCGTCGCGCAGGATGTACTGGTACTGCTCGGCCGCGCCGACCATCTTGTTCTGCCGCCCCAGCGCCAGGATCTGCGTGAAGCCGACGTAGAAGAACAGGCCTTCCATCAGGCAGGCGAAGACGATCAGGCTCTTCAGCAGCTTGGCGTCGTTGTCGGGCGTGCCGGTGTGGAAGTCGGGCGCCATGATGACGTCGATGAATGGCAGCAGGAAGGCGTCCTTGTCGCGGATCGAGGCGATCTCGTGGTACGCGTTGAAGATCTCGCCTTCGTCCAGCCCCAGCGATTCGACGATGTACTGGTAGGCGTGGGTATGGATCGCTTCTTCGAAGGCCTGGCGCAGCAGGAACTGGCGGCATTCGGGCGCGGTGATGTGCCGGTAGGTGCCCAGCACGATGTTGTTGGCGGCCAGCGAATCGGCGGTGACGAAGAAGCCGAGGTTGCGCTTGATGATGCGGCGCTCGTCTTCGCTCAGGCCGTTCGGATCCTTCCATGTCGCGATGTCGCGCGACATGTTGATCTCCTGCGGCATCCAGTGGTTGGCGCAGGTGGCCAGGTACTTTTCCCAGGCCCACTTGTACTTGAACGGCACCAGCTGGTTGACGTCGGTCTGGCCGTTGATGATGCGCTTGTCGGCAGCGGCCACGCGTTGCTGCGATGGCTGCGGCAAGGCTCGCGAAACAGGGGCTGCGGCACGCGCCGCGGAGGGACGGGACGCCGGCGCGACTGCGGCTTGCAGCGTGGGCTCGATGACCAGAGGAGCAGTCTTCGACGGGACAGCGGTTTGTTCTTCCCAGACCAGCATTTTTCAAGGCGTCCTATGGCGCTGGATTATGTGAGTGTTGCGTACCAACACAAAGCACTACTTGACATCGCGATGACGCTTGCGCAGGCGTTGTTGCCACTGCGCATCGTGACAACACACAACGCTGCGTGCGCAAGGCATCGCTTCATTGACAGGCTTCGCAGTCGGGCTGATGGCTTCGGCCGCTGCGCTTCACGTCGCTTCGCGACATGAGCCTTCGCCGCAACCCCGACATGCCAACACGGCGCGTCACTGACAAGCCTCGCAGTCGGGGTTGTCGATGGCGCAGAACTTGATGTCGCCGGCCCCCCTGTCCGATGCGTTCAGCGCCGACGCGGGCGCGGCATGCGCGGCCACCGCATTCAGCGCACCGGCCTGCACGGTGGACTTCTCGGCCTGCGTGGCGCCCAGCGTGCGCAGGTAGTAGGTGGTCTTCAAGCCGCGCAACCACGCCAGCTTGTAGATCTCGTCCAGCTTCTTGCCCGACGCACCGGCGATGTACAGGTTCAACGACTGCGCCTGGTCGATCCACTTCTGCCGCCGCGCGGCGGCCTCGACCAGCCACGACGCATCGACCTCGAAGGCGGTGGCGTACAGCCGCTTCAGTTCATCGGGCACGCGGTCGATGCGCGCCAGCGAGCCGTCGAAGTGCTTCAGGTCCATCACCATCACCTCGTCCCACAGCCCCAGGCGCTTCAGGTCGCGCACCAGGTACTCGTTGACCACGGTGAATTCGCCCGACAGGTTGCTCTTGACCGCGAGGTTGCCGAAGCACGGCTCGATCGACGCATCGACGCCGACGATGTTGCTGATGGTGGCGGTGGGCGCGATCGCCACGCAGTTGCTGTTGCGCATGCCGTGCGCCTGGATGCGCGCGCGCAGCGCGTCCCAGTCCATGCTGTGGCTGCGGTCGACTTCCACGTAAGGACAGACACAGGGCCCCTGCCCCGTTTCGCCGCCGCGCGCCTGCGCCAGCAGCTCGAGCGAATCCAGCGGCAGCACGCCGCGCTCCCACAGGCTGCCGCGCCAGCTGCTGTAGCGGCCGCGCTCTTCGGCCAGCTCGGTGCTGGCCCAGTAGGCGTGGTAGCACACGGCTTCCATCGAGCGGTCGGCGAACTCGACCGCGGCCTGGCTGGCATAGGGCAGCCGCAGCTGGTACAGCGCGTCCTGGAAGCCCATGATGCCCAGCCCCACCGGGCGGTGGCGCAGGTTGGCGTCGCGCGCCTTCTTCACCGCGTAGTAGTTGATGTCGATGACGTTGTCGAGCATGCGCATCGCGGTGGCCACCGTGCGCTGCAGCTTGGCCTGGTCGATGGTTTTCGTGCCGTCCGGTGCGTCGATCAGGTGCTGCGCCAGGTTGATCGAGCCCAGGTTGCACACCGCGATCTCGTCGGCGCTGGTGTTCAGCGTGATCTCGGTGCACAGGTTCGAGCTGTGCACCACGCCCACATGCTGCTGCGGGCTGCGCAGGTTGCAAGCGTCCTTGAAGGTGATCCACGGGTGCCCGGTCTCGAACAGCATCGACAGCATGCGCCGCCACAGGTCGACCGCCTTGATGCGCTTGAAGGGCTCGAGCTCGCCGCGGTCGGCCTGCGCCTCGTAAGCGGTGTAGGCCTGCTCGAAGGCCGGGCCGAACTTGTCGTGCAGGTCGGGACAGCTGCTGGGGCTGAACAGCGTCCACTGGCCGCGCGCCGGGTCGTGCGGATGCTCGGCGCCCTCGATCACGCGCTTCATGAACAGGTCGGGCACCCAGTTGGCGGTGTTCATGTCGTGCGTGCGCCGCCGGTCGTCGCCGGTGTTCTTGCGCAGATCGAGGAACTCCTCGACGTCCAGGTGCCAGGTCTCGAGGTAGGCGCACACCGCCCCCTTGCGTTTGCCGCCCTGGTTCACCGCCACCGCGGTGTCGTTGACCACCTTCAGGAACGGCACCACGCCCTGGCTCTTGCCGTTGGTGCCCTTGATGTAGGAGCCCAGCGCGCGCACGTTGCTCCAGTCGTTGCCCAGGCCGCCGGCGTACTTGCTGAGCAGCGCGTTGTCCTTCAGCGCGTCGTAGATGCCCTCCAGGTCATCGGCCACTGTCGTCAGGTAGCAGCTGGACAGCTGGCTGCGCCGCGTGCCGCTGTTGAACAGCGTGGGCGTGCTGCTCATGAAGTCGAAGCGCGACAGCACCTCGTAGAACTCGATGGCACGCGCCTCGCGGTCGATCTCGCCCAGCGCCAGCCCCATCGCCACGCGCATGAAGAAGGCCTGCGGCAGTTCGATGCGCCGTTCGCCGATGTGCAGGAAATAGCGGTCGACCAGCGTCTGCAGCCCCAGGTAATCGAACTGCAGGTCGCGCTCGGGCTGCAGCGCGGCGCCCAGGCGCGCCAGGTCGAACTGCGCCAGCCGCTCGTCGAGCAGCTCGGCCTGCACGCCGCGCCGGATGAACTGCGCGAAACAGTCGGCGCAGCGCTCGGCCATCTGCGCCTGCGTAACCTCGCCGCCCAGCACCTCGCGGCGCAGCGTGTGCAGCAGCAGCCGCGCGGTGGCGCGCGAATAACCGGGGTCCTTCTCGATCAGCGTGCGCGCCGCCAGGATCGAAGCCTTGTAGACCTCGTCCAGCGGCACGCCGTCGTACAGGTTGCGCCGGGTCTCGGCCAGGATCGGCTCGGCGCGCACCTCGCCGCCCAGGCCCGCGCAGGCGGATTCGACCAGCGCTTGCAGCGCCGCGAAGTCCAGCGGCCGGCGCTGGCCGCCGTCGAGCACCTGCAGCGGCGCGGCCTGCGGCGCCGGCGCCGCAACCGCCTGGCGCGCCCGCTCCTGCGCGCGGCGCTCGCGGTACAGCACATAGGCGCGCGCCACCTCATGGTGGCCGCCGCGCATCAGCGCCAGTTCGACGCTGTCCTGCACGTCCTCGATGTGGAAGGTGCCGCCGCCCGGGCGCGAGCGCAGCAGCGCGCGCACCACGCCTGCCGTCAGCTGGTCCACCGTCTCGCGCACGCTGGCCGACGCCGCGCCTTGCGTGCCGTGCACCGCGAGGAAGGCCTTCATCAGCGCGACCGCGATCTTGTTCGGCTCGAAGCCCACCACCGCGCCGTTGCGGCGAATGATCTGGTAGCCGGCGTAGGCACTCGCAGCGGCCTCGGCGGCGCCGGCGGCATGCAGTGAGGGGGTGGATTCAGCGGTCGGATGGGCGGTGGCTTGCATGAGCGGCAGGGATGCGGTGGACGTGAAAGGCGGATGGGGTCGGGGCACGCGGTCAGGGCGCCGCAACGCGCAGCACGGGCCGCGCGAAGCCGCGGCGCGGCGGCTGATCGAAGGCACCGGCGTTTCCGTGCCGTACACTATATCTGTGGTGTAGGACCGCTGCAAGGCACTACATCTAGTGTGCCTGCCTAGGGCCTTCCCCTATGGCGCGGAGTGTGCGATGCGCGGCCGGCGGCGCCGCAGCTGGCGGCGCAGGCGCTCCCAGTCGAAGCCGGCGCCGGGGTCGGCCTTGCGCCCCGGCGCGACGTCTTCGTGGCCCACCACTTCGGCGATCGGGTAACGCAAGGCCAGCGCGCGCAGCAGCCGCGCCAGCGCAGCATATTGCGCATCGTCGAAGGGCCCGCCTTCCAGGCCTTCGAGCTCGATGCCGATCGAGTAGTGGTTGCAGTTCTCGCGCGCGCGCCACGCCGACGCCCCGGCATGCCAGGCCCGCTGGTCGCACGACACGAACTGCAGCATGCGGCCGCCGCGCCGCACCAGGAAATGCGCCGACACGCGCAGCCCGCGGATCGCGGCGTAGTACGGGTGCGCCTGCCAGTCCAGCCGGTTGGTGAACAGCCGCTCGATCGCGTCGCCGCCGTATTCGCCCGGCGGCAGGCTGATCGAATGCAGCACCACCAGGTCGATGCTCTGGCCCGCCGGGCGCTGGTCGAAATTCGGCGACGCAAGGGGCGCGGCGCCGCGCCACCAGCCGTCGTGCCAGCGCTGGCTAGGCCGGCTCGCCAAGGCTGTCGCCGGCGAACACACCCAGGCGCGCCATGCGGTAGCGCATCTGGCGCAAGGTCAGGCCCAGGCTGGCACCGGCGGCGGTGCGGTTGTAGCGGTGGCGCTCGAGTGCGCGCAGCAGGATGTCGCGCTCCACCGCATCCAGGTGCGCCTGCAGGTCCGACGGCAGCGGCGCGCCCAAGGCCAAGCCCGAGGCCTCGGGCTGCGGCGCGTGCGGCGCGTGCAGCGCGTCTGGCAAAGGCGCAGGCACCGGCGCGGCCGGTGCGGCATCGGCCGGCCCGCCGTTCGTGACATCGCCCAGGCCGAGGTCGGCGAGTTCGACCACGTCGCCGCCCGACAAGGCCAGCGCGCGCTGCAGCAGGTTTTCCAGCTCGCGCACGTTGCCCGGGAAGGCATGCTGCGCCAGCCGCTGCAGCGCTGCCGCGCTGAGCGTGGGCACCGGGCTCACGCCGGCGTCGGCGGCGATGCGCGCGAGCACCGCATGGCAGATCGCCGGCAGGTCGTCCAGCCGCTCGCGCAGCGGCGGCAGCGGGATGCAGATCACGTTGAGCCGGTAGTACAGGTCCTGGCGGAAGCGCCCGGCCTGCACTTCGGCACCCAGGTCGCGGTGCGTGGCGCTGACGATGCGCACATTGACCGGCGTTTCGGCCACCACGCCGAGCGGGCGCACCGCGCGCTCCTGGATCACGCGCAGCAGCTTGCTTTGCATCGGCAGCGGCAGGTCGCCGATCTCGTCGAGGAACAGCGTGCCGCCCTGCGCGGCCTGGAAGAAACCTTCGCGGTCGTCGGCCGCGCCGGTGAACGCCCCCTTGCGGTAGCCGAAGAACTCGGCCTCGAGCAGGTTCTCGGGGATCGCGCCGCAGTTCACCGCGATGAAGGGCGCGGCAGCGCGCGCCGACAGTTCGTGCACCGCGCGCGCCACCAGCTCCTTGCCGGTGCCCGATTCGCCATGCACCAGCACCGGCGCCATGCTGCGCGCCACCTTGGCGGCCATCGCGTGCACTTGCTGCATCAGCGGGCTGCCGCCGGCCAGCCGCTGCGCCGCCGGCTGCGGCGCGGGCAGCGCGTCGCTCGCGCGGCGCCGCGGTGTCGGCAGCGCCGCGCCGTCGGCAAGCGGCACCGCGAGCGCGCGGCCCGCGGGCCCCGGCAGCCCACGCCCCAGCGCCGAAGCCACCACCGCGCGGAACTGGCGCAGGTCCACCGGCTTGGTCAGATAGTCGTAGGCGCCGCACTTCAGCGCCTCGACCGCGCCTTGCGCCGAGCCGTAGGCGGTGATGACGATGGCTTTCTCGGCGCGCGCGTGCTGCTCGAGCCGCTGCAGCAGCTCGAGCCCGCTGCCGTCGGGCAGCCGCATGTCGGTGATCACCGCGGCGAAGCTGTGCTCGCCCAGCAGCGCCCAGGCTTCGCCGACGCTGCCTGCCGTCTCGACCGCGTAGCCTTCGCGCACCAGCGTCAGTTCGTACAGCGTGCGCAGGTCGGGTTCGTCATCGACGACCAGCAGGCGGTTGGCGCTCGCGGCTTTCATGCGCTGGGTTGGGAGGGGCTGCGGTCGGTGTCCGGCGGCGGCGTGCTGTGTGCGCCCTCGCGCCGCATCACCACCAGGAACAGGTTGCGCCGGCCGTCGGGGCGCAGCCGGTATTCGATGCTGGCGCCGTAGCGCTCGCACAGTTCGCGGCAAATATACAAGCCCAGCCCCGAGCCGCGGCTGCGCGTGGAGAAGAAGGGCTCGAACAGGTAGGGCTCGATCTCGTGCGCGATCGGCGGCCCGTCGCTGTCCACGCGCAGCAGCACGCTGGATTCGTCGCGCACCGCCAGGCGCACACCGATCGCACCGGGCGCGGCGCTGGCGTGGCGCTGCGCGTTGTCCAGCAGGTTCACCAGCACGCGGCGCAGGTGCTCGGGGTCGAACCGCACCGGCAAGGCCAGCGGCGGCAGATCGAGCCGCAGCCGGCCGTGCTCGCCGGCGTCGACACCGGCGGTGTGCGCCCAGTCGGCGGCGGCCGCCGCGACCGCGGCGCGCGCGTCGATCACGCCGGGGGTGGCCGCCGCGCCGGGCGCGACTTCCATCACCTCGTCCACCAAGCGCGCCAGCCGCGCCACGTTGTCGGCCACCATGCGCGCCAGCCGCTGCTGCGGCGCGCTCAGCGCATCTTCCATCAGCAGCGCGTTGGCCTGCGCGATCGCCGACAACGGGTTGCGGATCTCGTGCGCGATGCCGGCCGACACCCGCCCCATCGCCGCCAGCCGCTGCTGGCGCAGCCGGGCTTCGGCGGTGCGCACGTCCTCGAGCAGCAACACGCACAGCTCCTCGGTGCCGCTGCGGTCGCCGCGCAGCGCACGCCGCCGCGTGAAGCGCACGCGCAGACGCAGGCTGCGCGTTTGCCCAGGGCCGAAGTCCAGCAGCACGTCGCGGCCCTCCTCGGGCCAATGGGCTTCGGCCAGCGCGGTGTGCACCGCCTGGTTCAAGGCCGACCATTCGCTGCGCGACTGCAGCTGGAACGGCGCCGCCGCGGCCGCGGCGCTGACCGACAGCAGGCTGCGCGCGGCCGGGTTGCTGGCACGCACGCGCGCGTCGCGGTCGACCACCAGCACGCCGTCGGCCATCTCCTCGATCATCAGCCGGTTCAGCTGCGCCTGCTGGCGCGCCAGCTCCATGCTGCCGCGCGCGGCGAGTTCCTCGCGCGCCAGGCGCCCGGCCAGCTCGCCGGCCAGCAGCGCGATGGCAAAAAAGCCGATGCCGGCCAGCCCCGACTGCGTGATCAGCACCGCGCCGGCGCCCTCGCTGCCGGCCGCAAACCAGGCCACCGCCAGCAGCATCAGCGCCACCGCCGCGGCGGTGGCCAGCGCCAGCAGCCGGGAGGTCAACACGCCGGACATCAGCACCGGCAGCACCAGCAGCGCGGCAAAGTTCAGGCTGCCGCCGGACAGGATCAGGTGCAGCGCAGTGAAGGCGCCCAGGTCCACGCCGATGGTCCACAGCCACTGGCGGCGGCGCTGCGCGGCGCTGTCCTGCGGCTGCGGCAGGCTGAAGGTGCCGAAGCGCGGCAGCAGCCACAGCACGATCGCCTGCACCGCATAGGCCAGGCACAGCAGCCCGAGCAGCAGCGACGGCGCCGTGCCCAGCAGGCTGGCCGCGCCGATGCCGCCCACCATCGCCACGCCGATGGCCGCGCGCGCGGCCGAATAGGTGCGGTAGATGCGCGTCAGCGCCGAATCGGGCTCGCTGAGGATGCGCCGCGCCTGGCGCGACAGCGCGCGCCGGTCCAGCTCGGATGTGTCGGCCCAGTCGGTGTCGAGCATCGACTCGATGCCCGCGGCTTCCTCCAGCCGCATCTGCGTGTCCGGCGCCACGCCGAGCACGCCGAACCAGGATTCGTCGAAGGGCCGCGACGACGCCGGCGGCCGCACGCTGCGCCGTCGCTCGCCCTGGCGCCGCTCGCCGCGGCGGCGCTCGCTGCCGTGGCGCGGGCCGTCGCGGCGTTCGCTGTCGCGCCGCTCGTGGCGCGTGGGGGTTTCGGCGCCGTCGCGCCCCGATCCGTTCATGGCTGTCGCACCGGCCGGCCATCTGCTGTGGCGGCTGCGCCGAGTATGGCCGCGCCGCGGCCCGGCGCGCGAGCCGGCCACAGCGATCGGCGTGCCGATAATCCGGCGTCACGCCGCAGCCCGAGAGATTTGTCATGAACCGACCCGACGACTGGCAACACGACCACGAGGTCGGCGAGCTGGCCAGCCCCGGCTGGCCGGCCACGCACGACAGCACGCGCGTGGACGACGTGCGCATCGCCGCGGTGCGCCCGCTGATCTCGCCGGCACTGCTGCACGACGAACTGCCGATGCCCGAGGCGGCGCAGGCACTGGTGGAAAGCACGCGCGCGCAGATCGCCGCCATCCTGGCCGGCGTCGACCCGCGGCTGATCGTGGTCGCCGGCCCGTGTTCGATCCACGACCACGGCCAGGCCATCGAATACGGGCAGCGGCTGCGGGCATTGGCCGACGAGCTGTCCGGCGAACTGCTGGTGGTGATGCGCGTGTACTTCGAAAAGCCGCGCACCACGGTGGGCTGGAAGGGCTACATCAACGACCCGCGGCTGGACGGCAGCTTCCGCATCAACGAAGGCCTGCGCCGCGCGCGCGCGCTGCTGCTCGAGCTGGCGGCGCTGGGCCTGCCGGCGGGCACCGAATTCCTCGACCTGCTGAGCCCGCAGTACATCGCCGACCTGGTGGCGTGGGCCGCGATCGGCGCGCGCACCACCGAAAGCCAGACGCACCGCCAGCTCGCCAGCGGGCTGTCGTGCCCGGTGGGCTTCAAGAACGGCACCGACGGCGGCGTGCAGGTCGCCGCCGACGCCGTGGTCGCGGCCAGCGCGCCGCACGCCTTCATGGGCATGACCAAGATGGGCCAGGCGGCGATCTTCGAAACCCGCGGCAACGCCGACTGCCACGTCATCCTGCGCGGCGGGCGCGCGCCCAACTACGGCGCCGCCGAGGTCGCCGCCGCCTGCGCGGTGCTGCGCGCGGCCGGGCAGCGCGAGCTGGTGATGGTCGACTTCTCGCACGCCAATTCGCGCAAGGACCACCGGCGGCAGATCGAGGTCGGCCACGACGTGGCCGCGCAGCTCGCCGGCGGCGAGCGCCGCATCGGCGGCGTGATGATCGAAAGCCACCTCGAAGGCGGCCGGCAGGACCTGAAACCCGGCCAGCCGCTGCGGCACGGCGTGTCCATCACCGACGCCTGCCTGGGCTGGGACGACAGCGCGGCGCTGCTGCGCCACCTGGCTGCGGCCGTACACCGCCGACGCGGGATGGCGGCGCACAACACGCTGCGCTAGAGTCGCGCCGCACTCCGCCCCCCCCCAAGCCCCAACCCCAACCCCAGCCCAAGCCCGGGCACCGAATGCACCCCATGTCACGCGCACCGACGCTGCTGTTGCTGCTGGCCCTGCAAGGCAGCGCCTGGGCCGGCCCGGTGCCGGCGGCCGAGGCTGCGCCGACGGCCGAGGCTGCGCCGGCCGCCGTGACGCTGCCGGGCCTGCCGGGCCCGGGCCTGGGTGAAGGTCTGGCGGCGCAGCCCGCCGCAGGGGCCGCCTCGGCCGCGCCTGCCACCTCAGACAGCGAACTGGCCGCGCAGATGCTCAAGGAGGCCGACGCCGGTGCAGTGGCGGCGGAGGCGACCCACGCGCCAAGGCGCGACGGCACGCGCACCAAGGCACAGCCGGCATCGGACAGCGCGGACGTCGGTCAGGTGCAGGCCAAGAAGCCGGCGAACAAGGCTGGCGGCGATCCCTGGGAGTTGCGCGACATGGGCAAGGCGGCTGTCCAGTGGGTGAAGGACTCGCTGCCCTGGCTGACCGACAACGACAGCGCCCACGACGGCAGCCCGCAGCTGCTGGGTGCCGCCGACTGGTCCGCCCCTGCGTTGGCCGGCGGCGGCGCTCGTGAAGGCCGGCCCGGCGCGAGCCAGTTGCCCCACGCCGCCCCTTCCTCGGACTTGACGACCGGCGTGGGTTACGGCGGCTCGGACAAGCGCTCGGCCACTGGCAGTGGCCAGAACCTGGTGCACGCAGTCGTCGAAGCCCTGCGCGAGGTGCTGGCACACCCGATGACCTGGCTGGTGGCCGCGCTCTTCGTGGTCGGAGGCATCGTCGTCAAGAAGATCGACCGTCGACCGAAGTGATCGGGGCGCGCGGCGGCGCCGATCGAAGAGCCGGACGCGGGTGCCGCGGCGGCAGGCTGCTCGCGCCGCAGCGGGCACACACGTGGCCGATGGGCCGAGGACTGTCGAACCGCAATGTCCGTCGCGTCCAGGAAGCGACGCTACGCCGCGGCGACACAGGTGGGCTGCAATCCGCAGGCAACGAAGTCCGGGTTCGCGAAATCCGGCTTGCCATAGCGCAGCGCACGTCCTTGCAGGTCCCGCACCTCGCCGCCCGCCGCGGCGAGCACGGCGTGCCCGGCGGCGATATCCCACTCCATCGTGCGGCCGAAGCGCGGATAGACGTCCGCCTCCCCCGCAGCGACCAGACACAGCTTCAACGACGATCCTGCGCTGAGGGTCGCCGCCACGCGGCGCCCGCACAGGAAGGCCTGCAGCGCGGCTGCATCGCCGTGCGACCGGCTCGCCACCACGGTCAGACCGGATTCGGGCGGCGCCCGGCAGCTGATCGGCCTGCGGCCGCGCTCGTCCTCGACCCACGCCGAGCCGCTCGCGTCGCCGGCAAACAGCCGCCCGAGCGCAGGCGCGAAAACCACGCCGAGCCTCGGCGCCCCGTCCTGCACCAGCGCGATATTGACGGTGAATTCGCCGTTGCGTGCAATGAACTCCCTCGTCCCGTCGAGCGGGTCGACGAGCCAGAATTCGCGGCCGACTTTAGGCATGCAGCCGCGCGCAACCGCCTCCTCGGCAACCACCGGCACGTCGGGCGCGA
>CAYZGL010000128.1:0-13147 GCA_964477985.1 uncultured Rubrivivax sp. | reverse complement strand
CAGATCCAGTTCTTCCGCGACAACGCCTGGTCCAACCCGCAGTCCAGCGGCGACGCCGGCGCCGCAGCCGGCAGCGGCGACGGCGCGGCGCGGCAGGAAAGTTCGCTGTACGGCGTGCGGCTGGTGCTGGCCTTCGGCGCGCAGCGGCTGACACGCGACCTGGCGCTGGCCTTGCAACAGCCATGAGGCCGCCGCCGCGCCGCCCTCGCCGCCATCGCCGCCATCGCCGCCCCCAGCGCCGGGCGCGCCGCGGCGCCGCGCTGCTGGTGGCGATGCTGGTGCTGACGCTGGTGGCCACGCTGGCCGCCGGCATGGTGTGGCAGCAGTCGCGCGCGATCGCGGTCGAGCAGGCCGAACGCACGCGCGCCCAAGCCGGCTGGATCCTCACCGGCGCGCTCGACCTGGGCCGCGTGCTGCTGCGCCTGGATGCGCGCAACCCCGGGGTCGACCACCTCGACGAGGTCTGGGCCACGCCGCTGGCCGAGGCTTCGCTGTCGAGCATGCTGGCGCAGGACCGCGAGCACAACGCCGGCGACGCGCCCGAGGCCTTCCTCAGCGGCGCCATCCGCGACGCGCAAGGGCGCTACAACCTGCGCAACCTGGTCGATCCGGCCTCGCTGAAGCTGATCCCGGCCGAGCTGGAGTCGCTGGGCCGGCTGTGCGAGATGGCGGCGGTGCCGCCCGAGACCGCGCGTTCGATCGCCGCCGGGCTGCGCGCGGCCCTGCGGGCGCAAAAGTCCGACGACGCGCGCAGTGACGGCCAAGCGGGCAGCGGCGCCGACGCGCTCGACGATGCCGGCCCGCGCGGCGACGGCGGCGACGCCCCGCTGCTGCCGCAAAGCATCGAGCAGCTGGCGTGGCTGGGCCTGGACGCCGCCACGGTGCAGCGGCTGCGCCCCTACGTCGAACTGCTGCCCAAACCCACGCCGCTGAACATCAATACCGCGTCGGCCGAAGTGCTGGCCGGCGTGATCCCCGGGCTCGACCTGGCCAGCGCCAAGCGGCTGGCCGCGCGCCGGCCCTACAAGACGCTGGCCGACGCCGCGGCCGAGTTGAAGGCCGAGCATGCGCTCGACCCGAAGCGGCTGAGCGTGGGCTCCAGCCACTTCGTCATCAGCGGCCGGCTGCGCATGCAGGGGCGCGTGATCGAAGAGCGCATGCTGGTGCAACGCAACAACCGCGTCGTGACGCCGCTGGCGCGCTGGCGCGCCCAGGTGCCCGCCGCGGCATCGCCGTGAGCGCGGCCCGCTGCCGCAACCCCGGCGCAATTCCATCATCTGCCTGTCGGGCGGGTTGATATAAACGGGCCCGATCCGACCCTGCCAAGCCGATGTCCGTTCTCGCGATCCTGCTCGAACCGCGTACGCGATCCAGCGCCGGCGATGCCGCGGCCGGCGAAGCGCCGGGCCCAGGTTATGCCTATGTGTTCAGCCCCGACGGCACGCAGCAAGGCCGCCACGGCCATGCGCCGGCCGCGCTGCTGCCGCGCGCCGACAGCGTGGTCGTGGTGCTGGACGAAGCCGACGTCGGCTGGCAGCGCATCACGCTGCCCAAGGCGAACGCGGCACGCCTGCGCGCCGCGCTCGGCGGTGCGATCGAGGAGCATCTGCTCGAGGACGACGACAGCGTGCATCTGGCGCTGGCGCCGGGCGCGCACCCCGGCGCGCCGGCCTGGGTGGCGGTGCTGCACAAACCCTGGCTGCGCGCCGAGCTGGACAAGCTGGAAGGCGCCGGCCTGGCCATCGAGCGCGTGCTGCCGCGCAGCTGGCCGCTGGACGCGCCGCACGGCCATTTCCACGAGGCGCGCAGCGCCGCCGGCGAACACGCCCGCGTGCGGCTCAGCCACGCCGGCCCGAACGGCGTCACCGTGCTGCGCCTGGAAGGCTCGCTGGCGCGCTCGCTGCTGGCGCACGGCGACACGCCGGCCGGCTGGAGCGCCGAGCCCGCGGTGGCCGCGGCCGCCGAGCACTGGCTGGGCGCGCCGGTGGCGCTGCGCACCGAGGCCGAACACGTGGTGCGCGCGCTGCACTCGCCGTGGAACCTGCGCCAGTTCGATCTGGCGCCGAGCCGGCGCGGCGCGCGCGCGCTGCGCGCCGCGCTGCGCCAGTTGCTCAGCCCGGCGTGGCGGCCGGCGCGCGCCGGTGTGGCGCTGCTGCTGCTGGTGCAACTGGCGGGCATCAACGCCTGGGCCTGGCAGCAACGCCAGGCGCTGGCCGGGCTGCGCGCGGCGCAGCAGCAGCTGCTGCGCGCCAGCTTCCCGCAGGTGCGCGCGGTGCTCGATGCGCCGGCGCAGATGCAGCGCGAAACCGACGCGCTGCGCGCCAGCGCCGGCCGCGCCGGCGGCGACGACCTCGAAACGCTGCTCGGTGCCGCCGCGGCGGCCTGGCCCGACGGCGCCGCGCCGGTGCACACGCTGCGCTTCGAGCCGGGCCGGCTGAGCCTGGGCGCGCCCGGGCTGGACGAGCCGCAGCGCGCGCAGTTGCGCGAGCGGCTGCGCCTGGGCGGCTGGGCGCTCGACAGCGCCGACGCGCGCCTCACGCTGAGCCGCGCCGGCGCCGCGGGGTCGCGGCCGTGAGCGCCGCCCACGACACCGTGCTGCGGCCGAGCAGCGCCGCACCGGGTGCGCTGCGCGCGCGCTGGCACGCGCTGAGCGTGCGTGACCGCCGCGCGCTCGCCCTGGCGGCGCTGCTGCTGGGTGCCTTCGTGTTGTGGACGCTGGCGCTGCGCCCGGCGCTGGCCACGCTGCGCGAGGCGCCCGCCGAGCGCGACCGGCTCGAGCAACAGTTGCAGCACATGCGCGTGCTCGCCGCCGAGGTGCAGCAGTTGCGCGACGCGCCGGCGTTGTCGGCGCCGCAGGCCACCGCCGCGCTGCGTGCGGCCAGCGAGCGGCTCGGCCCCGGCGCGCGCCTGGCCTTGCAGGGCGAGCGCGCGGTGCTGACGCTGCAAGGCGTGGGCGCCGCGCCGCTGCTGCAGTGGCTGGGCGAGGTGCGCAGCGCGGCGCGCGCGCGCCCGGTGGAAGTGCAGCTGACGCGCGGCGCGCAAGGCTTCAGCGGCAGCATCGTGCTCGCGCTCGGGGCCGGCGCGTGAGGGCGCTGCGTACGCCCTTCGGCCCGAGCCCACGGCCGCCGCCGCGGCCTGCGGCGTTCGCGTCGCTGGCCACGGCGCCTGGCGCAGCAGCAGCGCCAGCGCAGCGGCCACGCGCGCGCCGCGCCGGCTGGCGCTGGGCGGTGGCCGGGCTGCTTGGCGGCGCGCTGCTCGCGCTGGCGGCCTTCGCGCCGGCCACCTGGCTGGCGGCGGCGCTGGCCGCACGCACCGGGCAACGGCTGCTGCTGGCCGACGCACGCGGCACGGTGTGGGACGGCGATGCGGTTGCCGTGCTCAGCGGCGGTGCCGACAGCCGCAGCGCCGCGCTGCTGCCCGGGCGTGTGCACTGGCGCATCGCGCCGCGCGGCCTGGGGCTGCAGCTGAGCCTGTTTCAGCCCTGCTGCATGGCCGAGGCGGCGCTGCTGCGGGTGCAGCCGGGGCCGCGCCGGCTGCAACTGCAGCTGGCACCGGGCAGTGCATCGGGCACGCACACCCTGGGTGAATGGCCAGCCGCATGGCTCGCCGGCCTGGGCGCGCCGTGGAACACACTGCAGCTGGGCGGCACGCTGCAACTGCGCAGCCCCGGCCTGCGGCTGCAGATCGCCGACGGGCGCTGGACCGTGGCCGGCCAGGCCGAGCTGAAGCTGGCCGACATGGCCTCGCCGCTGACCTCGCTGCCACGCCTGGGCAGCTACCGGGTTCAACTCGACGCCGGCAAGGACGACGGCAGCGGCGCCGGCATGCCGCAGTTCGTGCTCGGCACGCTGGACGGCGCCTTGCAGCTCGACGGCCAAGGCCAATGGACCGGCTCGCACTGGCGCTTTCGCGGCCAGGCGCGCGCCGCGCCCGGCGCCGAGAGCGAACTGGACAATCTGCTGAACTTCTTCGGCCGGCGCGAAGGTGCGCTGTCCCTCATTTCGATCGGATGACCATGACACAGCGCCTTTGCACGCCGACACGACGGCGCGGCGCGCGCAGCGAGCTGGCGCTGGCCGTGCTGCTGGCCTGCGCCACGGCGGTGCCGGCGCAGACCGCGCCGGGTGCCGCCGGCAGCGCCGACAGCCCCGCCGAGCAGCGCGCGCGCAACGCCGCGCCGAACCCGTCGCGCGGCACGCGCGCGCCGGTGACGGTGAACTTCGTCAACGCCGACGTCGAGGCCGTGACGCGCGCGATGGCGGCGATGATCGAGCGCCAGATCGCCATCGACCCGCGCGTCAAGGGCAGCATCACCTTGGCCAGCGAGCAGCCGATGACGGTGCGCGAAGCCTATTTGAACTTCCTGTCCGCGCTGCGCGGGCTGGGCTTCACGATGGTCGAGAACAACGGCCTGCTGAAGGTGGTGCCCGAAGCCGAGGCCAAGCTGCAGACCGGCACGGTGCAGGTGGGCCCGCCGGCGATCCGCGGCGACCAGGTGGTGACGCAGATCTTCCAGCTCAAGCACGAGAACCCGAACAACCTGGTGGCGGTGCTGCGCCCGCTGATCAGCGCCAACAACACCATCAACGCCAACCCGGGCAGCCAGTCGCTGGTGATCACCGACTACGCCGACAACCTGCAGCGCATCGCCAAGATCATCGCCGCGCTCGACCAGCCGCAAAGCAGCGACACCGACGTCGTGACCTTGCAGCACGCGGTGGCCAGCGACCTGGCGCCGATCGTGCAGCGCCTGAGCGACACCGGCGCCGCCGCGGCGCAGCCGGGCTTGCCGGCGGCGGGCGGCGGCGTGGTGGTGCTGGTGGAACCGCGCAGCAATTCGCTGATCCTGCGCGCGGCCAACCCGGCGCGGCTGGCGATCGCGCGCTCGATCATCACCAAGCTCGACCAGCCCACGGCCGGCGGCAACCCGGCCGGCAACATCTGGGTGGTCTACCTGCGCAACGCCGATGCGGTGAAGCTGGCGGCGGTGCTGCGCGCGGCCTTCGCCGCGCAGGCGCCGGGCGGCACCGCCGGCGCTGCCGGCCTGGGCGGCGGCCCCTCCGCGCAGCCGGCGCGCAGCGCGGCGCCGCTGACCACGATGAACACCGGCACCGGCGCCGGCAGCACGCCGTCGACCACGCCGGTGGCCGAATCGGCCGCGCCGTCCACCGGCGGCTTCATCCAGGCCGACCCGGCGACCAACTCGCTGGTCATCACCGCGCCCGAGCCGCTGTACCGCCAGCTGCGCAACGTCATCGACCGGCTCGACTCGCGCCGCGCGCAGGTCTACATCGAGACGCTGATCGTCAAGGTCGACGCCGACAAGGCGGCCGAGATCGGCATCCAGTGGCAGGCGATCTCGGGCAACCAGAACAGCTCGACCAACTACGTCGGCGGCACCAACTTCACCGGCGCCGACAACATCGTCAACCTGACCACCGCGATCAACCAGGGGCGCACCGGGCTGGCCTCGGTCGCGGTGCCGGCCGGCCTGAACTTCGGCATCCTGCAAAAGGTCGGCGACCTGTGGAACATCGGCGCGCTGGCGCGCTTCCTGGAAACCAAGGCCGACGCCAACATCCTGGCCACGCCCAATATGGTGTCGCTGGACAACGAGGAGGCCAAGATCGTCGTCGGCCAGAACGTGCCCTTCCTCACCGGCTCGTTCACCACCAACGCGTCGGGGCCGAACAACCCGTTCCAGACCATCGAGCGCAAGGACGTGGGCCTGACGCTGCGCATCAAGCCGCAGATCGGCGAAGGCGGCACGGTGCGGCTGGTGATCTACCAGGAGGATTCGCGCGTGGTGCCGTCCAGCCGCACCTCGCCGCAGGGGCTGACCACCGACAAGAGCGCGATCGAGACCACGGTGGTGGTCGACGACGGCCAGATCATGGTGCTGGGCGGCCTGTTGAAGGACGAGTACGGCGGCAGCGTGCAGCAGGTGCCCTTCCTCGGCGACATCCCCGGCATCGGCGCGCTGTTCCGCTACGACAGCCGCACGCGCACCAAGAGCAACCTGATGGTGTTCCTGCGGCCCATCATCCTGCGCGACCAGGCCGAGTTGAGTGCCTTGTCGATGGACCGCTACGACCTGATGCGCAGCACGCAACAAACGCTGGGCCAGCCGCGCCACAGCGTGGTCGTGCCGATCAACGACGCGCCGCAGGCGCCGCCGGCACCGCAGCCGCCGGCACCCGGCGCGCCGGGCCTGCCGCTGCGCAACGGCGCGGTGCCGCCGCCGCTGTCGTGGCCGGCCGCGCCTGCGGCGGCGCCGCCGGATGCCGCGGCAGCACCGCAGCCGGTGCAGCCGGTGCAGCCGCAGTAGACGATGGCCACGCGCCATCCGCTGCCCTACGCCTTCGCCAAGGCGAACACGCTGCTGCTCGAGGACGACGGCGCGCAGTACGTGCTGTGGGCGGCCGAAACCACGCCCGGCGGCGCGCTGTCGGAAGTGACGCGGCTGTTCGATGTCGACCGCTGCGAGCGCGAAGCGTCCGCCGTGCTGGCGCAGCGCATCGCCGCGGCCTATGCCGGCGCCGAATCGAGCGCGGCCACGGTGATCGGCGAGGTCGAAAGCGCGGTCGACCTGTCGCGGCTGATGCAGGACCTGCCGGCGGTGGAAGACCTGCTCGAAGCCAGCAACGACGCGCCGATCATTCGCATGCTCAACGCGCTGCTGACGCAGGCGGTGAAGGACGGCGCCAGCGACATCCACATCGAGCCCTACGAACGCGCGAGCGCGGTGCGCTTTCGCATCGACGGCACGCTGCGCGAGGTGGTGCAGCCGAACCGCGCGCTGCACGCGGCGCTGATCAGCCGGCTGAAGATCATGGCCGAGCTCGACATCTCCGAGAAGCGGCTGCCGCAGGACGGGCGCATCAGCCTGCGCATCGGCGCGCGCGCCATCGACGTGCGCGTGTCCACGCTGCCCAGCGCGCACGGCGAGCGCGCGGTATTGCGGCTGCTGGACAAGAGCGAAGCGCGCTTCACGCTCGAAGCGCTGGGCATGAGCGGCCAGGTGCTGCACGCCTTCGACCGGCTGGTGCACCAGCCGCACGGCATCGTGCTGGTCACCGGGCCCACCGGCTCGGGCAAGACGACCACGCTGTACGCCTCGCTGCAGCGCATCGACACGGCCGGCACCAACCTGCTGACGGTGGAAGACCCGATCGAATACGAACTGCCCGGCATCGGCCAGACGCAGGTCAACCCGAAGATCGACCTGACCTTCGCCAAGGCGCTGCGCGCGATCCTGCGGCAGGACCCGGACGTGATCATGATCGGCGAGATCCGCGACTACGAGACCGCGCAGATCGCGATCCAGGCCTCGCTCACCGGCCACCTGGTGCTGGCCACGCTGCACACCAACGACGCACCCAGCGCGGTGACACGGCTGACCGACATGGGCGTCGAACCCTTCCTGCTGAGCTCGTCGCTGCTGGGCGTGCTGGCGCAGCGCCTGGTGCGCAAGCTGTGCCTGCACTGCCGCCGCGCCGACGGGCACGGCCGCTGGCACCCGGTGGGCTGCGAGCATTGCCTGAACAGCGGCTACAAGGGCCGCACCGGCGTGTACGAGCTGATGCTCGCCGACGACAAGCTGCGCGCACTGATCCACAACCGCGCCGCCGAAAGCGATCTGCTGGCCGCGGCACAGACGGCGGGGCTGCGCTCGATGCGCGAGGACGGCCAGCGGCTGGTCGATGCCGGCGTCACCTCGCTGGAAGAAGTGCTCAGCGTGACGCGCGACTGACTCCCACCGCCGATGCCCGCGTTCAAGTACGAAGCCCTCGACGCCGCCGGCAAGTCGCGCAGCGGGCTGCTCGACGCCGAGAACGCCAAGGCCGCGCGCAGCCAGCTGCGCGCGCAGGCGCTGGTGCCGCTGGCGGTCGCGCCGGTGGGCATCGGCGCGGGCGCCGCCGGCAGCCCGGGCGCCGGTTCGCGCTGGTCGCGCCGCGTCTTCGACCGCAACGCGCTGGCGGTGTGGACGCGGCAGATGGCCGGGCTGGTCGGCGCCGGGCTGCCGCTGGAACGCGCGCTCGCCGCACTGGCCGACGAGGCCGAAGCCCCCGGCCAGCGCGAACTGATCGCGCACCTCAGGAGCGAGGTCAACGCCGGCACGCCGTTCGCGCGCGCGCTGCACAGCGCACCGCGCGAATTCGACGAGGTCTATTGCGCGGTGGTCGCGGCCGGCGAACAAAGCGGCGCGCTGGGTGCGGTGCTGGACAAGCTGGCCGACGACCTGGAGCAGCGCCAGGCGCTGCGCGCCAAGCTGATCGGCGCGATGCTGTACCCGGCGATCGTCTCGCTGATCGCCGTCGTCATCGTCACCTTTTTGGTCAGCTACGTGGTGCCGCAGGTGGCCACGGTGTTCACCAGCTCGAAGCGCGCGCTGCCCGGGCTGACCGTGGCGATGATGGCGATCAGCGGCTTCGTTCGTGCCTGGGGCTGGGCGCTGCTGCTCGGCCTGTTCGCCGCGGGCTTCGGCTTCGCGCTGCTGCGCCGCGGCGAGGCCTTTCGCCAGCGCAGCGACGCGGCGCTGCTGCGCTTGCCGCTGGCCGGGCGGCTGGCGCGCGGCTACAACGCGGCACGCTTTGCCGGCACGCTGGCGATGCTGGCCGGTGCCGGCGTGCCGATCCTCAAAGCCCTGCAGGCGGCGGCGCAGACGCTGGGCAACCGCGCGATGCGCGCCGATGCGATGGACGCGCTGGCGCAGGTGCGCGAAGGCGCGCCGCTGGCCTCGGCGCTGGCGGCGAAGAAGCGCTTCCCGGGGCTGCTGGCGATGTTCGCGCGTCTGGGCGAGCAGACCGGCGAGCTGCCGCTGATGCTGCAGCGCGCGGCACAGCAGCTGGGCAGCGAGGTGCAGCGCCGCGCGATGGCGCTGGCCACGATCCTCGAGCCGCTGCTGATCGTGGCCATGGGCATCGTCGTGATGCTGATCGTGCTGGCGGTGCTGCTGCCGATCATCCAGCTCAACACCTGGGTTCGATAGCACTCGCGCCGCGCGGCTGCCAGCGCTCCCCTGTGTGAGGGGTGATCCCAGGCGTTTTCCCGA
Source organism: uncultured Rubrivivax sp. (assembly GCA_964477985.1). Taxonomy (GTDB): domain Bacteria; phylum Pseudomonadota; class Gammaproteobacteria; order Burkholderiales; family Burkholderiaceae_C; genus Rubrivivax. Next base: position 4,092 of record CAYZGL010000128.1, on the reverse strand, counting down.
TCTGCACGCGGCACCATGTTTGATTGAATGCATCCAAGCGTGCAGGCATCGACGGAAGGGGCTTCGATGGGCAGCGGCAATCAACTGGTGGCGCTGGCGGCGCCGCCCGCGCAGATCCCGATCGCGCAGATGCGCAGCGTGTACCGCGTCGACGACGTGGAAAAGCGGCTGGACAAGCTGCCCGCACGCGAGCACGAGACGCTGCGCTCGACCTACGAGCGCATGCTCGAGAAGGGGCCGCAGCGCTTCCAGGTCAAGCCGTCGGGGCTGCCGGCGATGGCGCACCTGTACGACGAGCTGCCGAACTTCGCCGAGGTGCTGGACGAATTGAAGCGCCAGCTCGCGCTGTGCGCCGACAGCCGCGACGGGCTCGAGCTGACGCCGATGCTGCTGCTGGGCCCGCCGGGCATCGGCAAGACGCACTTCGCGCGCCGCGTCGCACAGCTGCTGGGCACCGGGCTGGGCTTCGTGTCGATGAGCTCGCTCACCGCGGGCTGGGTGCTCAGCGGTGCGTCCAGCCAATGGAAGGGCGCACGCCCGGGCAAGATCTTCGAAACCCTGGTCGACGGCGACTATGCCAACCCGGTGGTGGTGGTCGACGAGATCGACAAGGCGCGCGCCGAGCACGCCTACGACCCGCTGGGCGCGCTGTATGGGCTGCTCGAACACGACACCGCCGGCTGCTTCGTCGACGAGTTCGCCGAAGTGTCGATCGACGCCAGCCAGGTGATCTGGGTCGCCACCGCCAACGACGAGCGCACGATCCCCGAGCCGATCCTGAACCGCATGAACGTGTTCGAGGTGCAAGCGCCCGACCGCGGCGCGGCGCGCGCGATCGCGTTGCGGCTGTACCGCAGCATCCGCGCCGAACACGGCTGGGGCGAGCATTTCGATGCCGAACCGCTCGACGCCGTGCTCGAGCGGCTGGCCAGCCTGGCGCCGCGCGAAATGCGCCGCGCCTGGATGACCGGCTTCGGCAACGCCCGGCTCGACGCGCGCTCGCGCATCGAGGAGCGCGACCTGCCCGAACCCGGCGCACAGCGCCGGCCGATCGGCTTCGTGCAGTAGCTTGCACCCGGCGCGCCGCTGCGGGCCTCAGCGCGTGCCGAAGCCGCGCAGCCGCTGCAGGTCGAGCACGCGCACGCCGCCGTATTCCACCGCGATCAGCCCCGCCGCCTGCAGCGCGCGCAGCGCCTCGTTGACCCGCTGGCGCGACAGCCCGACCAGGTAGCCCAGTTCCTGCTGCGTGATGCGCAGCAGCCCGCCGACGCCCGGGTACAGCACCGGATGGAACAGCGCGGCCAGGCTGCGCGCGACGCGGCCGTCGGGGTCGCTCATGCGGTCGATCTCGCGCGCACCGATGAACTGCCCCAGCCGCTCGTTGAGCTGCTGCGCGATGAAGCGGTTGAAGGCGATGCTGCGGTCGAGCAGCCAGTGGAAGGTCTGCACGCTCAGGCCCGCGACCACGCTCTTGCGCAGCGCCTGGATGTTGTAGCGGTAGGCCTCGCGCTTGAGCACCGTGCCCTCGCCGAACCAGCCGCCGGGCGGGATGCCGGTAAAGGTGATCGGGATGCCCATCGCGGTGTCGTTGCTCATCTTCAACAGCCCGTCGATCACGCCGAACCAGAAGGTGGCCGGCCGGCCGACGCGGCACAGCAGTTCGCCGGCGCTGACCTGCACCACGCGCAGGTCGCTCGCGGCGCGCTCGCGCTCGTCGGGCTGCAGTGGCCACAGCCAGCCGATGCCCGCCAGTTCGGCACCCAGCAGCGGGCGCGCGCGCGACAGCAGGCGCGGTGGCGCAGGTTGGGGTGGCGAGCTCATACCCGGATCGGGGAAAGTCCCGACGAAGCCATGCCGAAGATTGTCGTCGCAACGACAACATGGCGTCAAAGTTCGAACTACATTGCGCGCCTGAGCGCTGCCGCCGTTGGGCACGCGCTGGAGACGACCCAGGTGCAAACGACTTTTCCCCGGCTGCTGCTCGAACACGCGCAAAAGCACGGTGCGGCGCCGGCGCTGCGCGAGAAGGAATACGGCATCTGGCAGGCCCTGAGCTGGGCCGACCTGGCCACGCTGGTGCGCGAGCTGGCCTGCGGCCTGGCCGGCGCCGGGCTGCAGCGCGGCCAGCACATCGTGATCGTGGGCGACAACCGGCCGCGCCTGCACGCCACGATGCTGGCGGCGCAGTCGCTGGGCGCGGTGCCGATCCCGCTGTACCAGGACGCGGTGGCCGCCGAATACGTCTTCCCGCTGAACAACGCCGAAGTGGCGATGGCCGTGGTCGAGGACCAGGAGCAGGTCGACAAGATGGTCGAAGTGCGCGCGCAGTGCCCGCAGCTTGCGCACATCTGGTACGACGACCCGCGCGGGCTGCGCCACTACGACACGCCGGGGTTGGCCCCGCTGGACGCCCTGGTCGAGTCCGGCCGCGAGCGCAACGCGCGCCAGCCGAAGTTCTTCGACGAGCAGGTCGAGCGCGGCCACGGCGGCGACGTGGCCGCGATGTTCTTCACCTCGGGCACCACCGGCAACCCGAAGGGCGTGGTGCACACGCACTACTCGCTGATCGACCGCGCCGCGGCCGGCGCACGCTTCGACAAACTCGGCGAGCGCGAAGAGGTGCTGGCCTACCTGCCGCCGGCGTGGATCGGGCAGAACATCTTCAGCTACGCGCAGTGGCTGGTGTGCGGCTACGTGGTCAACTGCCCCGAGTCGGCCAGCACCGTGACCATCGACCTGAAGGAGATCGGGCCGACCTACTACTTCGCGCCGCCGCGCATCTTCGAAGGCCTGCTGACCACGGTGATGATCCGCATGGAAGACGCCGGCGCGCTGAAGAAGTGGATGTTCCAGCGCGCGATGGACCTGGCGCGCCGCGTCGGGCCGGCATTGATCGACGAGCGGCTGGCCGGCGGCCAGCCGAGGCACGCCAAACCGGTGGGCGCGCTGGACCGCTTGCGCTACGCCGTCGGCAACCTGCTGGTGTACGGGCCGCTGCGCAACTCGCTGGGCCTGAGCCGCGTGCGCGTGGCCTACACCGCCGGCGAGGCGATCGGGCCCGACCTGTTCCGCTTCTACCGCTCCATCGGCATCAACCTGAAGCAGCTGTACGGCAGCACCGAGACCGCGGTGTTCGTGTGCCTGCAGCCCGACCACGAGGCGCACGCCGACACCGTGGGTGTGCCGATCGAAGGCGTGCAGATCCGCCTGGCCGACTCGGGCGAGATCCTGGTCAAGACCCCGGGGCTGCTGAAGGAGTACTACAAGAACCCGGCCGCCACCGCCGAGGTGCTGAGCGCCGACGGCTGGTACCACACCGGCGACGCCGGCTTCCTGGATGCCAGCGGGCACCTGAAGATCATCGACCGCGCCAAGGACGTCGGCCGGCTGAAGGGCGGCGCGCACGACGGCGCGATGTTCGCGCCCAAGTACGTGGAGAACAAGCTCAAGTTCTTCCCCTTCGTCAAGGAGGCGGTGGCCTTCGGCGACCAGCGCGAACTGGCCTGCGCCTTCGTCAACATCGACATGGAAGCGGTGGGCAACTGGGCCGAGCGGCGCAACCTGCCCTACGCCGGCTATGCCGACCTGGCGGGCAAGGCCGAGGTCTACGAGTTGATCGGCGAGTGCGTGCGCAAGGTCAATGCCGACCTGGCGGCGGATGCGCTGCTGGCGGGCAGCCAGATCCACCGTTTCCTGATCCTGCACAAGGAGCTCGACGCCGACGACGGCGAACTGACACGCACGCGCAAGGTCAAGCGCGGTTTCATCGCCGAGCGCTACAAGCCGCTGGTCGACGCGCTGTACGCCGGCTTGGCGAGCCAGTACATCGAGACGCCCGTCAGCTTCGAGGACGGGCGCAAGGGCGTGGTCAGCGCCGAGCTGAAGATCAGGGACGTCGAGGTCTTCCCGGCCGTGAAGGCGGCGGCATGAGCACACGCGTCATCGGCGAGGTCATCCTCGACATCAAGAACATCAGCCTGTCCTTCGGCGGCGTCAAGGCGTTGACCGACATCAGCTTCAACGTGCGCGAGCACGAGATCCGCGCCATCATCGGCCCCAACGGCGCGGGCAAGAGCTCGATGCTCAACTGCA
>CAYZGL010000127.1:0-13203 GCA_964477985.1 uncultured Rubrivivax sp. | reverse complement strand
TCGGCATGCATGCCGGCGGCGTGCTGATCGCGCCGGGCAAGATCACCGACTTCTGCCCGCTGTACCAGCAGCCGGGCAGCGCCAGCGCGGTCAGCCAGTACGCCAAGGACGATGTCGAGGCCATCGGCCTGGTGAAGTTCGACTTCCTCGGGCTGGCGACGCTGACCATCCTCGAGCTGGCCAAGGAGTTCATCGTCGCGCGCCGGCCCGACTTGCGCGACTTCGACTACGACAAGTTGCCGCTGGACGACCCGAAGGTCTACAAGCTCTTCGCCGACGCCCGCACCGAGGCCGTGTTCCAGTTCGAATCGCGCGGCATGCAGGGCATGCTGCGCGAGGCCAGGCCCACGCGCATCGAAGACCTGTTCGCGCTGAACGCGATGTTCCGCCCCGGGCCGATGGAGAACATCCCGAGCTTCTGCGCGCGCAAGAACGGCAAGGAGCCCATCGAATACCCGCACCCGCTGCTGGAAAAGGTACTGGGCGAGACCTACGGCATCTTCGTCTACCAGGAACAGGTGATGCAGGCGGCGCAGATCCTGGGCGGGTATTCGCTGGGCGGCGCCGACCTGCTGCGCCGCGCGATGGGCAAGAAGAAGGCCGAGGAGATGGCGCAGCAGCGCGAGATCTTCCGCGCCGGTGCGCTGGCCAACGGCCTGACGCAGGCCAAGGCCGACGAGGTCTTCGACCTGATGGAGAAGTTCGCCGGCTACGGCTTCAACAAGAGCCACGCCGCCGCGTACTCGGTGCTGGCCTACCAGACCGCGTGGCTGAAGGTGCATTGCGCGGCCGAGTTCTACGCCGCCAACATGACGGTGGAAATGGACGACACCGACAAGCTCGAGCTGCTGCTGGACGACGCCAAGCAGTTCGGCATCGGCTTCGAGCCGCCCGACGTGAACCGCGGCGTCTGGCGCTTCGAGCCGGTGGACGAGCACACCGTGCGCTACGGCCTGGGTGCGATCAAGGGCACGGGCCAGGCGGCGATCGAGGCCATCGTCGCCGCGCGCGAAGGCAGCGCCGAAGCTGGGAGTGCGCCCTTTCGCAGCCTGTTCGACTTCTGCGCGCGGGTCGACCGTCAGCGCATCAACAAGCGCGTGGTCGAAGCGCTGGTCAAGGCCGGCGCCTTCGACCGGCTGCACGCCGACCGGGCAGGCGGCGCGGCGCCGTCCCAGGGCGCCGGCGCCGCCGGCGCCGCCGACGCCTCGGGGGCGCGGGCCCAACTGTTGGCCAGCGTGGGCCTGGCGCTGGACTGGGCCGACGCGCAGGCGGCCCATGCCGACCAGGCCGGGCTGTTCGATTCCGGGGATTCGCACGCGGCCTCGACGCACGAGCCGGCGCTGGCCGCCGCCGCGCCGTGGGACGTGAAGCAGCGGCTGGGCCACGAGAAGGCCGCGCTGGGCTTCTATCTGTCGGGCCACCTGTTCGAGCACAGCCAAGCCGAGGTGCGGCAGTTCTGCCGCACGCGCATCGCCGACCTGGCCGACGCGCGCGAGCCGCAACTGCTGGCCGGCATCGCCGGCGAGCTGCGTGTGGTCAACGGCCAGCGCGGGCGCGTGATGATCCTCGAGCTCGACGACGGCAGCGGCGTCATCGAGGCGGTGATCGGCGAGGAGCTGGTCGACGCGCAGCGCGATCTGCTGAAGGAGGACGAACTGCTGATCGTGCAGGGCCGCGTCAAGCTCGACCGCTTCAACGGCGGGCTGCGGCTGGACGTGGCGCAGCTGTGGGACCTGGCCGCGGCGCGCGCGCGTTTCGGCCGTTATCTGTCGGTTGCGGTCGCGGCCGATGCCAACGCGCCGCCGCTGCGCGAGCTGCTGCGGCAGTGGCCGGCGCGCAAGCTGCGCACCGAGCACGGCGAGCTCGAGCAGGGGCTGGGGGTGCGGCTGCAGCTGCGCCGCACCGGGGCCAGCGCCGAGCTCGAGCTGGGCGACGAGGCGCGCTTTTGGCCCTGCGACGAGGCGCTGGCGCGCTGGCGCAGCGTGGCCGCGCAGGGGCAGGCCAGCGTCGTCTACGCCTGACGGCGGCCGGTACTTCGGGCGTTCGAACGCGCCTTGGCCGGCTACAGTCGCGCGCGATGTACGAAACCCCACTGACCGGCCTGGTGCTCAGCGGCGGCGGCGCACGGGCCGCCTACCAGGTGGGTGTGCTGCATGCGATCGCGCAGCTGCGCCGCGGCTGCCATGTCTCGTCGCGGCGCAGCCCCTTCGGCGTGATCTGCGGCACCTCGGCCGGCGCCATCAACGCGGCGGCGCTGGCCTGCAACGCCGACCAGTTCGACGCCGCGGTCGAAGGCCTGACGCAGGTGTGGCAACAGCTGCGCACCGCGCAGGTCTACCGCGCCGATTCGCTGGGCGTGGTGCGCACCGGTGCGCAGTGGCTGACGATGTTGTCGATCGGCTGGCTGCTCGCGCGCTGGCGCAAGGCGCGGCCGCGCTCGCTGTTCGACAACGCGCCGCTGGTCGACCTGCTGGCTGAGCTGGTGCCGCTGCAGCGGCTGCCGCGCATGCTGCGCGGGCGCCACCTGCAGGCGCTGGCGGTGACCGCATCGAACTACAACTCGGGCGAGCACGTCACCTTCTACCAGGCCGCCGCGCCGCTGGCGCACTGGGTGCGCTCGCAGCGCATCTCGGCACCGGCCGAGCTGAGCTGCGCGCACCTGCTGGCCTCGTCGGCGATCCCCTTCCTGTTTCCGGCCACCGAGCTGGCGCTGGACGGCCGCGGCGAATGGTTCGGCGACGGCTCGATGCGCCAGACCGCGCCGCTGTCGCCGGCCATCCACCTGGGCGCGCAGCGGCTGCTGGTGATCGGCGTGGGGCGCATGGTCGAGCAAAGCGGGCGGCGCATCGCCAACAACGGCTACCCGAGCCTGGCGCACGTGGCCGGGCACGCGCTGTCGGGCATCTTCCTGGATGCGCTGACCGCCGACGTCGAGCGGCTGCAGCGCATCAACCGCACGCTGGCGCTGCTCAGCGACGAGGCGCGCGTGGCCACGCCGCTGCGCCAGATCGACGCGCTGGTGATCGCGCCGTCGCAGCACCTGGAGGACATCGCGGCGCGGCACGTGGCGGACCTGCCGCCACCGGTGCGCGGCCTGCTGCGCGGCGTCGGCGTGCACAGCGGCGGCAACGCGGCGCACGGTGCGGCGCTGGCCAGCTACGTGCTGTTCGAGTCGGGCTACACGCGCGAGCTGATCGCGCTGGGCGAACGCGATGTGATGGCGCGGCGCGACGAGGTGCTGGCCTTCTTCGGCTGGGCCGCGGCCGAGGCCGCGGCCGGGCGCTGAGGCGCCCGGCCTGCGGCATTCACTGGCGTGTGGCCGGGGCGGCGCTGGTCTTGGCCGCCTTGGGCGCTGCCTTTTGTGCAGGCTTGTCGGCCGCAGCGGCGGCCGTGGTGTAGGCCGCGTCGTTGACCGTCAGCCCGGCTTGCGAGAAGCGCGCGGCGTTGCCCGGGCCGATGCCGCTGACGCGTTCGACCAGGTCGCCCCAGTCCTTGAAGGCGCCGGCCTTGCGCGCGTCGAGGATCTTGCCCGACAGCCCCGGGCCGATGCCCTTGACGGTCTCGAGCTCGGCCTGGTTGGCTTTGTTGGCGTCGACCGCGGCCCACGCCGGGCTGAGCGCGAAGGCAAGAGCGGCGATGGCGGCGGCGATGAGTTTGCGCAACATGAGAGGTCTCCTTCGGGGTGGGGCCCGGCGACATGCCGGGTTGGAAGGAATTCTGCGAAGCGCCGCGCCGCGCGTGAATCCGCCAAAGGGTGGCATCGATGGGGGCCCACCGATGGGGGAGGTGATGGCCCCGGGCGCGGCGGGTTCAGCGGACCCAGTCCAGCGGATCGGCGCTGCGCTCGGGCATGCGGCCTTGCTGCTCGACGAAGATGCGGTGCCAGATGGCGAACTGCATCACGCCCCACAGCTGCTCGGTGCGCCCGCCACCCTGGCGCTGCGCGTCGACCAGGTGGCGCACGCCGTCGGCGTCGAACCAGTGCCGCACCGCCTCGTTGGCGGCGAGCGCTTGGCCCAGCCGCGACAGGAACTCGCCGCCCAGCAATTGGCGCATCGGCACGTGGAAGCCCTTCTTCGACTGCATCAGGTGCTCGCCGGGAATGAAGCGCTGGCCCCACCGCCGCAGCAGCAGCTTGCCCACACGCCCGCGCACCTTCAGCGCGTCGGGCAGGCTCAGGCCGAACTCGACGATGCGGTGGTCCAGGAAGGGCACCCGCGCTTCCACACCGAAGGCCATCAGGCTGCGGTCGACCTTGACCAGCAACTTGTCGGGCAGCGGGCCGACCAGGTCGTAGTACTGCAGCCGCTGCAGGCTGCTCCACTGCCGCGGCGCGTCCTGCCAGGCCTGCGCCTGCGCGCGCCTGAAGCCGTGGCTCGCCGCGTGCAGCGCCGGCCCGTAGACACGCCGGCGCAGCTCGCCGGGCCAGTGGTTGCGCGTGCGCAGCCCGCCCTTGCCGGGGCGCAGCAGGTTGCTCAGCCAGCGCTGCGCCGGGTGCTTGCGAAAGCGCGCATAGCCGGCAAAGGCCTCGTCGCCGCCTTCGCCGGTGAAGATCACTTTCAGCGAGCCCGCGGCCTGCTCGGCCAGCAGCGAGGTCGGCAGCACCGCGAAGTCGCGCATCAGCTCGTCGGTGGCCCAGATGGCGTGCGGGATGCGCGAGCGCAGCGCTTCGGGCGTGGTCTCGATCGCGTGGTGCCGCGTGCCGAACTGCTGCGCGATGCGCTGCGCGTCGTCCAGCTCGTTGCGCTCGCGCGTGACCGAATAACCGATGGAAAAGCTCTCGACCGGCTGGCCGTGCAAGCGTGTCAGCATCGCGCACAGCAGGCTGGAATCGACGCCGCCCGACAGGAACAGGCCGAAGGGCACGTCGGCGCGCATGTGTTCGCGCATCACCTGCTCGAACAGCGGGGTGAACGCGGCTTCGGCTTCGGCCATGTCCATCGGCACCGTGCGCAGCGGCTGCAGCGACCAGTAGCGCTCGCGCTCGAGGTTCAGCGCGTAGTCCACGGCCAGCGCGTGGCCCGGCGGCACGCGCGTGATGCCGGCGAACACGGTGGCCTCGCCGGCGGCGTATTCGTTCTCCAGGAACTGCGCGATCGCGTCGGCTTGAAGCTGCGGGGTGGCCGGCAGCAGCGGCAGCAGCGCCTTCAGCTCGGAGGCGAAGGCCACCAGCGACGCATCGCGGTACAGGTACAGCGGCTTGATGCCCAGCCGGTCGCGCGCCAGCACCACGCGCTGGCGCGCCCGGTCGTGCAGCGCCAGCGCGAACATGCCGTGCAGCCGTCGGAACCCGGCCATGCCCTCGGCCGCATAGGCCTGCAGCACGCTCTCGCTGTCGGAGTGGGTCAGCGGCTCGAAGCCGCCCTGCGCGATGAAGTGCGGGCGCAGTTCGATGTAGTTGTAGATCTCGCCGTTGACCACCGCCGCGAGCCGCTGGTCGGGTGTGACGATCGGCTGGTGGCCGCCGGCCAGGTCGATGATCGACAGCCGCGTGTGCACCAGGCCCACCGGGCCGTCCAATGTGATGCCGAAGTCATCCGGCCCGCGGTGGCGCAACGCGGCCGCGGCCGCTTCGAGCCGCGCTTGCAGCGGCGCGGCCGAGGCCGAACGAACGATGACACCGGCGATTCCGCACATGGCTTGGGCTGCGTGATGACGGGCCGATTGTCGGTGCGCGGCGGCGCCGCGGCGCGCTGTCAGAATCGCGCCGCAATGGTCAGCTCGATACATGTGCTGGGCAGCCACGAACTGGGTGGCGCCGACTGGTTCTTCGTTCGCCTGACCGAAGCACTGCAGCGCGCCGGGCATCCGACGCTGGCGGTGATCCGCCCCGACAGCCCGGTGCGCCAGGTGCTGTCGCCGCAGGTCGAGCAGCTGTTGCTGCCGCTGGCGTCGAAGTGGGACCTGTGGTCGCGCTGGCGGCTGACGCGGCTGATCGCGCAGCGCCGGCCCGACGTGGTGCAAAGCTACATGGGCCGTGCCACGCGGCTGACGCGGCTGCCGGCGCGCAGCCGCGCGCTGCACGTCGCGCGGCTGGGCGGTTACTACCGCATCGACGGCTACTACCGCCATGCCCACGCCTGGGTGGGCAACACGCGCGACATCTGCGACTACCTGCTGCGCGAGCGGCTGCCGGCCGACCGTGTGTTCCACATCGGCAACTTCGTGCCGGCCCCGCGCGTGGTGGGCGCCGAGGAGCGCGAACGGCTGCGCGCGTTGCTCGGCTTGCCCGGCGATGCCTTCGTCGTGTTCGCGCTGGGCCGGCTGGTGGAGAAGAAGGGCTTCGTCGACCTGATCGAGGCTTTCGCCTTGCTCGAGCCGCGGTTGGGCCCGCGCCCGCTGCGGCTGCTGCTGGCCGGCGACGGGCCGCAGCGTGCGGCGCTGGCCGAGCGCGTGCGGCAGCTGGGGCTGGCGCAGCGCGTGGTCTTCGCCGGTTGGCAGAACGACACCACGCCTTACTACGCGCTGGGCGACGTGTTCGTGTGCCCGTCGCGCCACGAGCCGCTGGGCAACGTCATCCTCGAAGCCTGGCAGCACCGGCTGCCGCTGCTGAGCACGCGCAACGAGGGCGCCGCCGAGCTGGTCAGCGAAGGCGAAAACGCCTTGCTCGCGCCGCTGCACGACCCGGCCGGGCTGGCCGAGGGCCTGCGCCGCCTGCTGGGCCTGAGCGAAGCCGAACGCGGCAAGCTGGCCGCGGCCGGGCACGCCACGGTGCAGCGCGAGCACAGCGAGCAGGCGGTGGTCGGCGCCTATCTGGCGCTGTACGACAAGCTGCGGCCGGCGGCTTCATAGAATCGCGCGCTCGACGGGGCAGTCACTGACGGGAGCACGCGGACGATGCAAACGCCGGCCAAGCAGTTGGTGTGCGTGAAGTGGGGCGCGGCCTACGGCCCCGAGTACGTGAACCGGCTGTACGGCATGGTGTCGCGCCACCTTGCGCCGCCGTTTCGGCTGGTGTGCCTGACCGACGACCGCAGCGGCATCCGCGCCGAAGTCGAGTGTTTCGAGCTGCCCGAACTCGGCGTGCCGCACCCGCAGCGCACGGTGGGCAAGTGGCGCAAGCAGGTGCTGTGGGGCGCGACCGTGCCCGGTCTTCAAAGCGGTGAGCCGGCGCTGTTCATCGACCTGGATTCGGTGATCGTCGGGCCGATCGACGACTACTTCGACATCGGCGAACCCGGCGACGTGTACGTGGCGCGCAACTGGGCGCGCCCGCTGGAGAAGCTGGGCCAGACCTCGGTGTTCCGCTTCCCGGTGGGCGCCAATGCGCACCTGCTGGCCGACTTTCGCGCCGACGCGCAGGGCATCGCCGACAAGTACCAGTTCGAGCAACACTACGTGACCTACGCGGTGACGGGTGGCGTGAAGTTCTGGCCCGAGGCCTGGACCCGGCACTTCAGGCTGCACTGCATGCCGCCGTTCCCGTTGTGCTACTTCGTCCCGGCCAGGCTGCCGGCCGGTGCGCGCATCGTCACCTTCCCCGGCGGGCCGAACCCCGACGACGTGATGGTCGGGCGCTGGAACGGCCTGGTGGGGCCGCACCCATCGCGCTGGCAACACCTGATGGCGACCGTCGCTGGCGGCCCGCGCGTGGACCGCAGCCGCTGGCGCCACCTGCGCCGCTACGTGCTGCCGGTGCCGTGGATTGCCGAAGCCTGGCGCGAATGAGCCCTGGCCCCGCGCACGTGCTGGCGACGTGAAGATCGCCCACCTGCTGTTCACCCACAGCTTCGCCGGCACCGAGCGCCACGCGATTGAGCTGGCCAACGCGCAGGCCGAGCACCATGAGGTGACGATGCTGCTGCACCGCCGCGCGGCGCAGCAGCGCGACACCGCGCTGGCGCACCGGCTCGATGCGCGCGTGCATGTGCAACTGCTGTCGGGCTGGCGCCCGCTGCTGCTGTGGCGCGCGCGGCGTGCGCTGCGCGCATTGCGGCCCGACGTGGCGCATGCGCATCTGAGCAACGCCTGCCGCGCGCTGCACGGCCAGCGCGGCCTGTGCCTGCGCGTGGCCACGCTGCACATCCGCTACAAGCCGCAGCAGCACGCCGACATGGACGCGCTGATCGCGATCGCACCGTGGCAGCTGGCCGAGGTGCCGGCGGCGCAGCGCGAAGCGACCACGCAGATCGACAACTGGACCGGCCCCTACGAACCCGCGGCCGACGCGCGCGCGCGGCTGCGCCGCGAGTGGGGCGTGGCCGAGCACGACTACCTGATCGGCGCGCTCGGGCGCAGCGAGCACAGCAAGGGGCTGGATGTGCTGATCCGCGCCTTCGAGCAGGTGCGGCCGAGCGGTGCGCGGCTGGTGATCGTCGGCCACGGCCGCGACTGGCAGCGGCTGCGCGCGCTGGCCGGGCCCGACATCGTGATGCCCGGCTTCGTCGCGCGGCCGCAGGATTGTTTCGCCGCCTTCGACGCCTTCGTCAGCGCCGCACGCAGCGAGCCCTTCGGCCTGGTCTTCCTCGAGGCGATGGCCGCCGGCTTGCCGATACTGGCCACCGCGTCGCAGGGCGGTCAGCATTTCGCCGCGCAGATCGGCCGGCCGCTGGTGCCTGTGGAAGATGTTGCGGCACTGCAGGCGGCCTTGCTGCGACTGGCGGCGCAGCGAGCACCGCGCCAGGCCTACGCGATGGCGGCCTTCGACCGCGCTGCGCGCGTGGCGCAGGTCGAACAGGTGTACCGGCGCGGCATCGCCGAGCTACACCGTGGGGCCGCCGCCGCGGGCCCGCCATGAACGCAGGTAGTGCAGCAGGATCGAGCCGAGCTGGCTGAAGCGTGCCGACCAGCGCGTCGGCGCATGCAGCGCAAAGCCGCTGTACATCCACCATTCCGAAAAGCTGGGCTCGGGTTTGGTCTGGAATTCGCGCCGCGCCAGCTTCAGCCAGTACGGCGAGCAGCCGGCCAGCGTGCGGTAGTGGTCGAGCATGCGCTCCACGCGGTAGGCGTAGCGTGCGGTCTTGATCGGCGACTTGCGGAACTCCAGCAGCGCGTTGTTGGCGTGCTCGCGGTGGCGCACCAGCGGCTCGGCGAGGTAGACCTTGTGCGCACCGAGGATGTCGCTGCCGTAGAACAGGCAGTCGTCGGGCCGGGTGCGCCACAGCGCGGCTTGTTCCGGCGGCAGGCTCAGGATGCGTTGCAGCAGCTCGCACCGCAAGGTGTTGCCCGAGGTGGCCACCCCCTGCCAGCGCTGCACGAAGGCCCCCATCAGCATCGACAGGCCCAGGTCGCGGCTGCGGCGGTGCCGGCGTTTGGTCAGCGCCAGGCCGCTGGCGCTGCCGAACTTCTCCATGTTGCAGTACACGTAGTCGACGGAAGCGTCGGCGCGGTACACGCGCAGCACGCGCTCGAGGTAGTCGGGCTTCCACTCGTCGTCGGAATCCAGCAGCGCGACGATGTCGCCCGTGGCGTGCGCCAGGGCGTGGAGCCAGGCCGCCATCTGGCCGCCGTTGGGCTGGTGCAGCAGCGTGACGCGCGCATCGCCGGCGTAGGCCTGCTGCAGCACGTCCCACGAATCGTCGGGCGAGCCGTCGTCGACCACGATCACCTGCAGCGGCGGCGCGGTCTGTGCCAGCGCCGAGTTCACCGCCTGCACCACGTAGTCGCGGTAGTTGTAGCTGCTGACGATGACCGACACCGTGGGCGCGGCTGCGGGCGCGGCTGCGGGTGCGGGTGCGGCAGCCATCGCGGTTCAGCGCGAGGCCGCCAGGGCCGTGACGCGCTCGACGCTGGCGCCGCGCAGCCGCCAGCGCATGCCGAAGAACTGCTTGGTCGCAAAGCGCCGCAACGGCTCACGGTGGTTGATCACCATCAAGCGCTTTGCGTGGGTGCGCACGAAGCGCCACCACACCGGGCAGAACCAGGCGCTGCCGCGGCGCTGCCACAGCGCGTGCATGCGCTGGAACAGCGGCTGGTGCGGGCTGGGGAACTGCGCCAGCGCGGCCAGCCACTGCGCGCGCTCGGTGTACTTGGCGACGATGCGCTCAGCGCTGCGGCGCTGGCGTGTGCGGCGGCGCCCGGCGATGTCGGTCTGCGTGTGCGCATGCTGGCGGTAGTCGACCAGCGCTTGCGGCACGTAGACGATGGAGCCGAGGCTGGCCGCGACGAAGGCCAGCCACCAGTCGTGGAAGCGGCTGCCGCGAAAGGGCAGCGCCGCCGCCAGCAGTTCGCGCTCGAACAGCATTGCATGGCCGGACACGCTGTTCCAGAACGCGAAGGCCAGCGGGTCGCTGCCCTGCGCCATGCCGAAGCGGTCCGACAGCCGCAGGCCCAGCGGCGCGCCGTGTTCGTCGACCAGCGCCGAATCGGCGTAGGCCAGCGTGTGCCCACCGATGGCATCGAACAGCGTTTGCAGCTTGTCGGCGTGCCACACGTCGTCCTGGTCGCACGGCGCGATATAGGCGCCGCGGCAAAGCGACATCGCGCGCTCGAAGGTGGCCGCACTGCCCAGGTTGCGTTCGTTGCGTTCGATGCGCAGCCGCGCATCGTGCTGCGCGGCGTGCTGCAGCATCGCCCAGGTGCCGTCGCCGGAGGCATCGTCGACGGCGACGATCTCCAGGTTCGGCCAGCTCTGCGCGCGCAGCGACGCCAGTTGCGCGCCGAGGTGCCTGTCGCCGTTGTAGGTGGCCAGCGCCACCGAGATCAGCGGCAGGGGCCGGGGCGCGGGCGGGGTCGAAGGGTTCATTCCCGCCAATGCTCGGCGATCCACGGTGCCGGCCTGGCATGGCGCCAGTTGCCCTGGCTGCGCCCGGCCAGCGCGTCGGGCGGGTTCATCACGCCGTGGAAGATCAGGATGCGCGCGCCGGCGGGGATGAAGGGCTCGCGCCAGTAGTTGCCGGGAAAGCGCGGGATGCAGTGGTACTTCCAGCTCGCGCACCAGGGTTTGGGCCAGTAGGCGAGCTTGCCCTGCTTGTGCAGGTAGTCCGACAGGTAGGCCTGCTCGTGGCGCACGCTGGCGCGCACCTGCTCGACGTGCGCGCGGAAGTACTGGAACAGGTCGACGTGCGCGCCCAGCCGCCAGCGGTAGACCGACGAGTTGCCGGTGATGCGCCACGGCCGCTTCCAGTCGTGGATGATCAGGAACTCGCCGGGCAGCTCGAAGAACGGCGTGATGTCGTCGACGATGACCACGTCCAGGTCGAGGAACAGCGCGGTGCCGCGCAGGCCGTACCGCTGGTGCAGCTCGGCGCTGAAGGTGGTCAGCTTGTTCCAGCCGCGCTCGGGGATGCCGGCCGGCAGATCCAGCGGCGGGATCGGCAGGCACTGCACTTCGGCGCGGATGCCTTGGCTGCGGTCGGTCAGGCACACGAAGCGGAAGTCGCCGCGCAGGTGGCGGCGCACCATGCCGTACAGCCGGTTCACGTATTCGGCTCCGTACTTGGTGCCCCACTTCATGCACACCACGCAACGTTCGTCGCTGCTGCCGCTCACGCCGCCGTCGTCGCTGCCGTTCATGCCGCCTCCATGCGCCGCGGCGGGTAGGTGTCCCAGCCCTGGCAGCCCGGGCACTGCCAGAAGTAATGGTGTGCCTCGAAGCCGCAGGCGGCGCAGCGGTAGCGCTGCAGCGGCCGCGCCGCGCTGGCCACCACCTGGCGCAGCTGCTGCGGCGTGGCTTCGTCCCATTGCACCGGCGGCAACTCGAGCACCTTGGCCGCGGCCGACAGCGTGGGCTGGCGCTGCAGATGGTCGAGCAGCCGCCGCTGGTGCTGCCCCGCAGCGCCTTCGAGGCCGACCAGCGCTTGCAGCAGCTCGATGTCGGGCTCGGCGTCGTAGGCCGACTGCAGCCGCTCGCAGGCCTCGGCGCAGTCGCTGCAGGCCAGCGCACTGCGCGCGTAGTCGGCCGCCACCAGCGGCCAGGCCTGAGGCTGCTGCGCCAGCATCGTGTCCCACTGCTGCAGCGCGGCGCCGTGGCGGCCGGCGCGCGCCAGGCGCTGGCCGGCCAGCAGCATCGGGCGCAGTGCGCCCGGCGCGGCACTGCGCGCACGCTGCAGCCATTGCTCGGCTTCGGGCGTGTCGCCCGCGGCATCGGCCTGCAGCGCCAGCTCGCACGCATAGTGCGCGATGCGCGCGGCGTAGGAGCCGGCGCCGCGGCGCTCGAGTTCGCCGGCGACCGCGGTGGCGGCATGCCAGTCGCGCGCGCGCTCGTGCAGCGACAGCAGCGCGCTGCGCGCTTCGGTGTCGAAGGGCGTGCCTTCCAGCGCCTTGAACGCGCTCTCGGCACGGTCGAACAGCCCCGCCTTCATGAAGTCGTCGGCCAGCGCGTACTGCGCGCGATGCCGGTCGAGCGGCTTCAGATCGGCGCGGCCGAGCAGGTGCTGGTGCACGCGCACCGCGCGCTCGAAGTCGCCGCGGCGGCGAAACAGGTTGCCCAGCCCGAAGTGCAGCTCGGTGGTGTCGGGGTCGTGCTGCACGGCTTCGATGAAGGCATCGATGGCCTTGTCCTGCTGTTCGTTGAGCAGCAGGTTCAGGCCCTTGAAGTAGGCCTGCGGCGCTGCGCGGCCGTCGCGGCGCAGTTGGCGCAGGTCCAGCCGCGAAGCCGCCCAGCCCAGCGCGAAGACCACCGGCAGCGCGATCAGCAACCACTGCAGATCGAAGTCCACGGCTTCAGCCCCGGCCGGGCCGCCCCGAGAGTTCCGGTTCCGCTGCGCGGGGGTGCCGAAGTGCTGCGGGCGCCGGCATGTCAGTGGCTCCACCGTGCTTCACGCGACCCGCGACGCATGACACGAGTTCCCCTCGGGGACAGGCCGCCGCAGGCGGCCAGGGGCAGCGGCGGGGCGTCAGCGGGCCGAACCCGATCCGGGTTTCCCGGTCGGGTTCGGTGCCCCCTCGGCGGGGCGGCCGCCAGGCGGCCGGGGGTGGTCGGTTTCACTTCACAGACCCTCGCGCGGCGGGTGCTCGGGCAGCGTATCGGCCAGCGCGCCTTCGCTGCGGCCGGCCGGCGGCGGGCTCGGCGCCGCACCCGGCGCCAGGCGCAGCGCTTCGCGGCGATGACGCCACCAGCTCGGCACCATGGCCAGCACGCCCAGCGCACAGCCGGCGGCAAACACCACCAGCACCACGATGACCATCGGCGCGTGCCATTCGACGCCGAAGAACCAGCGCACGCTGGCGCTTTGCTGGTTGTTCAGCGCGAAGGCGAACAGCGTGAAGAAGATCAGCGCCCTGAAGGCCCAGACGAGGAAACGCATGGCCGCCGGATTCTAA
>CAYZGL010000126.1:0-13372 GCA_964477985.1 uncultured Rubrivivax sp. | reverse complement strand
AAGCTTCGATGCTAACCATCGACCCTTGGAAGACGAAAAACGGCGGGCAGCTCAGTCGGCGCGCGGGGCGGCACGCCGGCGCTTTACGCTTCGTAGCAAAGCGCAAACGCTGCTTTACGCGCAGCCGCGTAGATTCGCGCCAACGCAGTATTCGTCGAAGGAACATCGATGGCCGAGCGTTTTGATCACAGGGACCGCCCGCGCGGGACGACGCCGAGCCCGCGCCTGGTGGCACGGCTGTTCGCCGCGGCAGGCAACCCGTTGCGCGTGCGCCTGCTGCATTGCCTGACGCGCCCGCTGGGCACGCTGGGTCTGTCCGGTGTGGCGGCCGGGGCCTTCGCGGTCTGCGTCGGCCGCGACGGCCGCGGCGGCGCGCCGATCGACGCTGAGGCCATCACGCAAGCGGCGCAGTTCACAGCCCAGCAGGTGCAGGAACTCGCGCTGTTCGTCGAGCAGGTCGATCCGCAGGCGCTGCTGCAGTTCGCCGGCCTGGCCTCGGGCAGTTCGCTGGCCGTGGCCACCACGTTCAGCGCCGCGGCGCTGGCGTTGCTGGTGCGCCAACTGCAGCCCCGCATCGCCGGCGCGGTGCAAGCCGGCCGACTCGACCGGCCACGCTGAGCCGGCGCGCGCGGCACCGTGCTGGGGTGGGGTGCGCTCAGGGTGCGGCCAAGCCGATGCGCAACTGCACCGCCGCCGCGCCGGCCACGCCCGGCTGCGCCAGACGCGGCTCGGCCACGCCGCGCGACATCAGGTACTGGCGCACCTCGCCGGCGCGGCGCAGCGCCAGCGGCGCGCTGCCGGCCGCGTCGCCGGGCGCGGCCAGCAGGTCGACGCGCAGCTCGGGTTTGCGCTGCAGACTGAGCACCAGCTTGTCCAGCACCGCCGCCAGCGGCGGCTTGATCCCGCTGCGTCCGGCATCGAAGCAGAACTCGCGCGGCACCTCGATGTCGAAAACACGCTCGCTGCGCTGCTCGATGCGCACCGGCGTGCCGTCGAACCACGATTGCAGCCATTGGCGCTCCACCGCCAGTGTCGCCGGCCGGGGCGCGGCCGGGCTCGTCGTCGCCGCCGGGGCGCCAGGCAAGGTCGGCGCGGTCGGCGCGGTCGCCACACCGGCGCAGCCTTGCAGCAGCCACGCCGCGGCCAGTGCGGCCAGTGCGGCGGCGCGGCGCAGCGGCCGGCGGCGCGGCACGGCCCGGCAGGCGTTCATCGGCAGGCGGTGGGTGCAGCACGCATGGCCGGATGCTAGGCCAGCCGCCGCCGCCGCGATGTCACCAAAGGTCATCGCCGGGGAGCGTGCGCCGGGGCGCGCACCGGCGCCGCCGATAATCGGACGATGACGGTCTTCTATTGGCTGATGGGCCTGCTCATCGTCGGCACCTTCGTGCCTTCGGTGCTGTATCTGGCGCTGTATGCGGCCACCGGCGAGGACGGCTGCCTGCGCCGCGCGCGCAGCCTGTGGAACTTCACGCGCGTGCTGAGCCTGCTGGCCGGCAACATCCTGATCTGGGGCCACGTCATCGTCGGCCTGTGGCGCATCTGGTTCCCGTAGCAGGACGACCCCCATGCACGACCACGGCGACGACCACGGCGACGACCACGGCACGGCCCCGGCGCGCGGCGACGGCATCGGCATCGCGCGCAGCGGCGCCTTCGATGCCGCGGCCTTCGAGCGTGCGGTGGCCGAGCTGCTGCGCGCCTGCGGTGTGTCCACCGAGGGCGTGCACACCGGCCAGACACCGCAGCGCGTGCGCGAGTTGTGGCAGCGCCGGCTGCTCGGCGGTTATGCGCTGGACCCGGCACAGGTGCTGGGCCGCGGCTTCGACGACCCGCGCCAGGACATGGTGGTGGTGCGCGGCATCGCAATCCACGGCGTGTGCCCGCACCACCTGGTGCCGTTTCGCGGCATCGCGCACGTCGGCTACGTACCCGGCGGGCGCCTGCACGGCTTCGGCCGCATCGCGCGGCTGGTCGACGCCATCGGCCACCGCCTGACCTACCAGGAATGGATGACACGCGACATCGCCGAAGCCATGGTGCAGCACGGCCATGCGCGCGGCGCCGCCTGCGTCATCGAGGCCGAACAGCTGTGCCTGCTGCTCGGCGAGGACCGCCGCGGCGACGAGCGCGTGTGCACGCAAGCCTTCGCCGGCGTGCTGGCCGACGACGCGCGGCTGCGCGCCGAGTTCATGTGCGCGATCGGCCAGCGCAGCCCCTGAGCGCACGGCATCCACGGCAGCCAAGGAAGAACCCGCCATGAGCATCGAGATCCGGCGCGACCGCGCGGCCAAGATGAAACACGAGGTGCGCGTGCGCCAGCATGCCTTCGCGGCCGACGAGCCCGCGGCCAACGGCGGCGAGGACCTGGGCCCGACGCCGCACGACCTCTACGACAGCGCGCTGGGCGCGTGCAAGGCGCTGACGCTGCTGTGGTATTCGCGGCGCAAGCAGATCCCGCTGGACGACATCGCGGTCACGGTCGAGCGCGACGACAGCCAGGAGCGCCAGGGCACCTACCGGCTGAGCGTCACGCTGCGGCTCGGCGGTGCGCTCGACGACGCGCAGCGCCAGGAACTGCTGCGCGTCGCCGACAAGTGCCCGGTGCACAAGCTGATGACGCAGGTGCGCACCGAGGTCGCGACGCGGCTGGCGCCGCCCGAAGCCTGACGCCGCGCGCGTCCGTTCACAATCGGCACGGCGGCCTCGCTGCCGCGCCACGCAGCCGGACGGCGCCCACGTCCACCCGCATCACCCGACGCCCACGGCGTCATTCCGCAGAGGCAAGCACCATGTTCTCGCACGTCATGATCGGCACCAACGACCTGGAGGGCGCCCGGCGCTTCTACGACGCGGTGCTCGGCACGCTGGGCATCAAACCCGGCACGCTCGACCAGCACCGCGTGTTCTGGCGCACGCCGGCCGGTGTGTTCGGGGTGACGCGGCCGATCAACGGCCAGCCCGCCACCATCGGCAACGGCGGCACCATCGGCTTTGCCTGCCAGTCGGCCGAGCAGGCCGACGCCTGGCATGCGGCCGGCCTCGCCCACGGCGGCACGCCCTGCGAAGACCCGCCCGGCGTGCGCGGCGGCGACGGCCCGGTGCGCATGTACCTCGCCTACCTGCGCGACCCCGACGGCAACAAGATCTGCGGCCTGTACCGCATGCCGAAGGCCTGAACGCGCGACCCGGCGGGGCCCGGCGGGGCCCGGCGCCGCCCGACACCGCTGCCGGGCAGCGTCAGCGCAGCGCCGCGCGCTGCGCT
This sequence comes from uncultured Rubrivivax sp., assembly GCA_964477985.1. Lineage (GTDB taxonomy): Bacteria > Pseudomonadota > Gammaproteobacteria > Burkholderiales > Burkholderiaceae_C > Rubrivivax. The sequence goes on along the minus strand of CAYZGL010000126.1, from coordinate 10,110 downwards.
GCCACCAGCTCGGCAATGCCTTTGGCCGCCAGGCCGAGCAGCGCGTCCATCTGGTCGCGCGTGAACGGCGCGCCTTCGGCCGTGCCCTGCACTTCGACGAAGCCGCCGCCGCCGGTCATCACCACGTTCATGTCGGTGTCGCAGGCGGCGTCTTCGGTGTATGCCAGGTCCAGCAGCGCGCGGCCCTGCACGATGCCCACCGACACCGCGGCCACCGCGTCGCGCATCGGCGAGGCCGCGATGCGGCCTTGCTGCAGCAGCCAGCCCACCGCGTCGTGCGCTGCGACCCAGGCGCCGGTGATGGCCGCGGTGCGCGTGCCGCCGTCGGCCTGCAGCACGTCGCAGTCGAGGTGGATCGTGCGCTCGCCCAGCAGCTGCAGGTCGAACACGCTGCGCAGCGAGCGGCCGATCAACCGCTGAATCTCCTGCGTGCGCCCGCTTTGTTTGCCGCGCGCCGCTTCGCGTTCGCCGCGCGTGTGCGTGGCGCGCGGCAGCATGCCGTATTCGGCGGTGACCCAGCCTTCGCCGCTGCCGCGCTTGTGCGGCGGCACCTTGTCTTCCACCGACGCCGTGCACAGCACCTTGGTGGCGCCGAAGGCCACCAGCACCGAGCCTTCGGCATGCACGGTGTAGCCGCGCGTCAGGCTGACTTCGCGCAGTTGGTCGGCACGGCGGCCGCCGGCGCGCTGGAATGTCGTCATGAAGGATTGGCGTTCTTGCGCTGCGACGAGCGCTGGATGGCTTCGTTGATCTCGCGGATCGAACGTTCGATCTCGGCGTCGTCCAGCTCGTCGGCCACCGCCTCGCCGATCATGCTGGCCTGGATGGTGGACGCGAAGACGTCGTCGCCGAGGTGGCGCGTGGACACGCCGCCTTGCCCTGCCGCGTCTGCCGAGGCTTCCCACTCGACACACAGCACGGTGACGTTGTCGCTCTTCGGCCCGGCGCTGCGCAGCGCCTGTTCGACCAGCTCGGGCACCGCGTCCGACAGCGGCTGGCGCGTCATCTGCTCGCAGATCACGGCATCGCTGAGCACGCCCCACAGGCCGTCGCTGCACAGCAGCAGGCGGTCGCCGCGCTGCAGCCGCAGCGGCCCGGCGGTGTCGATCACCGGCTTGGCCGGGCTGCCCAGGCAGGTGAACAGCACGTTGCGGTTCAGCCGCTCGTCGCGCGGCAACACCGGCGACAGCGTGCGCTGCAGTTCGATGTAGGAATGGTCGCGCGTGCGCGCGATCAGCTTGCCGCCGCGCGCCAGGTACAGCCTGGAGTCGCCGCAGTGCGCCCAGTACGCGGCCTGGTCCTGCAGCACGCAGGCCACCACCGTGGTGCGCGGCGTGTCGATCAGCGAGCGCTCGGTGGCATGGCGCAGCAGCTGGTGATGGGCGGCGATGACGGCGTCGTGCAGGAAGCGCAGCGGGTCGGCCAGCGCCGGCTTGGCCTCGCGCTGGAAGTGGGCGGCCAGCGTCTGCAACGCCAGCTGCGCGGCCACCTCGCCGTCGGGGTGCCCGCCCATGCCGTCGGCCAACGCGAACAGCCCGGCCTGCCGCGTGTAGCAGTAGCCCATGCGGTCTTCGTTCTTCTCGCGCCCGCCCTTGCGGCTGACCTGGTAGGTGGCGAACTTCATCGCAGACCGCGCGGCGTCAGGGCTTGGCGCCGGTCTTCAGGCTCTCGAGCTGCAGCTTCAGCCGCTCGCTGAAGCTCAGCTTGGTGTAGCGGCGCTCGGTCTCGCGCGCCAGTTCCTTTTGCAGCGCGAACACGCTTTGCGGCCGGCTCAACGGGTCGAGCGACATGCACCATTCGGTGACCTCGATCAGGTTGTCCGAATACACATTGCGCAGCCGCGACAGGCTCAGCGCCAGGCGGTCCTTTTCCAGCCGCTGCGGTGCGTCGTTGGGCGGGTAGCCCTGCATGCACGCGTACAGGCACGAGCCGATCGCGTAGATGTCGGTCCAGGGCCCGAGCGTGCCGTCGCGCCGGTACATCTCGGGTGCGGCGAAACCGGGTGTGTACATCGGGCGGATGAAGTTGCCTTCCTTGGACAGCACCTCGCGCGCCGCGCCGAAATCGAGCATCACCGCCTTGTTCTCGTTGGTGACGAAGATGTTGGCCGGCTTGATGTCCAGGTGCAGCATCTTGTGCTGGTGCACGATGCGCAGCCCGCGCAGGATCTCGTCGAACAGCGAACGGATCGACGACTCGCGGAACACCTTGTCGCGCTTGAGATCGCGCGCGGTGATGATGAACTCCTGCAGCGTATCGCCCTGCAGGTAGTTCATCACCATGTAGACGGTTTCGTTCTCGCGAAAGAAGTTCAGCACCGACACCACGCTGGGGTGGCTGATCTGCGCCAGCGAGCGCCCTTCCTCGAAGAAGCTCTTCAGGCCCAAGCGGTACAGCGGCTGCTTGTCGGGCTTGACGCGCGGCGTCAGCTCGCCCGGCGAACGCTCGGCCAGCGACGCCGGCAGGTACTCCTTCAGCGCGACCAGGTGCTGTTTGTCGTCTTCGGCCAGATAGACCACGCCGAAACCGCCCGCGGCCAGCTTCTTCACGACCTGGTAGCCACCCACCACCGTGCCGGAAGGCAGCGGCGCGGGTTTGGGCTTCGACATAATCGGCGTTTTTGCGAAGGGCGCGAGTTCGATGGCAGTCTACAGCATGACCGGTTACGCCAACGTCGCGCCGAGCGTGGACGCCGCCACGGGGAACGCCGGCGTGAGCATCGAATTGCGCTCGGTCAACAGCCGCTTTCTCGACCTGGCCTTGCGGCTGCCCGACGAGCTGCGTGCGCTCGAGCCGGCGCTGCGCGAGTTGCTGAATACGGCGTTCCGCCGCGGCAAGATCGAGCTGCGCGTGTCGACCCAGCACGACAGCGACAACGCCTGGCCGCAGCCGACGCCGGAGCAGCTGAACCGGCTGGGCCGGCTCGAGACGCAGGTGCAGGGCTGGCTGCCGCAGGCCCGGGCGTTGTCGGTGAACGAAGCGCTGTTGTGGTGCCGCGGCGCGGCCGTCGCGCAGCGGCTGGACGAAGCGGCGCTGCAGGGCGCGCGCGACGCCATCGAGGCCCTGCGCGAGGCGCGCGCGCGCGAAGGTGCGCGGCTGGTCCAGGTGCTGCGTGAAAAGCTGGCCGGGCTGCGCGATCTGGCTGCCGCGGCCGAACCGATGGTGCCGGCCGCGGTGCAGCGTCAGCAGCAGCGTTTCATCGAGCGCTGGACCGAGGCGCTGTCGGCGAACGGTGCCGCGCACGGCTTCAGCGCCGAAGCCGTGCGCGAGCGCGCGCTCAACGAAGCCGCCGCCTACGCGATGCGCATCGACGTGGCCGAGGAGCTGGCACGGCTTCGCTCGCACCTGGACGAGATCGAACGCCTGCTGGACGCCGGCGGCGAACTCGGCAAGCGCCTGGACTTCCTGATCCAGGAACTGCAGCGCGAAGCCAACACGCTGGGCTCGAAATCGGCAGCGCTGGAACTGACCAACGTGTCGGTGCAAATGAAGGTGCTGGTCGAGCAGCTGCGTGAGCAGGTGCAGAACATCGAGTGACGTTTCGGGGGGTCCCGCCGGATCCCGCGAAATGCACTGACCATTGTCGTGTAAGGATATTGGGTCCCGGTACGTCCCAGTCCACCGAAGTTAAGCCATGTCGCCCCTTGTAGGCGCACTCGCCAGCCTGGCTGTCTGCGAGTCATAGAGAAACTCCGTGATCGTCCCATCCCGAATGCGCGCAACCGCCTCGTCGATCACCTGCAGCGGCACCACGAACCACTCCCTCGGCTTCACCGGTTTGCCGAAACGATCCTCGATCGTCAAGTCCAGCTGCACGGCGCTGAACAGCCGATGGAAGATGTTCTCCAGCTTGGTTCGGCTGAGGTTGTGCAGCTTGTACTCGGCCGCGACCTCGACCGGGGCCAGCAGGTAGGTCGCATTGTTCTCGGCGTCCGCAATGCGCGCGGCGACCTTCCCACCCGTGACGCCGATCTTGTGGATCAGCATGCGGTGCTCGGATATGAACGGGTGCTTGGACAGGCTGCGCAGCACGTAGATCGTGCCGGTCGCGATGTCGTCCGGCTCGGCGCTGTCCCCGAACTTTGGACCGAACAGCGGGCCGAACAGCGGGCCGGCATCCGGCTCGCTCAGCCTGCGCCCGTTGCCATCCTGGGTCAACGCCCTTTGCAGCGAGCGCATCAGCAGATTGCTTTCGGTGCCATTGCCGTAGATGAGCCGCAGCCGCGCATCGGGTTGCCGGCTGCTGGTCTCGAACTCTTCGCCCTTCTCTGCCACGTAGGCGAACTGCCCGCCGACGATGAAGAAGTTGCCTTGCTCGACGCTGGCTTCGCCCTTGAACGCAAGCGCCTTGCGCAGGCCGTCTTTCAGTTCGCGCTCCACGCGCTCGAACAGCGGCTGGAACTTGTCGAAGTCCGCGCACGGCGTGCGGTCGGCGATCTCTTGCGCGGCCTGTCTCGCCGCGTGCGAGCGCACATGCCGCAGCACGGTGATGTCGGCCGGGTCGGATGCATCGCTGCTGACGCCCAACTCGGCGAGCAAAGCATCTTCGCCCAGTTCATCCACGTCGATCGGCGTCGCTGGCGCTGCGAAGAGCAGGCCAGGCTTGTCCAGCCCGGCCAGCAGGGCGTGCGCTTCGGGCAGCTTGCGCAGCTGATCCAGCCGCACCGCGTACAGGCGCTCGAAGATGTCGCGCCCCTCCCCGTGCTGCGGCACGCGCTGGTGCGCTTCGTGAAAGCGCAGGATGTCCTCGAAGCCCGCGATGATGCGTTCTTCGCGGGGCGTGCGTCCGCCGGCCTTGATGGGCGCAACCTCGACGCCCAGAGCCTCCAGCAGTTCGTCGTCGTCCAGGTCAGCCATTGCCGCCGGCTCCTTGCGCCTGGGCGGCCTTGGCCTGGGCACGGTAGCGCGCGAAGGCGGCCACGCCGTCGGCCATGCGCTTCTCCCAGGCATCGGCCGAATGGATGTCCGGCACGCGGCCGCGCTCGTTCTTGAACTGCAACGCGCGCTTGGCCAGCTCGCGTGCCTCGTCCTCGGTGATGTTGATCTTCTTGCCGGCGATGCTGGCCTGGATCTGGCGCAGCGACTTCTCGTCCATCGTCTTGGCCAGCACCGCATAGGCGGCCTCGAACGGATTGATGCGGTCGATCAGGTCGATGTCCAGGTCGCGCACGTTGATGAACTTGCGCACGCCGTCGATCAGGTCGGTGTTGCTGTGGTTCTTTTCGGCGGGGGCGCCACCCTCGTCGCCATCCGGGGCAGCGATCGGCGGCTGCCCCGGGTCGGGTGTGTCGGGAGTATCCAAGGCCAGCTTGGCCTGCTGGGTGATGTTGATGACGGCGATGGCGTGCTGGCGCACCGCTTCCTGGTCGGCATCGCTCAGCTGCGGATAGCGCTCGCGCACGATCTTGCCCAGGCGCTCGATGGTCAGTTCCTCGGGGATCGTGTTTTCCTTGTCCAGCGTGCCGCGCTCGAGCGCAGGCTTGTCCTGGATGAAGGCGGCGATGACTTCGTTCAGGTCTTCCTTGCAGATGCGCTGGCCCTCATTGCTCTTGGGCTTGGCCAGGCCGTTGATCTCGATGTGGACCTCGCCGGTCTCCTGGTTCACGCCCAGGTTCCTGCCGCCGTCGACGTAGCCGTCCGGGCCGTAGTCGAAGCCTTGCTGCGCGCCGGCGTTGCGCGGCGTGAACTCGTAGCGCGGCGCCAGCACCTGCTCCATCAGCAGGCTGGCAGAAATCGCCTTCAGCATGTCGTTCACCGCTTCGGCTACCGCAGACTGCTCGGCCGTCGGCTCGGCGATCAGGTTGGTGAAGCGTGCGCGTTCCTTGCCTTCGGCGTCGCGCGTGGCGCGGCCGATGATCTGCACCACCTCGGTCAGGCTGCTGCGGTAGCCGATGGTCAGCGCGTGCTCGCACCAGATCCAGTCGAAGCCTTCCTTGGCCATGCCCAGCGCGATGACGATGTCGACGTGGTCGCGGTCAGCCTTGCGCGCCGGGTCCTTCAGCGCGCTCAGCACGCGCGAGCGCGCCGCCGGGTCGCTGTCGTCCACCAGGTCGGCCACCTTCAGGCTGCGGCCGTGCCTGCCTTCGATCAGGTGGAAGCCGGTCGCCTCGTCGATGCCCTTCCACTCGCCCAGCGCGTGCATGATCTCGTTGACCTCGCGCTCCTTGTCCTTCAGGCTTTCGCGCGAGTTGACGCTGGGGATGTGGACGATGGTCTTCAGGCCCGGGTCCAGCACCTTGGCCACGGCATCGACGTAGCGGCCCGTGTAGAAGAAGCAGCCGATGTCCAGCGACTTCAACCAGCGGTAGCCGTTGAGCTGTTCGTAGTAGGTGTAGGTGACGGTCTCGAACTTGCCTTCGTCGGCGGGCGCCAGCACCGCTTCGCTGTCGCCGCGGAAGTACGAGCCGGTCATCGCGACCACGTGCACCTTGTCGCGCGCGATGAAGGCGCCCAGCTGGCTGCCCAGCTTGTTGTCCGGGTTGGCGGAGACGTGGTGGAACTCGTCGACGGCGATCAGCCGGTGGTCGAAGGCCTGGATGCCCAGTTCCTCGACCGCGAAACGGAAGGTCGCGTGCGTGCAGACCAGCACCCTTTCGTCGGTCTTGCCGCCGGCCAGGAACTTCTTCACCGCCCCGACCTTGCCCTTGGCGATGCGCGGCTCGTCGATGCCCGGCGCGTTGCACAGGTTCCATTGCGGCGCGACCGTCCAGTCCCAGTGGAAGCCGTGCCGGGTCAGCGCTTCATCGGCAAAGCTGGCGCCGATCGAGCGCTCCGGCACCACCACGATGGCCTGCTGCAGCCCCTGGTTGTGCAGCTTGTCCAGCGCGATGAACATCAGCGCGCGGCTCTTGCCCGAGGCCGGCGGCGACTTGATCAGCAGGTACTGCTCGCCGCGCTTGGCCCAGGCGCGCTCCTGCATCGCGCGCATGCCCAGCTCGTTGGCCTTGGCCGACGCGCCGGTGCGTGCCGTGGTGATGGATACCGACGGCACGGCTCGGGTGTTGGTCGGTTTGTTGTTCATGCTGCAGTTGTGCAAGCGGTGCTTGCACGAAATGGCTTCACTTCCTGGCTTCACCGGTGAATTCGCTCTCGATCTGCTCGATGGTCGGCAGGCTTGATTGCAGCGCTTTCGGCAGAGAACGGGTCAGTTCGTAGCTGGACACGCCGATGGGCTTCTCGATGCCGCGCAGCGTGTATTCGGCCAGCACGCGGTTGCGTTCCTGGCACAGGATTAGGCCGATGGTCGGTTTGTCATCGACGTGGCGCAGGTGGTCATCCACCACGTTGCAATACAAGTTCACCTTGCCGGCGTACTCGGGTTTGAATAGGCCGCGCTTGAGCTCGATGACCACATAGCAGCGCAGCTTGAGGTGGTAGAAAAGCAGGTCGATGTAGAAGTCCTGCCCGGCGACGGCCACGTGGTATTGGCGGCCAACGAAGGCGAAGCCTTGTCCCAGCTCCAGCAGAAATTTCTCCAGGTGCGCGACCAGCCTCGTTTCCAGTTCACGTTCGCGGAAGGGATCGGCCAGCGTCAGGAAGTCGAACAGGTACGGGTCCTTCAAGGTCTGCTGGACCAGGGCCGAATCCGGCGGCGGCAGACGCAAGGCAAAGTTGCTGGCGGCCCGACCCGCGCTGTGGTGTGCCGCCGCGTTGATCTGGTCCAGCAGAACGTTGCGGCTCCAGCCCTGCTCGATGGACGCCCGCATGTACCAGCGGCGAGCCGGCGCCGGCTTCACCTTTTCCATCAGCAGGGCGTGGTGGCTCCAGGGCAGGGCCAGCAGGAGTTCGGCCGGGAAAAGGGCCACAGGCTGTGGCCCTTTTTCGCCACTGGCGCCTGCCGGGGGCGAGGCCACCGAAGGGGCCACCGCTTGTGGCCCGATTGCCGGGCCTGGTGGCAGCCTGACGTCCAGCGCGGCGTGCGGGTACTGGCGGAAGAGCATCAGCATGCGCTTGATGTTGCGTTCAGAAAATCCCTTCTCGTCCGGCAGCTCGTTGTGCAGGTCGCGTGCCAGGCGCGGCAGCACGCCAGCGCCCCAACCTTCCTTCGCCTGGCGCGCGGCGATGAGCGCGCCGATCTGCCAGTACAGGCAGACCATCTCGTCGTTGACCGCCATCCAGGCCCGCGCCTGCGCATGGCGAATGCGCTGCTTGATCTCGCCGAGCAACTGCGCGTACTGCGGGGCCGGCATCAGCGCAGGGCTCGCCTTCTTGCTGCTCATGCCTGGGCCCTCCTGGCGACCTTCTTCGCGGGAGTGGCCTTGGCCGCTGCCGCCACCATCCTGGTGTACAGGTCGAAGAGCTTCTCCAACCGCTCGGTGTCGTTCCTGAAGCGGCGGCCGATGTAGATGCGTTCCAGCACCTCGTCGTTGTGCTCGTGGGCGCGCTTCAGGTTCTGCGGCATCGTGTCCGGGCCGTAGAGGTCGGCGATGGTGGCGGGGAAATGCGCCTCGCGGGCGAGCAGGATGTTCTCGGCGCAGCGCGTCAGGTCGGCCTTGTTCTGCTCGGTCAGAAGCGGCACGGGGAAGGTGTTCCAGCCGAGGGTGTTGGAGTAGCGGAAGTCCGTCTTCAGCTTGCCGCAGACGGTGGCAATCCACATCAAGTGCAGGCGCGACGCAATGAGCGCCAAGTTCCACATGGGCGCGTCATAGAGACCAAATACTGCGTTCGAGATGATGCCCCCCTCTGGAAGGAGTCCGATAGGGAGATACGGGCGAGCTTCGCTTGAGTGAATCGGCACGACGATGGACCGGCTGCCGGGCGATCCTTGAATCTGTCGGAACCGGTGCGGATACTGGCTGGCGGTACGTGTTTCCTTGGCCTTGCTTGCCAAGCGAAACCTACGTACTTGCTCGAATCGAGTGCGGATCTGGCCGATCTGGCTGGCTATCTCGGCGTCGCCATCTTCAACCCAAAGGCAGAAGCGCGGACTCCCGTCTATGAACTCCTGCGACCCGTAGAAGGGCCGCAGAAAAGCTCGTGATGCCGGCTCGTCGATTGCCATGCTGCGGGCCTCATCGACGGACATCAGTAGCTGGCCACCGTCGACCGGCTTGTTGCCCCAGAACATCACCGAAACATCAGACAGCGGCTTTGCCTCGGCATCGACGTAGATGTTGGGGCCGGCAACAAGGTAGCCGTTGATGTTGGGAACAATGGCTTGAGTGACTTCACCTGACGCACTCGCGGAAAACACGCGCGCGCCCGTCACCCCGGTGGTTGATAGACCGACGACAACGACCGTCACGCCCGCATTGTTAGCGGCCAGGTTTTGCCACTTGAACGATGTATGCGCGAAGAAAACCTTCGTCCCGTCCTTAAGAATCATCGGCCAGAACATCGGAACGAGTTGGCCCTGGCAGATCGAGTTTGTTGAAACGAATGCAGTCTTGGCGGCCTGGCCTCGCATGAAGTGACTAGCCTTCCAGAACCAGCCCATCACGTAGTCGAACGACTTCCAATAGGCTGAGACGCTCTGGAAGAGCGCGCACAGGTCCTCCTTTTGCGAGACGGACTGCGAGCTTAGGCCAGCGTACGGCGGGTTGCCGCAGATGTAGGTCTCGCCGCCTTCGTTCTCGAAGTCGATCTCCGTCTGATCGAGCGGCGTCTCGAACAAGTCATCCGCCGTCACTTTCACGCCCGTGCCGGTGGGCGGGCAGATCGAGAGCCAGTCCAGCCGCAGCGCGTTACCGCACACGATCCAGTTCTCCGCCGACAGCGGCAGGAACTCCGCCAGCGCGTCCTTCTGCCCGCGGTACAGCACGTCGCACTGGAACTCCGCGATGATCAGCGCCAGCCGCGCGATCTCGGCCGGGAAGGCGCGCAGCTCGATGCCGCGGAAGTTGGTCAGCGGGATCTCGCTGCGCAGGTGGGTTTCGCCGCGCCGGCGGTTGATCTGCGCCTCGATCTCGCGCATCTGCTTGTAGGCGATGACCAGGAAGTTGCCGCTGCCGCAGGCGGGGTCGAAGACGCGGATGCGCGCCAGGCGCTTGCGCAGGTTCAGCAGCTTGATCTTGTGGTCGCCCGCGGCCTCGAGCTGCGCGCGCAGGTCGTCGAGGAACAGCGGGTTCAGCACCTTCAGGATGTTGGGCACGCTGGTGTAGTGCATGCCCA
>CAYZGL010000125.1:0-13412 GCA_964477985.1 uncultured Rubrivivax sp. | reverse complement strand
ATCGGACGCACTCGTTCGCTCGGCGGCGCCGACCGAATGCTTCACAGGCTCTGAGTTGATGCGCTGCGCGGCGGCCCGGCGGCGCGACCATCATCAACTCGGTGCTCAACGTCACGCTGAACCTGATCGACCACGGCATGACGCTGCAGCAGGCGATCGACGCGCCGCGCGTGTCGATCACCGGCACCGGCAGCGGCATCTCGCGCGACAACGGCGTCGCGCCCGCCGCGCCGCTGGCGCAGGCCACGGTCGATGCGTTGAAGGCGCTGGGCTACACGGTGGGCGCGCCGTCGGACATCGGCTCGGTGCAGGCGGTGCTGGTCGACCCGAAGAGCGGCAAGCAGTACGGCGCGGCCGACGGCCGGCGCGAAGGCACGGTGATCGGCCTGCCGCGCTGAGCCGCCGCGCGCGCGGCGCGGCCGCTCAGGGCTGCGCCGTGCGCGCGAAGTCGACCACGCGCAGCACGAAAGGCTGCGCCCAGTGGCTCAGCAGCAAACCCACCACGCCGGCCACGCCCACCGCCACCATCGACAGGCTCAGCGTGCGCACCAGCGCCTGGCTGCGCGTGCGCAGCACGAAGCTCAGGCTGAACACCAGGCTGGTGAACGAGGCCAGCACCGCGCCCACGCCGGCGGTGGCCGGCGTGATGCTGCCCTGCTCGGCCAGCGTGGCCGCGGCCGCCACCGCGCTGGCGCTGGACAGCAGGCCGCCGACCACGCTGACGATGTAGAAGCCGGCATCGCCGAAGTGGCGCTGCGTGATCGCACCCACCACGTGCAGCACGAGGAAGATGGCGCCGTACTTCAGCGCCTGCGGCAAGGAGAAGGGCAGGTCGAGGTGGATGTCGGGCGAGGCCGCGCCCAGCCGGCCGCGCCGCCCGTGCATGCTGCGCACCACCAGCGCCACGTTGACCAGCGCCATCAGCGCGAAGGCCGACAGCGCGCCGGCCAGCGCCTGCGGCGCCAGGATCAGCAGCAAGGTGGCGTTGCGCGCGACCATCGCCGTGGTGGCCAGCAGGATGCCGCGGTAGGCGGTGGGCACGAAGGCCTCGCCCACGTCGCGCACGCGCTCGGACAGCTCGATCACCGTGAAGTTGCTGTTGATCAGGCCGCCGAAGAAGCCCGACAGCTCGGTGCCGCGCGTGCCGTACATCTTCCACAGCACGTAGTTGAAGAAGCCGATGCCGGCAATCAGGATCACCGTGACCCAGGCGTAGCGCGGTTCGATCAGGCGCCACGGCCCCACCGGGCCGGTGGGCAGCGCCGGGTAGATGACGATGGCCAGGATCGCCAGCAGCAGCGCCGAGCGGATCTCGCCCTCGGACACGCCCATCGAGAAGTCGGCCAGCCGCTCCTTCCACGCCAGCAGCGCCGCGGCGATCACCATCACCGCCGCCGGCGGCAGCGTGTGGCCCTGCCCGCACAGGATGCCGGCCATCGCGGTGACCATCATCGCGGCCGAGGTCGTCAGCTCGGTGCCCTGCTCGGCGCGCAGCGACGACACGTTGAGGATCAGCACCAGCACCGCGGTGGCGCCCAGCGCGGCCAGCCCGTAGGCCGGGCCCAAGGCGCCGCCCATCGCGCCCATCAGGCCGATGAAGCCAAAGGTGCGCAACCCGGCTTCCTTGCCGCGGCGCTCGCGTTCCAGCCCGATCAGCAGCCCCAGCGACAGGCCCAGTGCCAGGCGCATCAGGCTTTGCGAATACGGCCAGTCGGCCTGCGGCAGCGAAACGATCGGGGTGGGCATCGGCCTATCCCGCAGCTGCGCACAGCCGCGCCGGGCCGAGCATGGCCGCGGTCAGCCCGAAGTCGGCGATGGCCGCCGGCAGCGGCTGGCCGCGCAGCAGTGCGGCGCAGGCCTGGCCCATTGCCGCCGAGGTCTGGATGCCGTAGCCGCCCTGTGCCGCGACCCAGAACAAGCCGCTGACGCGCGCATCGAAGCCGCCGACCAGGTCGCCGTCGGCGACGAAGCTGCGCAACCCCGCCCAGGTGCGCGTGGGCCGGCGGATGCGCAGCGTGGTGTGGGTCTGGATGCGGTCGATGCCCAGCGCGATGTCCAGCTCCTCGGGCTGCACGTCCTGCGGGTCCACCGGGTCGGCGTTGGCCGGGGAGCCCAGCAGCGAGCCGGCGTCGGGCTTCAGGTACCAGGACTCGTCGGCGCCGATCACGCAGGGCCAGTGCGCGAAGGCAAGGCCCGCGGGCGCGGCGAAGACGAAGGCCGAGCGGCGTTTGGGCTGCAGGCCGATCGGCTGCGCGCCGGCCCGCTGCGCGAGCGCATCGGCCCAGGCGCCGGCGGCGTTGGCCAGCAGCGGCGCGCGGAACTCGCGGCCGCCGGCCAGCACGAGCCAATCGGCGCCGTGGCGCTCGATGTGCGTGGCCTCGGCGTCGCACACCAGCGTGCCGCCGTGGCGGCGCAGCCCGCGCAGGAAGCCCTGGTGCAGCGCGTGCACGTCGATGTCGGCGGCATCGGGCTCGAGCGCCGCGCCCAGCAGCGCTTCGGGCCGCAGCACCGGCACCCGCGCCAGCGCCTCGTCGCGGCTCAGGCGCCTGGCCGCCGGCGACATGCGCTGCAACAGCGCGCAGTGGGCATCGAGCAGATCGGCTTGATCGCTGGCCGCGACGAACAACGCGCCACGCGGCGACAGGATCGGTGCATCGGCAAAGCCGGCGGGCGGCGCGTCGAAGAAGGCGCGGCTGGCCAGCGTGAGTGCGCGCACCTGCGGCGTGCCGTAGCTGGCCATGTACAGCGCCGCCGAGCGCCCGGTGCTGTGGCAGCCGGGCTGCGACTCGCGCTCGAGCAAGGTGACGCGGCCGTGCGGCGCCAGGAAGTACGCCAGCGAGGCCCCGGCGATGCCGGCGCCGACGATCAGGAAGTCGCTGTGCAGCGGCGGCATCGCCGTGTGCGCCAGCGCTTCAGGCCGGCGCGTGCGCCAGCGCCTGTTCCAGGTCGGCGATCAGGTCGCCGGCATCTTCCAGGCCCACGCTCAGCCGCAGCAGGTCGGGCGGCACCGGGGTGTCGGCGCCTTCGACGCTGGCGCGGTGTTCGAGCAGGCTTTCGGTGCCGCCCAGCGAGGTCGCGCGCTTCCACAGCTGCACGTGGGCGGCGGTGGCGATCGCCGCGGCCGCGCCGCCCCGGTCGCCGCCTTTCACGCGCAGCGACAGCATGCCGCCGAAGCCGCCTTGCATCTGGCGCTTGGCCACCTCATGGCCGGCGAAGGCCGGCAAGCCGGGGTAGAGCACCGCTGCGATGCGCGGGTGGTGTTCGAAGTGCTTGGCGATCGCCATCGCCGATTCGCAGGCGCGCTGCACACGCACGTGCAAGGTGCGCAGCCCGCGCGTCAGCAGCCAGGCCTCGAAGCTGCCCAGGGTGCCGCCGATGTCGACGCGGATCGAGCGCAGGCGGCGCCAGAAGTCGTCGTCGTCGCGTGTGATCAGCACACCGGCGGTGAGGTCGCTGTGGCCGTTCAGGTACTTGGTGGCCGAGTGCATCACCAGGTCGGCGCCGTGGGCGATGGGCCGCGTCAGCAGCGGCGTGGCCACCGTCGAATCCACCACCAGCCGCGCACCCGCGGCGTGCGCCAGGGTGGCGGCCATGGCGATGTCGGTGATGTCCCACAGCGGGTTGGCCGGCGTTTCCACCCACACCAGCTTGGTCTGGCCGGGCCGCAGCGCGGCGCGCAGCGCGGCCGGGTCGGCCAGGTCGACCAACTCGACCTGCAGGCCCCAGTGCGTGGCGAAGTTCAGCAGCCACTTGCGCAGCGACCAGTACATCACCTTGGGCGCGATCACGTGGTCGCCGGGCGACAGCGCCTGGAACACCGCGGTGGCCGCGGCCATGCCGCTGGCGAACAGCGCCGCCTGCGCGCCGCCTTCGAGCGCGCGGATCAACGCTTCGGCCTGCTCGAAGGCCGGGTTGTGGTCGCGCATGTAGATGCGGCCCGAGCGGAACTGGTTGTCGGCGTCGCGCAGGTAGGTGGACGACACGTGGATCGGCGGCGTCACCGCGCGGGTTTGCTCGTCGATCCAGCCCAGCGCTTGCGCGGCGAGGGTGGCGGGTTGGAGTGATTTGTGATCCATCGTCTTGCTCAGTACAACTCAGTACAACAGTCCCATCGCCTCGCGCACGTCGCGCATCGTCTGCTTGGCCACGGTGCGCGCGCGCTCGGTGCCGGTTTCGACGATCCAGTGCACCTGCTTGGGGTTGGACAGGTATTTCTCGGCGCGTTCGCGCCAGGGCTTTTGCTCGGCGAGGATCGCGTCGATCACCGGCTGCTTGCATTCCAGGCAGCCGATGCCGGCCGTGGTGCAGCCCTGCCACACCCAGTCCTGCGTCGCCTTGTCGCTGTAGACCTTGTGGAACTGCCACACGGGGCACTTCTCGGGGTTGCCGGGGTCGTTGCGGTGCACGCGCGCCGGGTCGGTGGGCATGCGGCGGACCTTGCGCTCGACTTCGGCCGGCTCCTCGCGCATGGCGATGGAGTTGCCGTAGCTCTTGCTCATCTTCGCGCCGTCCAGCCCCGGCAGCTTGGTGACTTCGGTGTGCAGCGCCTGCGGCTCGTGCAGGATGCTGCGCCCGGCGCCGCGCAGGTGGCCCAGCAGCAGCTCGGTCTGCTGTGCCGTCCAGCCGTCGATGCCGGCCGCCGCGCGCTGCACCAGCGCCTCGCCCTTGGCCAGCGGCTCGGCCAGGCCGGTTTCGCCGAAGGCGCGCTTTTGCTTGGCGAAGTAACGCTGGTCGTCCTTGGAAAGCTTGGCCAGCGCGGCGGCCACCTGGTGCTCGAAGTCGGCGCTGCGGCCGTACAGGTGGTTGAAGCGCCGCGCCACTTCGCGCGTCAGCTCCACATGCGAGGCCTGGTCCTCGCCCACCGGCACGAACGCGGCCTTGTAGATCAGGATGTCGGCCGCCTGCAGCAGCGGGTAGCCGAGGAAACCGTAGGTGGCCAGGTCGCGGTCGGAGAGCTTTTCGATCTGGTCCTTGTAGGTCGGCACGCGCTCGAGCCAGCCCAGCGGCGTGCCCATCGCCAGCAGCGTGAACAGCTCGGCGTGTTCGGGCAGCCGGCTTTGCAGGAAGATGGTGCAGCGGTCGGGGTCCAGCCCGGCGGCCAGCCAGTCGATCACCATGTCGTAGACGTAGCGGCCCATCACCTCGCGTTCTTCGTAGTGCGTGGTCAGCGCGTGCCAGTCGGCGACGAAATAGAAGCAGTCGTACTCGTCCTGCAGCCGCACCCAGTTCTTCAGCGCGCCGTGGTAGTGGCCCAGGTGCATCGCGCCGGTAGGGCGCATGCCGGAAAGTACGCGGGGTTGCATGGCGATTTCGGGGCTGCGGGGCTGCGGGGAGGAGGCCGATTCTATTGGCCGGTTCGTGCCGCGGCGGCGCTGGTGCAGGCGGGCCGCGCCGGCCATGCCGCTGGCTACACTGCCGGCCGATGAAGTCCGTCGTGATCCTGATCTCCGGGCGCGGCTCCAACATGGAGCAGATCGTGCGCTGCTGCGCCGCCGAGCACTGGCCGGCGCGCGTGGCCGCGGTGATCAGCAACCGCGCCGATGCGGGCGGGCTGCAGTTCGCGGCCGCACACGGCATCGCCACCGCGGTGGTCGAGCACCGCGCCTTCGCCGCGCGCGAGGCCTTCGACGAGGCGCTGGCCGCGGCGATCGACGCGCACCGGCCCGACCTGTTGGTGCTGGCCGGCTTCATGCGCATCCTGGGCGAGCATTTCGTGCGCCGCTACGAAGGGCGCATGCTGAACATCCACCCGTCGCTGCTGCCGCTGTTCCCGGGCTTGCACACGCACCAGCGCGCGCTCGATGCCGGTTGCAAGGTGGCCGGTGCCACGGTGCACTTCGTCACGCCGCAACTGGACCACGGGCCGATCGTGCTGCAGTCGGTGGTGGCGGTGCAGCCCGGCGACGATGCCGCTGCGCTGGCCGCACGCGTGCTGGCCACCGAACACCGCATCTACCCGCGCGCGGTGCGCTGGTTCGTCGAAGGTGCGCTGCGCATCGAGCACGGCGTGGTGCGCCAGTGCCGCGGCGAGGCGCAGCTGCTGCTGCCCGAGGGCGGGCCCTAGAACAGCCCCGAGGCCAGGTTGATCGCCAGCGCCAGCACCAGCGCGTTGAAGGCGAAGGACAGCACCGCGTGCACCAGCACCAGCGTGCGCATGCCGCGGGTGGTCACGGCCGCGTCGCTGGTCTGCGAGGTGGCGGCGATGGTGACCGAGAAGTACATGAAGTCGACGTAGTTCGGCTCCGCGCTGCGCTGCTTCGCCTGGCCGGGGAAGGCTATGCCATGGCCGCCGGCAGCGTAGTAGCGGCTGGCATAGGCCAGCGCGAACTCGGTGGGCACCAGCAGCCACGAACCGACCAGCGTGACCAGCGCCAGCGCGACGTGGCGCAGGCCATGGGTTTGGCTGGCGGCGCGGGCCGTGGCCAGCTCGGTGATCACCGCCGCCAGGCAGGCGACGGAGGTCACGACGGCGATCGCCAGCACCACGCGCGCGCCATCGGCATGGTCTACCGCACGCTGGCGCACGCGGCCATGGTCGAGCTGCGCCATGTCGACCCAGATCAGCAGCAGGTACAGCCAGATCGCCGCATTCCAGGCCAGCACCGCACGCTGCGCCGGCGAAATCGTCTGCGGCAGCAGCCAGGCGGCGGCCAAGCCGCTGAGCGCCGAGGCGATCAGCCGCGGGCGGGTGCGCAACTGGTTCAGCCAGGTCATCGTGGGTCGGCTGGGGCGGCAGGCAGAGCGGCGTCTGGCTCGTCGGGCTCGTCGGGCTCGCGGTCGGGCCGATCGGCCCGGCGCTGGCCGGCGAGGATAATGCCGCGATGCGTGCGCAGGCCGTCATCGATCTCGCGGCCGAGTTGTTGCGCCGGCTGCTGCGCTTCGACGCGCCGGCCGACAGCGTGGTGTCGATCTTCTTTCGCGCGCAGCGCGCCCTGGGTGCGCGCGAGCGCCACACGTTGGCCGAGACCGCTTATGCCGTGCTGCGGCGGCGGCTGCTGTTCAGCCATCTGGCGCAGTCGGGCCGCGGCCCGCTCGAGCGGCGCCTGGTCTTGCTGGGCTGGCAGGGCGACGCGGCCTGGTTGCGCAGCGCACTCGACGCCGACGAGCAGAGCTGGCTCGAGCGCTGCCGCGCCATCGACCCGGCGAGCCTGGGCGACAGGCTGCGCCACAACCTGCCCGACTGGCTGGCCGACATGCTGCGCGAGCAGCTCGACGCCGACAGCTTCACGGCCTTGGCCGATGCGCTGCTGCAGCCGGCGCCGCTGGACTTGCGTGTCAACGTGCTGAAGGCCAAGCGTGAGGCCGTGCAGCGCGAGTTGGCCGACGCCGGCATCGACGCGCAGCCCACCGCGCATTCGCCGTGGGGGCTGCGGGTGCAGGGCAGGCCGGCGCTGCAAAGGCTGGGCGTGTTCACGCGCGGCGAGGTCGAGGTGCAGGACGAAGGCAGCCAGCTGCTGGCCTTGCTCACCGGCGCGCGGCGCGGCCAGATGGTGGTCGACTTCTGCGCCGGTGCCGGCGGCAAGACGCTGGCACTGGGCGCGGCGATGCGCAACACCGGGCGGCTGTATGCCTGGGACACCTCGGGCCACCGGCTCGACGCGATGAAGCCGCGGCTGGCGCGCAGCGGCCTGAGCAACGTGCACCCGGCGCAGCTGGCGCACGAGCGCGACGAACGCATCAAGCGGCTGGCCGGCAAGATCGACCGCGTGTTGATCGACGCACCGTGTTCCGGCTTGGGCACGCTGCGCCGCAACCCCGACTTGAAGTGGCGTCAGTCGCCGCGCTCGGTGCAGGAGTTGCAGGCGAAGCAGCGTGCGATCCTGGACAGCGCGGCACGGCTGCTCAAGCCCGGGGGCCGGCTGGTCTATGCCACCTGCAGCCCGCTGCGCGCCGAGAACGAGGAGGTGGCCGACGCCTTCGAGCGCGAGCGCGCCGCCGACTTCGCGGCGGTGCCGGCGAGCCAGGCGCTGAGCGAAGCCGGTGTCGGCACCGCCGAGGCGCTGTGCGAGCAGCACCGGCTGCGGCTGTGGCCGCATCGGCATGGCAGCGACGGCTTCTTTGCCGCCGTATGGCAGCGGCGCTGACGCTCACGAGCGCCGTGCCCGCGCCGATGCGGCCTGACCGGCTGCCTACATACAATGCCCGGCCCCTGCGTCGCCGCACGATCTGCCCGAGCGCTCCATGACCCTCTTCCCGAGACTGCACGACGCCATCGTCCAGTGGCTGGCCCACGGCCTGCTCGGCGCGTCGGCGTGGCAGGTGGTGCTGTACACGCTGGTGGCCACACACATCACCATCGCCAGCGTCACCATCTTCCTGCACCGCGCGCAGGCGCATCGCGCGCTGGAGCTGCACGCGCTGCCGGCGCACTTCTTCCGCTTGTGGCTGTGGCTGACCACCGGCATGGTGACCCGGCAGTGGGTGGCCATCCACCGCAAGCACCATGCGCGCTGCGAAACCGCCGATGACCCGCACAGCCCGGCCACCCGGGGCCTGAAGACCGTGCTGCTCAGGGGCAGCGAGCTGTACCGCGCCGAGGCCAAGGTGCAGTCGACGCTGGCCAGGTATGGCCATCACACGCCCGACGACTGGATCGAGCGCCACTTGTACAGCCGCTGCACCTGGGCCGGCGTGGCGCTGCTGCTGATCATCGACTTGGCTCTGTTCGGCGCCATCGGCGCCACCGTGTGGGCGGTGCAGATGCTGTGGATCCCGGTCAGCGCGGCCGGCGTCATCAACGGTCTGGGCCACAGCCGCGGTTATCGCAACTTCGAATCGAGCGACGCGTCGACCAACCTTTCACCGTGGGGCATCGTCATCGGCGGCGAGGAATTGCACAACAACCACCACACCTACCCGACCTCGGCCAAGCTGTCGGTCAAGGCCTTCGAGTTCGACATCGGCTGGCTGTACATCCGCGTGCTGCAACTGCTCGGCCTGGCCAAGGTGCGCACGACGCCGCCGCAGCTGAAGCTGGGCGAGGTGCGCTCGCCGGCCGACGGCAAGACGCTGGAGGCGATCATCGCCAACCGCTACGAGTTGATGGCCAACTACGCGCGCGAGTTGAAGCGCACCTGTGCTGCCGAGTTGGCGCGCATGAAGGCGCAGGGCCTGCAGCGCAGCGCCGGCTGGAAGCGCATGAGCGCGGCCAAGCGCTGGTTGCACCGTGACGACGACAGGATTCCCCAGGGCCAGAAGCCGCTGTTGGCCGCGGCCGTGGGCGACAGCCCGGCGCTGGGCAAGCTGGTGGCGATGCGCGAAGAGCTGCGCTCGCTGTGGACGCGCAGCAATGTCTCGGCCGATCAACTCGTGGCCGAGCTGCAAAGCTGGTGCAAGCGCGCCGAGGACAGCGGCATTGCTGCACTGCAGCAGTTCTCGCTGAAGCTGCGCGCCGCCCACACATGAGCGTAGACGGCGGCGCTGCGAGCCAACCATGAATGACGAAGGGCCGCGCGAGCGGCCCCTTTCATCGTTCGATCGAAGCCGCGAAGCGGCGCGTTCATCCGTTCACCGGCCTACTTCAGCTTCGTTTCCTTGTAGATCACGTGCTTGCGCGCCACCGGATCGAACTTGTTGAACTCCAGTTTGCCCGGCGTGGTCTTCTTGTTCTTGCTGGTGGTGTAGAAATGGCCGGTGCCCGCCGAGGATTCGAGCTTGATCTTTTCGCGTCCGCCTTTGGTGGCCATGATGCTGATCCTTTGAGTTTCAGAGTTCGCCGCGGGCGCGCAGGTCGGCCACGACCTGGTCGATGCCCACCTTGTCGATCAGGCGCACGGCGGCCGCGCTGACGCGAAGGCGCACCCAGCGGTTCTCGCTTTCCATCCAGAAGCGCCGGTACTGCAGGTTCGGCAGCCAGCGGCGCTTGGTCTTGTTGTTGGCGTGGGAAACATGGTTTCCCACCATCGGGCCCTTGCCCGTGACCTGACAGACCCGTGCCATATCACATTCTCCGCGGATTTCGCTTTGCCGAAGCCGGCAAAGCTCGGAAGTATAGCTTAGTCGCCCTGTTCCAGAAAGCGCTGCGCGTCCAGCGCCGCCATGCAGCCGGTGCCGGCGCTGGTGATTGCCTGGCGATACACGTGATCCTGCACATCGCCGGCGGCGAACACGCCCGGCACGCTGGTCATCGTCGCCATGCCGTTTGCGCCGCCGCGGGTCAGCAAGTAGCCGTCCTTCATCTCGAGCTGGCCCTTGAACAGGTCGGTGTTGGGCTGGTGGCCGATGGCGATGAAGCAGCCCTGCAGCGCCAGTTCGACATCGGCACCGCCCTGCGCCGATTTCAGCCGCACGCCGGTGACGCCGCTGGCGTCGCCCAGTACTTCATCGAGCGTATGCCAAAGATGCAGCATCACGTTGCCGTTGGCCGCCTTGGCCAGCAGCTTGTCGACCAGGATCGGCTCGGCGCGAAACTTGTCGCGCCGGTGCACCACGTGTACGGTGCGCGCGATGTTCGACAGGTACAGCGCCTCTTCCACCGCGGTGTTGCCGCCGCCGACCACGCACACGTCCTGGCCGCGGTAGAAGAAGCCGTCGCAGGTGGCGCAGCCGCTCACGCCCTTGCCCATGAAGGCCTGCTCGCTGGGCAAGCCGAGGTACTTGGCGCTGGCGCCGGTGGCGATGACCAGCGCATCGCAGCTGTAGTGACCGGCGTCGCCTTCGAGGCGGAACGGCCGCTGCGCCAGGTCGACCTTGTTGACATGGTCGAACACGATCTTCGTGGCGAAGCGCTCGGCATGCTTCAGGAAGCGTTCCATCAGCTGCGGCCCCTGCACGCCGTCGACGTCGGCCGGCCAGTTGTCGACGTCGGTGGTGGTCATCAGCTGCCCGCCCTGCGCGATGCCGGTGATCAGCACCGGCTCGAGGTTGGCGCGTGCGGCGTAGATGGCGGCGGTATAGCCGGCCGGGCCGGAGCCCAGGATCAATACCTTGGCGTGAACGGGTGCACTGCTCATGGGGATCGAAGGTCGGGGCGTCGCGTGGAACCGACGCGCAGGCTGCGTGGGCGGGCGCACCGGCAGGAAACGGTGCGCTCAATGGGCACAATAGTGGGAATTGTAGTGACCGCCGCCACGGCGCGCGGCGCTGCACCAAATACCAACCACGACAGGGGACTGCCGATGTCATTGATGTCCAACCTGGACCTGATCCGCCGGGTGCCGTTGTTCTCGATGTTGACCAACGAGCAGGCGCAGTCGATCGCCGATGCCGTGGTCAAGCGCCGCCTGCGTCGTGGTGAGCTGATCGTCGAGCAAGGCCGCAAGAGCAACGCGCTGTTCATCCTGCTCAACGGGCGCGCCCGCGTGCTCACTTCCGACTCGCGCGGCCGCGAGGTCATCCTCGCGGTGCTGGAAGCCGGTGCCTATGTCGGCGAGATGAGCCTGATCGACAACGAGCCGCATTCGGCCACGGTGCGTGCCGAAGTGCAGACCGATGTGCTGGTTCTGGCGCGCGCCGACTTTGCGCGTTGCCTGCCCGAGAACTCCACGCTGGCCTACGGCGTGCTGCACGGGCTGGTGCGCCGGCTGCGCAATGCCGACCGGCAGATCGAATCGCTGGCGCTGCTCGACGTCTACGGCCGCGTGGCGCGCACGCTGCTCGACATGGCCGAGGACGACAAGGGTGTGAAGATCATCCGCCACAAGGTGTCGCGCCAGGACATGGCCAAGGTCGTCGGTGCGTCGCGCGAGATGGTCAGCCGGGTGATGAAAGATCTGGAAGAGCGCGGCCACATCGAGACCCAGGACAACGGCTCGGTGATCGTCAAGGAGCGGCTGCAAAACGACTGAAGCCGGCGAGCGCAGGCGCGCGGAAGGCGGCGGTGCACGCCGTGCGTCGAGGCGGTGGCTGCGGTCGCACCATGGCGTGACGGCGATGGCCGCCGCGGTGGCGTCGCCATAATCGGGCGCCATGACATTTCCGCTCGCGTCCCTGCGCGCCGATGGCGCGGCAACCGGCAACACCTATACGCGCAAGCCCAGCACCCGCAAGCGCGGCGAAGCGCCGGTGGTGCCCGCCGCACCCGCCCACGGCCCGATCGCGCGGCTGCGCCAGCAAGCCTGGCTGGTGGTCACGGCACTGGCTTGGCTGCTGCTGCTGCTGGCGCTGGCCACGCACGACCTGCGCGACCCGGGCTTTTCCACTTCGGGCGACGGTGAGCCGCTGCGCAACAAGGCGGGCCTGATCGGCGCGTGGCTGTCCGATCTGGGTCTGTTCGTCTTTGGCTGGTCGGTGTGGTGGCTGGTGCCGGTGGGCCTGCGCGCGTGGCTGACGCGGCTGGCGCAGTCCCTGCGCGGGCGCGACGAGGCCGCGGCGGGCGCGGTCGCTGTGGTGTTGCCGCGCGCCGCGTTCTGGGCGGGTCTGGCGCTGCTGCTGGCAGCCAGTTGCGCGTTGGAGTGGACGCGGCTGTACCAATGGGAGTCGCGCCTGCCCGGCCATGCCGGCGGGGTGCTCGGCTTCACGCTCGGGCCGCTGTCGGCGCACTGGCTGGGTTTCGTGGGCTCGGGCGTGCTGTGGATCACGGCCCTGGTCGCCGGCATGGCGCTGAGCTTGGGTTTTTCCTGGCTGAGCGTGGCCGAGCGCATCGGCGCGGTGTTCGACACGCTGCGCGAGCGGCGCCGGCATCGCAAAGACCGCGCCGAGGACCGCCGCATCGGCGAGGCCGCGCTGGTGCAGCGCGAACAGGAGATCGTCGTCGAGCGCAAGGAATTGCCGGGCCATCAGCCTTTGGTGATCGAGCCCGCCGTGCTCGAGGTGCCGAAGTCCGAGCGCGTGGCCAAGGAGCGCCAGGCGCCGCTGTTCAAGGAGCTGGCCGACACCAGGCTGCCGCAGGTCGACCTGCTGGACGCACCGCCGAGCCGCGTCGAAAGCGTCACGCCCGAGTCGCTGGAGATGACCAGCCGGCTGATCGAGAAGAAGCTGAAGGACTTCGGCGTCGAGGTGCGCGTCGTGGCCGCATCGCCCGGCCCGGTGATCACGCGCTACGAGATCGAGCCGGCCACCGGCGTCAAGGGTGCGCAGGTGGTGAACCTGGCCAAGGACCTGGCGCGCTCGCTGTCGCTGGTCAGCATCCGCGTGGTCGAGACCATCCCCGGCAAGAACTTCATGGCGCTCGAGCTGCCCAACGCGCGGCGGCAGACGATCCGGCTGGCCGAGATCCTGGGCTCGCAGATCTACCACGACGCGGCCTCGCTGCTGACCATCGCGCTGGGCAAGGACATCGTCGGCAACCCGGTGGTGGCCGACCTGGCGAAGATGCCGCACTGCCTGGTGGCCGGCACCACCGGCGCGGGCAAGTCGGTGGGCATCAACGCGATGATCCTCAGCCTGTTGTACAAGGCCGAGGCGCGCGATGTGCGCGTGATCCTGATCGACCCGAAGATGCTCGAGATGAGCGTCTACGAAGGCATCCCGCA